>JBGUHW010000001.1:0-5283 GCA_045112395.1 Bacteroidales bacterium
GGGCCGGGCGAACTCATCTTAACAGCAATTGCCAGCACTAAATATAGTGGCGATAGAACTATCATAGCCAGAAGACTCAGCACAATATCGAAAAACCTTTTTGCAAAGAGCTGCCAAACAGGCATTATGTTCTGGTTTATCTGGATAAGCGGCATACCTATAATAGATGATATACGCACCTTGCCAATTAGCATGTCGTACATGTCGGGGACAACCTTCACAGAAACATTCACGCCATACAGTTTGTTTATTATACGCGTTATCTTGCAATGTTCCTTTGATTCTATTGCTATTACAATTTCCTCAATCTTGTACTTTGATATTATTTCGCGAATGTCGTCAACGCTTCCGAAATTAGGGACAAACTTTTCCATTTGGTAACTGTCCTGCTCATCAACGTAAACGAATCCGATGAAATTAAGTCCTGACGATATTTTCTGCGACTCGAGTTCGCGGTACAATTCGACAGCCTTGTCGTTGCTTCCAACCATAAGCGTGTTGAAGCGAAGCCTACGTGTATGAACGCGATTGTTGGTGACCGTAGTTATAACTACGCGCGGAATGTATGTGAACGCAAACTGCATAAAAAGCAGAAGTCCGAACATACTGTAATATTGCTTGTAATTTCCAACCCAGTCGTCGAGTACGAAAACGAAGAACAGGATTACCACACCTATCAACGTAACAACCGCCGTAGTGCCAAGCTCGTGAACCCTCGACTTGCGGAACGGTGTACGATAGTATCCGCTCATAAGATGAAGCAAGAGCCAAAAGACAGGAATCGCCACCATCGACACATAGAATTTCCAGTCAAGGTCAACAGGAATCGAATATCCAAGGCGTAACGGCTCAACATAAAGCTTTCTATAGCAATAGAAAAGTCCCCATGTGGCTGCTGCCGCCAGATAGTCGAACACTATATACTTCAAATTTTGCCTTGCCTTCCGCATTTCTTGCCTTAATTTTCGAGATGCAACAACTTGATGTTATCTATATATATTTCTGAATTCTGGCCGACAGGACTTAGCGTATCAATTCTCACTGCAGTATAAAAAGGCTGGAACTGTCCGCAATTGGAATTGGAATTGGCAACAGCATAGTTCAGATTTATGTATATGCGTTTCCACTTACCATCTGTCGGATACAATGTAATTACATTTTCGCGCACACCAGTTGTTGCCGTAGCACTTTCAACAACTCCAAACATTCCAAAGTTAAAGTAATCGTTGCACTTATAGCTCATCTCAAGGAATGTCACACCATTTTCCGAAATAGGATACACATTTGCTGTTCGGCATTCAAAATGACCGGTATAGTCATCTTGCGGGATTTCAATCTTCATTGAATAACCTTCGAGCGCACCTTCCTGAGTTACAGAAAAGTTGTATGTACTGGAATCCGCCTTTTCAAACTTGGAACCCAACTGGTCAAAACTCTCGACCAAGATGAAATTAACTCCTGGACGATAAGAATAATGAGGTGTAAGCACCATTGTAGAATTGGGCGTCAGCACCGTATCAACATAATAGTTTGTCAGCATGGTATATACATCCCTGTCGGCATCAAGTCCCGATGTCTTTATTCCCGGTTCAATCTCAACACGCACATTACCAGACGAAAGAACTGGAACCTCAAAAGGAATTTCGAAAATACCAATCAAATCCAACTTCTCGCCTTCTTTCGACTGTGCATACAGCCAGCAATCGGAAATATTATGCAATGCCGAACCTTGAGCCGGATCTGTAATGTCAATAAATGCCTCATCGACACGTATATATGCAGGGACACCCTCCAACGGGTCTCTTTCTTTGCACGAACAGAAAGCCAACGCAAACATGAACGCCAATAACAATATTCTCTTCATCCGTCAACTATTCTTAATAATTACAAGAAGGCAAAGGTAGATAAAATTTCCGAGAGACCGCCAAAGAATCAAATAAATTTCACGAACAAAGACTAAAAGACGAACAGGCAAACAGGCTAAAAGCTAAACAGCGGAACAGGCACGAAGGCGAAAAGCAGAATAGGCGAAATGACCTGCAGAAGACCAGTCAAACAGAAAAACTATACTGCAAGGCTGTTAGACATTAGACAGCCAGACTGTTAGACTGTTAGCCTTAATTACTTCTTCGGCAACATTACAAACTCTGATACATTAAACAATTCCACTGCCTTGGTACTATCGGGATAAATTGCCATAATGGTCGGCACGAAATCTTCAACATCGGCCATAAAATTTGCGATGTATAGGAAAGTTCCGTCATCAAGCCATGCCATCGATGGACCATCATCGTAAGAAAGATCTGTACCATCCAAAACCATCTGGTATTTTCCATCAAGACTAGCTATGCAGTACGGACCGTGCGGAAAATCGCCCCAACCAGTAACAGCACCAAAGACAACCCTGTCGCCCTTGGGAGAAATTCCGCTAAAATTGAATTCTTCAGGAGTCGACTCAAACTTCAACTTGTCGGTAAGGCAAACTCCGCCGTCTCCCTCCGATCCGTAATAGTAGTTATACGACGAGCCTTCACTTTCTTCATCGTCATCATCAGCACCAGCCTCGTAAAAACTGGAGTAAGTAATTTCTTCATCATCTTCGTCTTCCTCATCGTTTGACGAGCTTTCAAAATAACGATACAGTTTTTCTGTATTCTGGGAAGTCACAAACTTGTGCAATTCATTGTCGTACACCTTTATCTTGGTAAACCAGTAACCATCCCAACTGAAATCGTAGTTCACGCCGAAATATCTGCCGTCGTCACTCACCCTCAGCGCCGAATATGTACCGTATGTCTCGGTTATGCAATCATTACAGGACAAGTCCCAGTTGACAATGTGTTTGGGCGTTGGCTCTTCCGAATCGAAATCGATATATTTCAACACCATCATACTATCCTTGCATACCGAATAATACAAGCCCAAGGTTCCCGGCACAAAACTGTAATTTACGATTTCATCCGTTTCTCCTTCATACACTATCGAATCCATGCGTTCAATACTGAAAAAACAGAACTTATTTCCTCTAAAATACATGAAATCACAATCTGCAATCTTCAACGATGTATCTTCCACTATGCTGTCCTCGGCAATGCTGTCGGCAACAACCTTATCATCCTTTTGCGTCTCGGCCTTGTCCTTCGACTTGCACGAAAACGAAACAACAGACATCATCAACACTGCGCTGAACAAAAGACAGCTTGCCAGATATTTTTCAAAATTCTTTATCATACCTATTTATTATTAATCAAACAATGTTTAAATATTTTTGCAAAAATAAACATTTTCGGTGAAACAAAACACCAGAAACCTAGAAAGCGTCGTAAAGACGTGCCATGCGCGTCTCAACAGAAACGCAAAAACACAGAGACAGATGCTGCCCTTCGACAGGCTCAGGGAGCAGTTCAGCATGACATTCTGTGTTTTTTGAACCCTTAGCTCAGCGAAGCTAATCATCAAACATCTTAAAACAACTAGAACGGCGAAGCCCTCAACGAAGTTAAACCAGAAACACAGAAACGGGCGCCAGCCCATAGAAACGGCGAAGCCATAGAAACCAAGAAACGCCGAAGGCATAGAAACGGGCATCTGCCCATAGAAACGGGCGAGCCCTAAAATCCCAATTTTATCTTGTCCTTTATCTTCTTCACCACCTCGTAGGTCTTGAGAATGGTATCGACATTGACTTCGGGTGACTTGTTGTAAAGGATTGATTTTGCAAAGGATGAAAACTCGTCGTAATAGACATTGTTGGGTCTTACCATAATCTGCTCGACGCTCAAATCGCCAACCGACTGGCTGAAGAACGACGGGTCGTCCACATCGCCACGCTTTTTCACTAACGAAGCCTTGTTTGCAAGCATATCAATGTTGGTATAGCTGTCGCGGCAGTAGAATGTCATTTTGTGCGAATCTTCCTCGGCAATGCGGCTGGCAACGAAATGAGCCACACAACCGTTGTAGAACTCAATGCGAGCGTTAATTATATCGGGTGCAACTGACGGCATCTGCGTTATGGCAGAAGCACTTGCATAAATGTTCTTCACATTCGACTTCACTACGCTAAGCACAATGTCGACATCGTTGATGAGCATGTCCATAAGCACTGAACAATATTCGTTGCTTGTGTTGAAACGCCTGTGGTTTACCGACTGTATGAATCGCGGGGAAACAATGAACGGCTTTGCCGAAAGGAAAGTGTTGTTGAAACGATGGTGGAACCCCGCCTGCACCTTTACATTTGCTTCATCCACTATGCTTGACAGCTTGGTAACATCGGTGCTGCAATACGACGATGCCGGTTCGAAAAACACATGCTTCGACGACTTTACCAATGTTTTTATTTCTTCCAAGCTAGTTGCAGGAGAAACGGCGATTACAGCATCGACATTGTTGAGGAAAGCACCTTCCTCGTCGAACTCGCGCAGATGCAACTTGGTGTCGCTATGCTCCGGTTTTGCAGAGTACATGCCAACGACATCAAGTTCGGCCACATCGAGAATGTTCTCCACCATTCCCACAGTGCTCGAATCAATGCTTCCGTAAACGCCAGTCCTTATCATTCTTAAAATTTGATGCACAAAAATATCTTGGCTTTCGTTCTCATTTTCAACCTTTCGACATCTTTTTTCAACTGCATGATGTTAAAGCGAAAAAAAACAGACAAAAAAAAAGAAATTTTACTATCTTTGCCGAATAACAATAAGAGGTTTTATTATGAAAATAAAGTGCATTCTAATGATTATTGCGTTCGCATTTGCTCTCGTTTCGTGCGAAAACGAAAACAGCACCCAGATTCCAAGACCAATAAAAAAATTAATCAAAGAACAACGCAAAGGTTGTCTTGAATCTGTACTGAAATATAATTACCAAGGACAAACAGTGTATTATTTCGATTCATCATGTCCCGATTTTTATGAAACAATCTACGATGAAAATGGAAACATCGTATGCCAGATGGGTGGAATTTCGGGAAATGGCGACAATAAATGTCCCTGCTTCTTTGACGATGCAACATTAGTGGAAGAAATTTGGAAAAGGTAAAAAACATTAAAACTCATAAAACTATGAAAAGACACATTGCATTTATACTATCATCATTAATTATTTCAGCATTTGTATTCCAGTCATGCCAAATTCATTGCTCTGCTTTCCCAGAATGGCTCTGCAAATATGCGCCATACGAAGAAGGCAACTCCGTTACTTTCAAGAACGAAAATGATTCTGTAATAAAATTAAAAGTTGAAAACAAGGATAAAACTGAAAAATATAGTTTTCGACAAA
>JBGUHW010000002.1:0-8670 GCA_045112395.1 Bacteroidales bacterium
CACACAGTTGAAGCACAGAGAATTTTCTTCTCAACAGGCAAGACATTCGACATAAAATATAGACTTGAAGCACTCGACAAGCTTAAAAACGCAATAAAAAAACACGAAACTGAACTACTTGAAGCAATCAAGATGGACTTGGGCAAGTCGGCATCCGAATCATACATGTGCGAAGTCGGGCTTACACTCGCCGAGATAACGCATTTCAGGAAACACCTGCGCTCGTGGGCTCGCACAAGACGCAAATGCACACCGCTAACCAACTTCCACGCCAAGAGCATGATTGTGCAGGAACCATACGGTGTGGTGCTAATAATGTCGCCATGGAACTATCCGGTACTGCTCACGCTTGAACCGCTCATCGGAGCCATAGCTGCAGGAAACTGCGCCGTGGTAAAACCATCGGCATATTCTCCAGAAACATCAAGAGTAGTACATCAACTGATTTCCGAAACTTTTGATCCACAATATGTTGCCGTAATCACAGGCGGTAGAGCCGAAAATACCGACCTCTTGGAACAGAAGTTCGACTACATATTTTTCACTGGTGGAGTAACAGTAGGAAAACTTGTCATGGAGAAGGCATCAAAGCACTTAACCCCAGTAACGCTGGAACTAGGAGGCAAATCGCCATGCATAATCGACCATACTGCCAATCTGCGCATAACAGCACGACGCATAACATTCGGCAAATTCCTCAACTGCGGACAAACATGCATTGCCCCCGACTATGTACTAGTCGAGAAATCTGTTCACGATGAGTTTGTAAAACTTCTGAAAGAAGAAACCATAAAAATGTACGGCGAAGACATTTTCGCCAACAAGGATTACGGCAAGATGGTAAACCAAAAGCATTTCGATAGAGTTTCCGGATTGATAGCAAAAGAAAAGGTAGTATATGGCGGACGCCTAAAATCAGAAACATTGCAGATAGAACCGACAATTCTCGACAATGTTACGCCCGATGATGCAGTTATGCAGGAAGAAATATTCGGACCAGTCCTACCAATAATTACCGTATCCGACACAAAAGAGGCTGCTGATTTCATAAAAAGCAGACCGAAACCATTAGCTCTCTATCTATTTACGAGCGACAAGAAAGTCGAGAAGCATTTTCTGCGCGAAGTACCATTTGGAGGCGGCTGCGTAAACGATACAATCATACATATAGCCACCACCAATTTGCCATTTGGCGGAGTTGGCAACAGCGGCATGGGCAGTTACCACGGCAAAAAGACGTTCGAGACATTCAGCCACGCAAAATCTGTGGTAAAGAAATACACATGGCTCGATATCGCTATGCGATACCAGCCGTACACTAGTTGGAAAGACAAACTGGTAAGGATGTTCTTGAAATAAGACAAAAAAATCCCCAATGCTTTCAAACATTGGGGATTTTACAATACTATATACTATACATTACATTACTTCCGGAACTTCGATTCCAAGCAATCCCATGCCATCCTTTATTGTCTTGGCAACCTGCTGCGACAAACGCAGACGGAGCAAAATAACGTTAGGATCGTTCTCGTTCAAGATTGAATAGTCGTGGTAGAACTGGTTGAACTCCTTGCACAAATTGTACACATAGTTAGCAACCTGTCCCGGATCGAATTTCTTGGCTGACTCCTCGACAACCTTATCAAACGAGCACAAGTTCGAGATTATGCTTACCTCCTTGTCGAGCAGATGAACATCCTCGGAAATGCGCTTGGTAAGATTGATGTTCTGCTCCTTTGCCTTGCGCAGTATCGAGCATATACGAGCATGAGTATACTGTATGAAAGGTCCAGTATTTCCGTTGAAGTCGATGGATTCCTTAGGATTGAAAACCATCTGCTTTTTCGGGTCAACCTTGAGAATGAAATACTTGAGTGCGCCTATTGCAATCATTTCGATAATGCGATTACGTTCCACTTCGCTCAAATCGCCAAGCTTGCCGTTTTCTTCGGAGATTGCACGGGCTGTTTCAATCATGTCGGCAACAAGGTCGTCAGCATCAACTACAGTACCTTCGCGCGATTTCATCTTACCCTCGGGCAATTCGACCATACCATACGAAAGATGGAAAATCTTGTCGTAGTAGTCCTCGCCCAAACGCTGAACAACCTTCTTCAGCACTGCAAAATGATAATCCTGCTCATTACCAACAACATATATCAACTTATCGGGATGATATTCATCGAAACGCTGAGCAGCAGTACCAATATCCTGAGTCATGTAAACGGTTGTTCCGTCGCTACGGAGCAAAATCTTACGGTCGAGTCCTTCGTTTGTAAGGTCAATCCACACCGAAGTATCGGCATCTCGGACAAAAACGCCACGGTCGAGACCTTTCTGTACTATCGACTTGCCAAGCAGATAAGTCTGTGATTCATAATATATACGATCGAACGAAATGCCTATTTTCTTGTAAGTCTCATCGAAACCTGCATACACCCATTCGTTCATCATCTTCCACACGCGACGTACTTCCTCGTCACCTGCTTCCCACTTCTGAAGCATTTCACGGGTTTCAGCCATGAGTGCCGACTTCTTTTCGGTTTCCTCATCGCTAAGTCCAGTTGCTTTCAAAGCAGCGATTTCTTCCTTGTATTTGTTGCTGAACAACACATAGAAGTCACCAACAAGCTTATCGCCCTTCTTACCAGCCGATTCGGGAGTAATGCCGTTGCCCCACTTCAGCCACGCAATCATCGACTTGCAAATGTGGATTCCTCTGTCGTTCACAAGGTTAACCTTCATAACATTGTTTCCGGCAGCCTTTATGATGCGCGACACGGAATCGCCGAGGAAATTGTTACGCAAATGTCCGAGATGCAAGGGTTTGTTGGTGTTTGGCGATGAAAACTCAACCATTATCAACGGCTTCTTGGAAGTATCCTTCTTTTTAGCCGGAGCTGCAAGATTGTTCAGTCGCTTCAACCAATACTCGTGCGTCATTGTTATATTCAAGAATCCCTGAATCACATTGTAGGAATCAATGTCCTCGCAGCGAGCCTTCAACGAAACGCCAATTTCCTTGGCTGTATCCATAGGACTCTTCTTGCTATACTTCGTGAACGGGAAAACAACAACCGTAAAATCGCCGTCGATTCCAGGTTTTGTTCTTTCTAACGAAATTGTTACCGACTTTGAATCAACAACATACAAGTCGGACAATACCTCTCCGATATACCTTACTATATCCTTCTCCATAACTCAATATTCTCGGTCGCGAAAATAATTATAAGTATCCAAATTTCAACCAATGTTAGTATTTTGTTGATAAAACGCACAATATGCTGATATTCCGCATGATGTACACTTCGGTGAGCGTGCCGTGCAAACATACCGTCCGTGCAGTATCAGATAGTGGTGAGCATCGGGAATATCGGCCTTGGGAATGTATTTTACGAGTTGCTTTTCGGTCTGGAGCACATTCTTAGCATTTGTCGTCAACCCTATGCGAGCCGACACCCTGAAAACATGCGTATCCACAGGCATTTCGGGACGGTTGAAAAGGACAGCCTGCACGACATGTGCTGTTTTACGACCAACGCCAGGCAATTTCTGCAAAAGCTTATCATCGTCGGGAACTTCGCCTCCATAGCTTTCGGCAACGATTTTTGCAGTTTCGAGCAAATGTTTTGCCTTGGCATTTGGATATGTCACCGACTTGACATAGGATAGAATGTCCGCCTCGGTTGCCTTGCTCATCGACTGCGCATCAGGATAAGCAGCAAACAACGCTGGCGTTACCATGTTCACGCGCTTGTCGGTACATTGCGCCGACAGCATCACCGCCACAAGCAACTGGAACGGATTGCCGTAGTGCAATTCAGTCTCCACCTTGCCCATATTCTGCTTGAACCAAGCAAGAATCTTTTCGTATCTTTCTTTTTTAGTCATAAACAATTATAATTTCTTTAATGTTGTCTGGATTTGCAATCCAGACATAATGAATATAAGGATTTATAATCCGTCTATAAATATACACATTTTATGATATTTCCGCATTATAAATGCTAATATTCAAAACTTTCGGATTGCAAATCCGAAAGAACCTAGCGGTAATTTTTTTCAATGTTGTCTGGATTTGTAATCCAGACCAAATGAATATAAGGATTTTTAATCCGCAATTATTATCCGCATTTCTCATTTCTCCACTATCACATCCAACAATCCCTTTACACCAGCATAATCACGCGCAGAACTATAAAGATAATCTTCTGGTTTCTCTACAATCTCGCTCACAACAGGATTATTATGTATATAATCAAGTTTTTGCAAATAAAAATCGTATGAGTAAAGCGCCTCAATATAATTGCCATCTTGCCAAAACTTGAAATTCTTTATTTTCCTATCGTTAATACCGACAAACCAAAATCTATCCATCATCCAAACTTTCCTACTTTCACGCACGTTATCATTAACAGCCTCAACAATCTTTTTGCTTGTGTATTTCTTGAAATCACGCAATACATCGGAAATGCTTGTTTCTTCATTTCTTGCACCGACAATCATGTGAAGATGATTTGTCATCAACACCCATGCATATACATCAAGTCCCTTATTCTCTTGACAATATGCTAGTGATTCAAGAACAATATGCTTGTACTCTGGACGAGTAAAAACATCAATCCAATCGACTACCGTTGATGTTGTAAAATATAGTTCCTTAGTGAGAGACAAATACATATTTACATTTTTGGCGCATTACAAATTACATTTTATACGCATTACAAATGCTAATACTCAAGACTTTCGGATTGCAAATCCGAAAGAACCAAGTGCTTGCACGGCAGGATTAGTTTTGCAATATTACATTCTAGTATTCCAACAGGAAATGCTCTGCATCGATAGCAGCCTTGCATCCCGAACCAGCAGCCGTAATTGCCTGACGGTAGTTAGGATCCTGAACATCGCCGCAAGCAAAAACGCCTGGAACATTAGTCTTTGCCGTACCCGGAATAGTCTTTATGTAGCCCTTCTCGTCAAGGTCTATGTATTTTGCAAACACCTTTGTATTAGGCGTATGACCAATTGCTACGAAAAATCCGCTGATGTCGATTATCTTCTCCTCGTTGGTCTTGTTGTTGAGCAAACGCGCTCCCGTTACGCCATCCATCTCGTTGCCAAGAACTTCCTTTGTGTTGCAGTTCCAAAGAACCTCAATTTTCGGGTTCTCCATTACGCGCTGTTGCATAGCCTTCGAAGCACGAAGTTCGTCACGCCGAACAATCATGTAAACCTTATTGCAAATGCCTGCGAGATATGTTGCTTCCTCGGCAGCAGTATCGCCACCCCCAACTACAGCAACATCTTTCTTGCGGTAGAAGAATCCATCGCAGGTAGCACAAGCCGATACGCCAAAGCCTTTTAGTTTCTGCTCCGACTCAAGTCCGAGATAATTGGCTGTTGCTCCAGTAGCAATAATCACAACTTCTGCATCAATGTCGTCGCCATTGTCAACAACCACATGGAACGGACGGTGCGAAAAATCGACCTCGGTAATAATACCACTACGAACATCGGTGCCGAAACGTTTTGCTTGCTCGCGAAGTTGGTTCATCATTTCGGGTCCGGTAACTCCATTTGGATAACCTGGGAAATTCTCAATTTCGGTAGTGATTGTCAACTGACCGCCCGGCTGCAAACCTTCGTAAACAACAGGGCTTAAATTTGCTCTCGATGCATATATAGCTGCCGTGAAACCAGCAGGACCTGAACCTATAATCAGGCATTTAACTTTTTCTGTCATATCCTTTTACTTAAACTCAAATTTCGGCAAAAATAAAAAATTATTTACGATTTACGAAGTACGATTTACGATTTTTGAATTTTTCCAGAAAAAGTATGCATCATTAAACCAAAAACATTATATTTGTGACCGATAATATTTAAAGTTTAACGATAAAATAGGGAATCAAACATGAAAAAATTTTTAGTAGCAACAATCATTGCGATTATTAGTATTTCGGCATTAAATGCTCAAGGTTTGACCGTACATCTTGAAGGTGGCAAGTACAACAAATTCACCGAAGAAGTAACATACAAAAACATTGTTGCAGAATACGACTCGTACGGCAGACTTAATCTGTTGAAATGCACTGGCAAAGGTTACGAACATTGTCCAGAATCATGGACTTATACTCAACCAATAAGCACTTTTGAAAAAACTATCCTTGAAGCCACTGTAAATATGGAAGTTCAGATTCTCGAAGACCTAAAGGCAGGAAAAACTAGCGGAGAATTCAAATACAAGTACTTAACACTTTCGTTCAAAAATGCGAGAATCATAATAAACGAAATGAGCGCCGAAGAATTGCATTACGACTGGTCAATAACAGATTTTCAAACCACCCGCGAGGTGAAAGACATAAAAAAATACAAGGAATCATTAGATAAGCAGGAATAATAGTAAAGACGCAAAACCTTGCGTCTCAAATTTTCCTTACCTTTGCGGAAAATTTTCGCAAATGAAAGCAATGATTTTCGCCGCCGGACTCGGCACACGCCTCGCACCACTGACCAACACCATGCCCAAAGCAATGGTTCCAATCAGTGGCAAACCAATGATTCAGCACCAGATAGAAAAACTTCGCAGCTTCGGTGTCGACTACATAGTTGTCAATGTTCACCATTTTGCCGAACAGATTATCGACTTCGTGAAAGTCAACGATTTCGGCGTAAAAATTGAGATTTCCGATGAGCGCGAATTGCTTCTGAACACTGGCGGCGGTTTGAAAAATGTCAAGCGGTTCTTCAATGATGGCGACAACTTTCTGGTTCACAATGTCGATATTTTTTCCGACATCGACCTAAAGGCATTGTACGACTACCATTGCACTACACAAAATGTCGCAACCCTTGCCGTCATGCACCGCGAAAGTTCCAAGCATCTGCTTTTCGATACAGAGAACCGTCTTTGCGGCTGGCGCGACCTCAAGAACGACAAATCGATAATCACTATCGAACGCGACAGCTACAACGAAATGGCATTCAGTGGAATATATGTCTGCAACTACCGCATTTTCGACCTCATCGACAATGAAGGCTCCTTCCCCATCATCCCCGAACTGTTGAAAATATCGAAGACAGAACCCATCGGCGGTTACATTCACGACAACAACAAAGTGCTAGATGTCGGAAAAATTGATGTGATAAGGAAAATTGAGGAAGAAGGAATTTAGTTTCAGAAGGATTTTCACCTCTCTATCACCATCCTAATATTCCCAAAAGTATTCTTCATTACCTCTCCCATCTCACTTTGGGCAATCCACCTAACTTCCGTTATATCTTCCTCCGTCTGCGGTTTGATTGCACCATTACCAACATATCTCATTCTGAACCAATGTGTAACCTTTAATGCATAACCATCTTTGAAAGGATAGATGTGATAGGTAGTCGTCAACTCGCCATCGTTCTGCAAGTCGGCAATGTCGAGACCACATTCCTCGCTGACCTCGCGCACGGCACATTGGGCAAGAGTTTCGCCCTTTTCGAGCCATCCTTTTGGCAAATCCCAGCGACCGGAACGGAAAATAAAGAGCATACGTCCCTGCTTGTCCACCACACGACCACCACCAGCCTCTATCACGGTGAAAACTTTTTTCAACAGGCGCAGTGCAGCATCGTCCGAAGCCCCAAAAATCACAAGGTTATAGCCGTCGGATGAGTTCAAAAAAAGTTTTATTGCCGATTCGGTATTATCATCAAAATGTAATATCTTTGCCGATTGAATATCGGATATAGCATCCTCGCAGAATGCCAAAATCCGGTCGTTATAGAATATTTTTATCATAAAATTAAAGTTATGAACGCAATAGCCAAACAAGTAGCTGAAAAACTTTTGCAAATAAAAGCAATAAAACTTGAACCGACAAATCATTTCGTATGGGCTTCGGGATGGAATTCACCAATCTACTGCGACAACCGCAAGGCTCTGTCCTATCCCGATGTACGCGACTTTGTACGCGACTCTTTTATCGAGGTCATCAAGGAAAACTTTGGTGAATACGACGTTATCGCAGGTGTAGCAACCGGCGCAATTGCACAGGGAGCACTGGTAGCCGACAAGTTGCACAAGCCTTTCGTATATGTCCGCTCACAGGCAAAGGACCACGGACTTGGCAACCTCATCGAAGGCGACCTGCCCGAAGGAAGCAAAGTACTTGTAATCGAAGACCTTATCTCGACTGGCGGTAGCAGTCTGAATGCAGTAAAGGCTCTGCGCGAAGCAAAGTGCGAAGTGGTTGGTATGGCAGCAATTTTCACCTACGGATTCCAGAAGTCGGTTGACGCTTTCAAGGATGCCAACGTAAACCTCATAACCCTCAGCAACTACAACGTGCTTGTTGAACAGGCCAAGGAAATCGGCTACATCAGCGAAAGCGACATCGAAGTGCTGAAGCAGTGGAGAACCAGCCCCGACACTTGGAAGAAATAAATCATAAACAGCAATGAAGCCACTAGAAGCAGTCAGCAAAGTTGTAAAAATCGGCAACACCGACCAGCGTATTTTCGCCTACTGGAGCGACTTGCGCAACATTCAACGAATGATTCCGCCTGAAGCCGACGCCGAAATAAATGCCACAGAAGACACCTGCACAGTAACGGCAAAAGGACAGACATTTGTGGTCAGACTTCTCGAAAAGGAAGAATACAAGTTGATAAAACTCGGCACCG
>JBGUHW010000003.1:0-4142 GCA_045112395.1 Bacteroidales bacterium
CTTTATCACCTCGCCGGGATGCGTCGGCTCGTACGGTGTCATCTTGTTTGCTTCCAATGTTTTCATTTTTCTATTTATTTATAATGGTTACTCAATTCCGTTATGTTACAAATTGTCGCTATAGTTTCTTCTTCTTGCAAAAGTTCTTCAAATTCAATTCTATATTTATCATTTACTCTAACTGATGACAAACCTAACTTATCGCCCGACAACTTTTCGTAACATAGCGAATTATACCTTGTCAACGATAATACATTCGGCGAACTTATCATCAAGTCAACCACTTTTTTGTATTTTTTTACAATTTGGGGCTGGAAGCGATGCTTCTTGTCGCTGCAACTTCCTTTCTCATATAGTTGACCCAGATACTCCTTGCCAAATAAGACTTTCATCAATTACAATCATTTTGCACGGCAAAGATAAAATTTTATTTTCGAATATTCACAAATTTGCGAATATAATTTTTGTAAAATTAACAAGCATTCATTTGCGATATTATATATGTTTTCTACGCATTGCAAATGCTGATATTCAACCGTTTCGGATTGCAAATCCGAAACAACATAATTGTTAACTGTCAATTGTCAATTGTCAATTTTCAATTGAAAATCACCTCTATCGTCCTGACCTGCTTATCGTCTTGTGTAATAATGACTTTCGTTATGCCATCAGGTAGGATGTTGTCAATCTTTTCTGACCATTCCATGAAGATGTAAGCACCGCTTTCTAGGTATTCCTCGAAGCCCATGTCGTAAACTTCGCGAAGGTCGTCGATGCGGTAGAAGTCGAAATGGAAAATCTGTCCGTATTTCTTTGAGTAGTATTCGTTTACGATGGCAAAGGTGGGGCTGGTGATTTCGTCCTCGACTTCCATTTCGCGGCAAAGTTCCTTCAGGAATGTGGTTTTGCCTACACCCATCTCGCCATAGAATGCAAAAATCTTCGCATCACCAACTATTTCGAGAAAACGCTTGGCTGCATCGCGCAGTTCGCTTATGTCGTTTACAATGATTTTACACATTTCTTTTCATTATTTGTTTACGAAAGCAAGTGTCTTTGCTGTTATTGCTTCAGCATCCAGTCCGAACTTGTGAAGCAGGTCGGCAGGTTTGCCAGATTCGCCGAAGCAGTCGGGCATACCTATTATTTTCATTGGTGTTGGACGATGCTCGCCAAGTACTTCGGCAACAGCTCCGCCAAGTCCGCCTGTAATCTGGTGCTCCTCAATAGTAATTATTCTGCCTGTTTCGTTGGCAATGTCAACTATCGCCTGCTTGTCGATTGGTTTTAAGGTGTGAATGTTCATTACTGCTGCGGAAATTCCTTGTGCTTCAAGTCGTTCTGCCGTTTCCAAAGCAGTCCAAACCATTGAACCGGTGGCTATTATGCCTAAATCCTTGCCGTGACGCAGCCATTGTGCCTTGCCGATTTCGAACTTGTCGTTCTTGTCGGTGAAATTGGGAACGGCTTCGCGTCCGTAGCGAATGTAGCATGGCGTGTTGAGTTGTTTTACTGCTGCAACGGTTGCCAAATATGTTTGGTTTTCGTCGCAGGGACTAAGCACCGTCATGTTTGGCATCGAACGCATGATGGCAAGGTCTTCGAGGGCTTGGTGTGTTGCTCCATCAGGACCAACGGAAATACCTGCGTGTGCGCCACCGATTATTACATGAAGGTTGTTGTAGCATACCGAAACCCTTATCTGGTCGATGCTTCTGAGAGCCGAGAATACCGCGTAGGTCGAAAATGCAGGGATTTTTTCCGAAAGTGCAAGTCCAGCGGCAGTAGCGGCTGCGTTTTGTTCGGCTATGCCCATCGAGAAGAACCTTTCTGGATGGCGTTCCTTGAAAAAGTTCATGCCCACCGAGTTGGTTATGTCGAGTCCGAGGCAGACAATCCTTTTGTCGGTGTCGGCGAGGTCGGCCAGTGCTTTTCCGAATCCGTTCTTGGCGTGGGTTATTTCAACTTGCTTCATGGCGTGCTATTTTTCGCGTTCGATAATGTATTCCGTAATTTGCTTTAAATAAGTGCAGTAGTCGCTTTGTGGCAGTGTGCCGATAAGGGCGAAAACTTCTTCCTTGATTTCGATTGTGCGTTTGTGGCTGCCTTCCATTCCGCCTTTTGCGATGACCGCCTTGCGAATCTGCTCAATGTTTTCGGCTGTGCGAGGGCTATTCCAAAGTTGCTGAAAATCTGCTTGTTCGCTGTGTGACATATTGTTCCACGCGCATATTAGCGGCATTGTAACCTTGTTTTCCTTGATGTCGTTGCAGCTTTCCTTGCCGGTTTTGCCGTTGGCGGAATAGTCGAGCATATCATCCTTTATCTGGAAGATGTAGCCTATTTTTTCTCCGATTTTGCCGATTGCAGAAATTTGCTGTTCGTTTGCACCTGCGGTGTATGCACCTATTTTCATGCACGATGCAATGAGCGAAACGGTTTTCCTGAAAATGATGTCGAAGTAGCGTTTTTCGTCGGTGCAGAAGTCGGTGGTGTCGAGTTGTAGGAGTTCGCCTTCGCTCATTGTGCAGACGGTTGGCATTAGCATGTCGATGATTGCGTGTTCGCCGTTTGCCGCTGCCATGCCGATTGCCTTTGCCATAAGGTAGTCGCCAGTAAGAACTGCCACCTTGTTGCCTTGTGTGGCGTTGAGTGTTGGCATATTGCGGCGCAGTTCGGCTTCGTCAACAATGTCGTCGTGAATAAGCGTGGCGTTGTGAAGGATTTCGACTATCAGTGCTGCCCTGTCGGTGTGGATGTTTGCCTTGCCGAAAATCTTTGCCGACAGATAAACGAGCATCGGGCGTATGCGTTTGCCTTTTGCTGCGAAAGTTTTGTCAATCAGGTATTTGAAGCTGCTGCTGTCTGAACCGATTGTGTCGGCGAGCAGTTTTTCGTAGCTGTCGAGGTCGATTCCGATTCCACGCGATATTTCCTGAAAACTAGGCAGCATATTCACCTTTTGTCTATTGTTTAACAAAAAAAGCACTGTCCCCAGTGCTTTTGTGATCCAGACAGGATTCGAACCTGTGGCCTACGGCTTAGAAGGCCGTTGCTCTATCCAGCTGAGCTACTGGACCATCATTTTCGGACTGCAAAAGTACTGCTTTTTGTCGAAGTGGCAAATATTTTTTTGATTTTTTTGCGCGAGGTGATACAACGATTATTTTGAAACACCCAGTTGCTGATAGACTGTCATTATTTTACCCTTGGATAAATGTTTATCTGTCCTCCATTACCATTGTGAAGTTCACCATTAAATCTATATTGGCAACTAGCAACTTTGCATGGCTCTTCCCACTCTATTTTAATGTCTGTAACAGTATCTCTATATTCGGTATTTTCAATATATACAATGTAGTTGTCAAAATGTCCGATATAGCCATCGTGTTGTTCATAACCAGTGAGTTCTAGTGAGAAATAATTATGATTTACTTCAAGGTTTACGGTATCAATAATCGATGCCAAATCGTTCATCTCTGTTCGAATTATATGAATTTTTAGGGCTTCATTATCCTTTATTTCTGGATAATTCAATCTAACTGCGGCTATTTCGCATTTGTTCTTATTGCATGACACATTAATAAAAACTAAAACCAAAATTGTAAATAATAATGCTATTCGTTTCATGATAATAATTGTTTTTTATGCGACAAATATACTACAAATTTTATATTACAAATCACGAAACAAAAAAAACTTTATATTTTTTTCGATATGCTATTCCACTAGTCTCCAAGTGCAGTTGTTCTCCTTGTCGTAAAACTCGGCAAGACCTTTGCCCTTTACAACAGTCATACTAGAAAATTTGTTGTCAGTTTTGTTTTGCAATGAAATAGTATCTCCAAGTTGCTCGTTGCCAGGATCGTTCGGATTTATGCTGTCAAAAGATTTTTGTGCTACGTCCCACATATTTCCATTCCCCATGCCAATTTGAAAAAACATTGCTACTTTTTCAGTATTTTCGAGAGATTCTCTTCCAGCCACCAATTCACAGTCGATTGTCATTCGGAAATCTTCTTTTCCTTCACTTTTCAAATCAACAAATAAATGGCAACCGCATGTACATTTGCAATTTTGTCGAAAACTATATTTTTCAGTTTTATCCTTGTTTTCAACTTTTAATTTTATTACAGAATCAT
>JBGUHW010000004.1:0-54360 GCA_045112395.1 Bacteroidales bacterium
TGCCAATATTGTTTTCGGCACAAGCCTTTCTCAATTCCGACAGATTTTTTCTTATTGCCTCGCGCATACGCCTCTTTATCAGATTTCTATCAACAGCGTGGCGCAAATATTTCTTTGGTGCCGACACAAAAATGCGCACCCCGCCTTGCGACGAGGTGGCTGAATATTTAATGTATGTATGCCTTATGCATTCTATGTTTGCCTTCCGTCCTTTTCTGAAAAGGTTTTCGATGTCGGTCTTGTGCTTCAGCATCGAACTTCTCTTCAAAGTCTGCCGCGAGAAATCGGGGCACCCGTCATTGTTGACGACGACAACCTGAGAAGTTTCGGATTCGGATGGCATTTCGGTTCGGATGTTTTATTTTCCGTTGTGTGCCTTGATGAACTTTTCGAGGGCTGCGGGCATTGATGGATTATCTGCAGTAGGAGCCTTTAAGTCAAGACGATAACCGAGCTTCTCAACGGTTTCTGCAGTAGTCGGACCAAATGCACCTATAAATACATTTTCCTCTTCTTGATTGAAGTTCGGGAAATTCTGCTTGAGCGACATTACACCTGCCGGGCTGAAAAACAAAACAATGTCGTGACCAAGGTTTTCCATATCAGACATGTTGGAACTTACAGTACGATACAAAACAGCAATGTCGTATGCGATATTGGCTTCCGCAAGTTTCTCTGGAATATCCTGCTTGTGCACATCGCTAAGCGGAACAAGGTACTTGTCCTCCGGAAACTTCTGCACCTGCTGCATTAGATTTGCCAAAGTTCCGTTTCCATAGAATATCTTGCGTTTGCGATATGTTACGTATTTCTGTAGATAGAAGGCTATTGACTCCGAAATGCAAAAATACTTCCTATTGTCGTTGGTCGGAACCCTCAATTCGTCACACATTCTGAAATAGTGGTCAACACCATGACGGCTGTTAAAAATTACAGACATATAGTCTGCAAGATTTATTTTCTGGGTACGGAAATCTTTTGCCAAAATTCCCTCTACTTTTACGAAAGGTCTAAAATCTATCTTAACATTGTATTTTTTTGCAATATCGTAGTAAGGGGACTTGTCCGTTTCGGGCTTTGGTTGCGATACGAGTACACTTTTAATTTTCATCGTAAACTCCTATAAATTACACTTCTATAATCAAAAAAATTAAAATTAAAACGCCAGCCTGATAACCACAAGTACAGGCAAGACTTCGAGGGCGCAAAAGTACAAAATTGAGTGATGATTCAAAAATTTATTTTTCACTAAATGGAAAAAAAATGTCACAAACTGTAATCCGACAAACAAGACAACAGATGCAAGCGCTATACATATAAGTATTTTCGCCGTTGTTGCCGACACGAACGGACAAAAAGCAAAAAGCGGAACGAATATAAGAGACAATATCCTTTCCGTATCAAGAATTAGAGTGTTGTAACCAGCAGCATACATCTTCAACCTGAACAGAAAACCGAAAAACAGGTTTATAAGTCCACGAGAAAAATTGTACGCAGAAAATACAAGCAATATATATAGCATTGTCTTCCATTCACTACCATATTCGAGCCCTATTGTTGTAACTCCCGAGTAACATACAGCAGCGAACATCATTGTAGAAATAGACAATAACGATATTATTGTCGACAAAGCTTCTGTTAAAGAAACGTCGGCTGGCTTTGATGTCTCTCTGCCCGAAAAATTCTCAACAAACATCCTGTATATAATAGCACGGTAAAAATCAGGATATTTCATTCGGACAGCAATAATAAGGATTAAAACTATTACCGATGCAATCAGAATTATAGACGCATTCCAGTCCTTTATCCTATAAACAACCGGCATTAGTTCGTCCATCGCCGCTTACTTTTCAATAATAAAAGAACTTTCGCCAATCATATTTCCGTCCATATAAAGGCTAACAACATATTTTCCGACACTTAATGTCTCTGTTACTTTGTGATATACGGACACATCTAAGGCTTGATTTTCGTATGTTATGATTCGCGAATCGGTATATGCCAGCTGAGTATCTCCAGCCGTGAAGGTAGATCCTGAAGATATCCAAAAACCGTCCGGACGTTTAATGCGCAGATATACGGTCTTTTGACCACTAGAAGCCAATTTATTGGCAGAAAGCGTGAAGTTTATCTTCAGCTTTTCGATTTTGCTCGACTTATTGGTTTCCTTGTCACGACCATTCAGGAAAATAACACTGATATGCGATGCATTCACTATGCTTGCGTCCTCGATAGTGGTAAGCAATTCCGTATTGCGGTCAACAAGCTCGTCGTTTTCCGATCTGTACCTGTCGTTTTCAGTCTTCACCATTTCGTTTTCGGCCGTAAGCTGTTGATTCAAGGTGTTGAGACTATCGATCTGGAACACGTAATGCTTCATTATGCTACGCAAAGTAGTAAGTTCCTCTTCATACTTTTTCTTCATTCCAGCAGCCCAGTTCTTGGTCTTGTCTAGTTCTTCTATCAACATCACAATCTCCTGCTTGCGACCATTGATTTCTGCGTTGAGGCTGTCGTTTGTGGTTTCCAGTCCGTTGTACTGGTCCAAAAGATTCGAAAACTCCGCCTTTATCTTGTCGCGTTCGTTGGTGGTTTCAACATTTACAACAGTTATCTGTTCCTTTTCCTTCGAGGTCTTGTAAAGCAAGTAGCCTAGCACAATAACTGCAACCAACATTACCGACACTAGTCCGATAAGCACTTTTGTTGTTATGTCATTCTTTTCCATCGTTGACAAATTTTTAGCGGACAAAAATAAATATTATTTCATATCGTATACCGCTATTTATACACAATATATTGACATGCAAAAGTTGATAGTTCGGATTACTTGCATCCCCTACTCTATCACGAATCTAGCCGTCTACCTGCTCTTCTGCGTCATATAGACCTTGTGTCCCGAAATCATGCGGCTGATGGCTTCGTCATTGTAGTAGCGAATAGTGATAAGCTGCAGGTTTTCGTTGTATTTCACAAAGTATTCCTTCTGCAAGTCGGCGACAAGGGCATCGAAGTTGCGGTTGTTGGCATCGATTGATGCCGAGAAGTCGATTGCCGAGTTCTGCATCACGTTCACCTTTACCTTGTACTTTGCGAACAATCCGAAAATGTTGCTCATGTTCTCTTCCACGATGAACGAAAAGTCCTTAGGCGAAATCGAAATCAGCACCTGATTCTGCTTCAGGATGTATACTGGTACAAGATCGAGGGCATAATCGAGCTTGCGGATGACAGTTCCCTTTGCCGACGGGTCCTTGAACGAGCGCACATACAGCGGAATATTCTTGTTCTCGATAGGCTTTATGGTCTTCGGATGGATGACCTTGGCACCGTAGAAGGCAAGTTCGATGGCTTCGTGGAACGAAATAACATCCAATTTCTCGGCAAAGTCGCACCATGCCGGGTCGGCGTTCATAATGCCAGGCACATCCTTCCAGATTGTAACGCTTTCGGCATCGATTATGTGTGCTATTGACGAAGCCGAGTAGTCGGAACCCTCACGTCCGAGCGTGGTGGTATGATGGCTTTTGTCGCTACCGATGAAGCCTTGCGTTACGAAAATATTGTTGTTTGCATCCGAAAATGCCTTGCGCACCTTCTTTTCCGACTGCTTCCAGTCGATTTTCGCATCACGGAAATTGGAGTCGGTAACAAGGTAGCGGCGTATGTCGATGAACTTGTTCTGTTTTTCCCTGTAGCGCAGGTATTCCGAGAAAATTGTAGTGCTGAGCAGTTCGCCGTACGAAACTATTGAGTCGTACTCGAAGTCATAGTCGTCGGTGGGAACGCCGTCAATACGCTCGGCAATTTCTTCGAAAAGCGAATTCAGCTTCTTGCAAACCGTTTCGGTCTTGCCGCCAAAGGCTTCGGCAACGTAGTCAAGATGGAACTTCTTGATGTTTTCAAACTCGACATTCTTCTGCTCGTCGCCGTTGAAATAGTAGTTGACGAGACGTTCCAGATGGTTGGTTGTCTTGTCGATTGCCGAAACTACAATTACCAGTTCGTTTTCGTCCTTTATTATGTTATAGACATTCTCTATTGCCTGTGGTGTCTTCACCGATGCACCGCCGAATTTATATACCTTCATACGTTTTATTTTGTTTTGGGGCTTGCAGGCTCGAAGGCTAACAGGCTTAAAGCCTTTTTGACTTTTAGCCTTCTCTTCTTTTTGCCATTTAGCCCAGTTTTACCTTTCTTGTTGTTATGGCTACGCCGTTTCTATGTTTCTAGTAGAAGCAAGCGTTTCCATAAACCAAATTTTATGGCAAAAATAAAACTTATTTACGATTGGGGGTTATGATTGACGATTTTTTATTGAAATAGAGCAAAAAGGCTAATAAGCTTGGAAGCCGTTAATTGAAAGTTGTTCTTTTTTGCATAAATTTATTTAGAAGTCTTCACAATAATTGTCTAATATATAGAATCTTGTACCTCTATCAGCTTTATAATATTTACCGCCTGGATGTTTCGCCCACCAGTCCATATTTAGCCAATGATTTCCGTATTTGTCGTTGTAATAGTATATTTGTCCAGAATATATTGAACCATATCTTCTAGAAATATAGTCTGCCATTGTATTCATATTGGATTTCCCAACATTTATTTCGGTAAAAGCGTGACCGCCTTCTGAACTATACGCAAAACTTATTCTTGCATCGCCACCTACTGCCAATAGCATCGAACAAACAAGAACGGCAAAATCATCGCAGTCGCCATTCAAACCGTTTGATATTGTATTTGAAGCGTATTCGTAAATCTCTTTTTTAGGATCATTTACATAGTGCCAGTTGTTGTAGCAATAATCAAAAATATCACAAACTTGCCCTAAATTAAAGTTTCCCTCGCTTTGTCCTGCAATTGAAACCGCTTTGCTCCGTACTATATTGTTAGTGTAATTGCAAGCCTTTATTAGTTTTCTTTTGTCGCCGAAAAGATTTCCATCGCTAAGAAAACTGCTTAACCTATCATTATGATGAACAACATCAGCTTTTATCTGTGGAGGAGTTGGTAAAGTTGTGAAAGCCGCATATCCACTTCTAATATCCCCGTTATCAGTATGCTCTAGAATACAATAATTATATGTAGTATTTGAATATAGATTGGAAACTTCTGCATGCAATTTGTCACCTTCTTTGACTACAGGAACTTTTTGAGTCTGTCCATTGCTAGTAAATTCAAATTCCATTGACAATAGTTTTTTGTCATTCCGAATCTGCCTGCCGTTTAGTGTTACAGAATTAGTCCTTATTTCGGTAGCTTGCAAAACTTCTGAACAGACTACAGTTTTTGTGTTGTTGCTTCTATTGCTGTTACTATTGTTGAATGAAAAACTAGAATTATCATTGTTTGGCGTACTATTGGAATTTATCAGTCCGTCAAAAATATCGGTTTCACTATATAGAAATCCTAAAACTAGCAAAACAACAATTATTGAAAGAAAAGCAATGATTCCGCCATATCTTTTCTTTTTCTTTATAGGGGGTTGTGATTGCTCGACATTTTTCTCCATAGGACTATATCCCGACAATCCATCAGTTTCTCCTACTCGGTTTTCCTTATTTGGATTTGGTGGTAGTTGCGGCGGTTTCGGTCTTTCTGGAATTGAAGGAATCTTTGTATTAGATGTAGGCAGAGGTGGTGGTGTTTTACCTAGAATGTAATTTGCAACTTCCTCAACCTCGCTTATCCGTTTCCAACAATCCATCCCTTCTGTCCATATCAAACTATCTTTGCTTAGTCCTTTGGATTTTAGTTCTTCAATAGTAAATGGTCCGTATTTATCAATTCCGTTTAAATAATAGTATGTCTTCATTGTATAGCTGCGTTCTATGAGAGAGCAAAAGTAACAACTATTTTGGATTCGGACAGAAAATATAGCTAAGATTGTTTTTAATACTTTACTCATGTAAAGGGTGAAGAAATTTTAATAATGGTATTGCTGATATGTGTTAAATATATAACTTTGCGCTTGTTGTAATGATTTTAAGTTTAAAACGAAGTAAATAGTATAATGAAATAGAATAGGTGTAAAAATAAAATGAAATAAAAAAGCGTTTTTGCTTTTGTTCTCGTATAAGGAATCCGGAAAATTCTAAAAAAACAATCGAGTAAGAAGCAGAAATGCTCGCGGTTCATCCGTGGGCTTTTCTTATTTGATTGTTGGGCAATTCCGGAGCCTCTTATACGAATAAGAGTTAAATAAAGCCCACTTTTTTATTTGTGTATATTGAAAACTGTCGGTTTAGGGCTTACGGCAAAGAAAAAATAAACAAAATATGAACGAATATTATTATTTGGATGCCCAAAACGAAAGAAAAGGTCCTGTTACAAAGGATGAATTGTTATCTCAAAATCTTAATAAGGAAACATTGGTTTGGCGTGAAGGTTTGGAAAACTGGACTTCGATGAAAGATATAGCAGAATTAGCGGAAGCCATATCGCACAAAACGCCACCGCCATTGCCAATAAAGAAATGCCCTCCAGCATTACCTAATACAAACGGAAACAATCCTAAATTCGAACAAGAAAAAGAATCCGTCCAAGAGACGGTTCCTTCTAGTAGTATACAAAAAACAAAAATGCCTTCCAAAAAAGGAGATAAAACTACCATTGTAATAGTGTTAATTGTACTGGGAATAATAATATTAGGAGCACTAGGATTTGGTGTTGCCCGCTTATATGAAAACAATAGAAGGACAACGTATGAAAACAATTCAAGAAATAATGAAAGTAGTAATCCCGCTAAATATTTGGAAATTAATAATGCGACTGTTTATGGTACTGGTTATTTACAATGCACTATTAGCAATAATAGTTCACACTCAACATACAACACAATAAAAGTTCAAATAACATACTTAGATAAAGACAAGATACCAATAGATAATGAATACATTACATTATATAATACAATAAGTCCATATCAAACGATTAATGTTAATCAAGAGTTACCTTCACATAAAACTAAACGAAAAATCAAATACATTGAAACAAAAATAATTAGTGCAAAAGTCTCATCACAGAATTAATAACAAAAAAACTAATAAATATGAATAAGTTATTTGACATTTTAGCCGTGACAGCAATCTGTCTGCTTTTAAAACCAGTAAATTTCTGCTATTCACAAGCAGATTGTCCTCATTTTAAAATCGCGGAAAGCGTAGAAGGGGAAAGAGTCGCATATATGAAACCAATAAAATGTGTAAAACTTGATCTAATAAACAACACCGATGCAAGCAATGTATTGTCGTATGACATTGACAATGATGGATTTGACGAGCGTATTAGTTATAGACAACTTGAATCAAAATATACCATTGTCAGATTTAAGATAGAAGGACTAAACCCCAATGGTGGCATAATACATGAGTTTGATGTTAACTATCACGCTGGCTCAGTCGATGATTTAGGTAATGGTGTGTGGCTTTATCTCGCAGACATATATGGAGATGCACTGCCAGAACTTCTTGCGTATTCTTTCTTTGAAGGAGATGTAACAGATCTAACAATTTCAATATATTCTGACAACCGATTTATTGATATAAATTTCCCTTATTTGGGACAAGAAAACACATTATATATTAAGAACCAGAAACTTGTTCGGGATTACACATCTAATGGCAAATACAAATCGTATGCTTTAGAACAATATAACCTAAAAATAAAAAATAATTTCTCAAGCTCTTGGGAAGTCTATGCTAACAATTATTATTGTGGTGTAATAGATGCTAAGAAAACTAAAACATTCAGAGTTCCTATAAACATTTACCAAAAGATAACTTGCAAACAATATGGAAAAGAAAATCCAATTGTACTTACATGGACAAGAGACAGAGAACCAACTGCCGGACAAGATATTAATTGCAATGTTGACACATATTTTCTAAATATAACAAACACTCATTCAGATCCAAGAAATGTATATGTTGACGGTAAATATTTTGGTCAGGTTTCGGGACATGCGACAAAGAAAATAGAAGTGCTTACTGGTTATTATAAGAATATAAAATTGGAACAATCAAAAGGCTACATAATGTCTCCAAATGTGGAAAAATTTTCTATTCCTAATAGACCGAATGCAAATGCTGTTATTAACATAAAAAATTAAAAATTTATGGAATACTATTATTCAGATGGCCAGAATCAGTTTGGACCAGTTTTGTTAGAAGATTTGCGCACAAAGATAGACGCAAATACTTTAGTATGGCACGATGGAATGCCCAATTGGGATAAAGCTTCAAACGTAGAAGAATTGAAGGCGATGTTTGCTCGCCCTACACCACCGCCACCACCAGTAGTTGTCCCTCCACAAAAACCGAAAGAGGTTGGCGCTATTAATAACCAACAACAAAATGTAACTCCTATCAAAAAAAGCGATGTGCCTTTATTAATATTATCAATTTTTGGAATTGTTGCAAGTTTGTTGTGTGAAATAGTAGGGTTATCAATTTTTAGTCATTATTCTGTACCTTACTATGTAACAGAATCCATCCCAGTTATATTATTTTCTGGTTTATATCTTTTAGTTTTTTCAATAATTGCTCTTGTGAAAGCAACAAAGAAAAAATAGAATATAGTCGTTTTCGCTACATTTTTATTGGAAATATATGAGAAAAGGACGGTTCAACGCCGTCCTTTTTGTTGTAGGAATCTGCAATCACCAAAGACAATAATGCGCACTCCATTGCGCACATTTTGCAAAATATTGCGCAGTCTATTGCGCAGTTGTAAGAAAGATTACTAAAGACTAGAAATGCAAGAGCTGCTAATCCTCAACTATTTTTCTTTCTCTCCAGTTGTCTGCTTATTTGGTTTCCGCCTATATCTCCGTCTGTTCGGACCCTTTTTCGTTGTGTTATTGTTCGTATTTTTAGTCTTTTCGTCATCGATGCCACGCGTAAGCGTGCGGACAATCTTGTATTCCGAAAGGAACTCCTTGGCAATCACACGAATCACCGTATAGACTGGTATTGCCAGCATCATGCCGATGATTCCGTAGAGCGTTCCTGCTACAACTATCACAATGAAAATCTCTAGCGGATGGGCGTTTACACTGCGTGAATAAAAGAACGGCTGGAAAACAAAGTCATCAATAAGCCTAACCACAACAACTGTTATTAGCAGACCGTAAATCTGCGGCATTGTGTAAGTATAGAAGTCGAGGTTTACATTTGCGGCTCCTATGAAAATAATGCCAATAGCTGCGCCAATCCAAGGACCGATGTACGGGATTATGTTGAGGAATCCACAGAGCATACCGATAAGTAGCGAAAGTCCAAAATTCTGTCCGCAAATCAGCATTCCGATGGTTATCAGTGTCGTAACCGACAGCATTTCGAAGAAAATTCCGTGCAGATAACTCTTGATAAGTTTTGGCAGCTTGTTGAGGATGCGAGTGGCTTTTTCTTCGTAGCGTACTGGTACCAGAGCCATTATGCCGCTGCGGAAAAGTTTTGTCTCCTTCAGGAAGAAGTAGGTGAAGAATGTTATCGAAAACAGCGACAGGAACAGCGCAATAGCTGTGCTGCCAAGGTTCTCGGCCATGTTGCCGAGTGCCGAGAAATTGATGACATCCTTTACATTTTCAATAATTACATCTTCGGTCGAAAATTCTGGCATACCGAAAATAGGGTACGAGCGGACAAACTCGTCAATCTTCTGTATAGGTTGGCTCAGACCTGCCTGCAGGCTTTCGATGTCGATGTTCTGGAACTGAGCAATCTGCTTACCTACAAACGGAACCGTCAGCACAACAAACAGAACCAGCACTCCCCATATAAGTATGGTGGTAATCATTGCCGACACCCAGCGTGGCATCTGGAAACGACCGAAATGAATCTTGTCCAAAAGTTTTACAATCGGGCTCGAAATTGCCGCTATGAAACCTGCAATCAGCAGCCACCACACTATGTTGGAAAAATATATGCAGAACAGCACCAGTATTGCTGCGCCAATAAGTCCTATGATATATTTGCGGTATTTCTCCATGATTCTATTTTTCGGTTGTACTGTTTTCGTCTGGATTTTCCTTGCCTTTGGTGCTCTTCATAAAAAGCGAGAAGAATGCGCCTGTCGGGCAGAGGAATGTGCACCACGGACGGTTTATGAATATCGAAAGCACAAGCATTACGCCAGCCAATATCAGCACTGCCAGCGATGCAAACTGGAACTTGAATGCCGAGAACGGCTCAAAGTTCTCGATGCTGATATCAAGCGAAGTGCAGAGCAATGCTCCGAGTACTACAAGCAGAACATAACGCAGGTATCGCAGCCATTTTGCAACTTTGGGCGAAATTTTCAGTTTGTGCTTGGGGTTTACCTTGCCTATAAGTTCCTGGCAAGCCCCGAATGGACAAACATACATGCAATAGAATTGTTTGCCGAGGAAAAGCGGAGCCATAATCCCCGCTACAAGCACAATGAACAGGAAAATTTCCATCTGCCAGTTCACACCCGACAGAAGCCATCCCGAAAGTTTCGCTATGCTGATGAACTGTCCCTGCCAGAATCCGAGTACACCTATCGATGCCAGCAGCAGGATAATGCGGAATTTCCTTGTCCGCCGCGGTTCCCAGAAGCAGAATCCTGCGAAAAGCAGGAACACCATCGAGGCGATGAAACCCACAAGATTGTTGTTCTGGTCGAAATCGATATCAGCGGTGCCAGAGCCTGCATAATTTTCGAGGCGTATTCTTACCGACTTCGATATTGCCGAACTTGAGTATGTTGCGCCGGTCACTGCATCCACCTGCTTTGCCTTCGCTTCGTCAACAGACAAGCCTGTCCAGTTTTCGAGGAATCCCTTTTCGACCACACGGTTGAGAAAAGATGGCGTTTCCGTATTGTCGAGCAAATGGATTTTCTGCACCTTGCCGTCGGGCGAAAGCAGTATAACGAGTGGGATATTCCCGTTGTAGCCCTTTATGTCGGTGCAGTACGGCATCGACAGCAGAGCTTTGCCTGCCATTGCATCGCTTGTGTTGTAAAGGGTGTAGCAGTCGGTTGCCGCATCGTATTCGTAGTACGAAAAATTGTCAACTATTTCAGCGAAGCAGGCTGTTGAATCGCCAAGTTCGGCGATGCGTTCGGGCTGTTTTGTGCCTATTTCATAGTTGAACACCTTGCCCGATGTCAGGCAGATAGCCACGGCAAAGACGAGAAGGAGTCCTATTTTGATAAGTCTATTCATTTATCTGTGTTTTATTCTGTCAATATTTTCCCCAATAAAAGTTACATTCCGCAATAGCATCATGGATGTAGTACTATTTTCCTAGCAGCTCCGAATGAGAACCTAGCCTAAAGAGATGCAGTATTTGCAGTTCTCCGTCTTTCTTTGCATACATCAGCAACCAATCAGGAGTTACATGACATTCGCGTACACCCTTCAATCTGCCAACAAGTCCATGGTCATGATATTTTTCTGGCAATGGAATGTCCTCAATTAGAAGCCGAATAACATTATCAAGTTCAGCCTCATCTTTTCCTTGTTTTCTTGCTTTCTTGAGGTCTTTTTTATATTGTGTGGAATATACGATTTCTCTCATAGGTTTCTTACGCTGTCCTTGTATTCCTCAAAAGTCTTGCATCTTACACCTTTGCCACTTTCTATTTCCTCAATAGCTTTCAATGTGGCATCAATGGAATCATCTTCCTTTTCGACGGTTTTGCGTTTCGCCCCATATTTTTCGAGCAGCGCGATAAGATCACGCATCAATTTGTTTCTTCCATCGTATTCAAGTGTTATCGTTGCCATATTTTTTCTCCCAGTTTATTTATTGCAAATTTACATAATTTTTTCAATTATCGCCCTGTCATATTATGAAAATGCAAGGTTTTTTGTTCAAATCGATATTTGTCTTTTTCCACTCGGCGATGGATTTTGTGCAGATAAACTCGTCATCGGCAGTGATGTTTAGTGCGACGCAGAGCATAGTTTGTGGAGAAAGTGTTGCTTTCAGGTCGTCGAACAGGCGGTTGTTGCGGTATGGAGTGTCCATGAATATTTGCGACTGACCTTCCTTTCGTGAGCGAGCCTCGAGATCACGTAGCTTGCGTGTGCGTTCTGGCTGGTCGATGGGAATGTAGCCGTTGAATGCAAAGTTCTGTCCGTTTAGCCCCGAAGCCATAAGTGCCATCATCATCGAGCAAGGTCCTACCATCGGCACAACCTTAATCCCCTTGCGATGGGCCATTGCCACAATAACATTTCCCGGGTCGGCAACGCATGGAAGTCCAGCCTCGCTGATAAGTCCGATATTTTCGCCATGTTCGGCTGCATCGAGGTAGGTTGTAATGTCAGTGTCGATGGTATGCTTGTTCAGTTCGTAGAAGGTTGTGGAATCAATGTCAACCTCGCGGTTAAGTTGACGCAAATAGCGTCTAACAGTGCGCACATCCTCCACAATGTAATGCTTAATTGTTGGAACAAGTGCGACTAGCCTTTGTGGAACAACCTCGTCGAGAGGAGCCTCGCTTATCTTGTTGGGTATGAGATATAGAATACCTTTTGAATCCATCATTACTTCCTTATCTCCATTTCATCTATCAAATGGCTTGCACCTGCGAACTTATCTATCAGGAACAAGGCGTAGCGGATGTCGAGAGATATATTTCTGCACATTTCTGGATCGTACATAATGTCGCTCATAGTGCCTTCCCAGTTGCGGTCGAAGTTAACGCCAATTAGTTCGCCGTTACCATTTATGACTGGGCTTCCAGAGTTTCCGCCAGTTGTATGGTTGGTTGCGGTGAATGCTACATGCATCTTTCCATCTTTGTCGGCATAGCGACCGTAGTCCTTCTTTTCGTACAATTCCTTCAGCCTTGCAGGAACCTTGTAGTCGTAAATGTCGGGATTGTCCTTTTCGATAATACCGTCAAGGGTTGTAAAATATTCGTAGTCAATTCCATCGGCTGGCTGATATGGAGTAACTTGTCCGTAAGTAACGCGCAATGTGAAGTTTGCATCCGGAAAGAAACGCTTCTGCGGTTCGTATTTCATCTGCGCCTTCATATAAATACGGTCGAGCTTATTTATGCGGGCATCACAATCGACAATCGCCGATTGGATTTCGTTGCGGTATATGGCTATTATCTCCTTTGCAATATTGTAAATCGGGTCTGTCTGCAAGGTCTTTGTCGACTTTGATGAAAGCCCATTTACAAAATTGTCGAACTTCGTTTGGTTTGCAAATACAGACTTCGAGAAGCAGTATTCAGCAAATGCCATATACTTGTCTGATGCAGACTTTGCAAACTTGTCGATATTTGAATATGCTGACGGCCAATATTTTTCGGGCATATTTTCTGCATAGATCCTTGTCATTTCAGCAAAAAGACGAATTTCTACCTGCTCGTCATAATCCTTATAGTTACCCTTTGACTTCGACAATGCCATTTCCTTAAGGCTCTGCAAGTTCTCTGCAGAAGCGTCCTTGCACGATTCAAGCATACGCATCTGATTGGCAAACGCAACAGCATAACTACCTAATCCAGCCTCGGTTATGTAGATATATGCAAGATTCAGCGGTTTCATTTCGGCATAAACTTTTGCATAGTCGTCAAGTAGATTCTTATATTCAGGCTTGTCGTTTGCCCATTTCTGGAAACCTTCCTCGAAATTGCGCTTAACGTTCAATGCGTCAAGACGTTTCAATCCTTTTATTTCGCCCTGCCACTTCTTCCATCCGTTGGCAATGCTTGCTGCCTTGTTGGAATACTGGATACGAGTGAGTTTCGACTTTTCCATGCCAGCCTTTATGACTTCGAGCTTCTTGTCGCGAATTGCAATTCTAGTCGGGTCGGAATCGTTCATTACCTGCTCGACAGCCACTGCGGGAAGGTATTCCTGAGTAGTTCCTGGGTAGCCGAATACCATTGTAAAGTCGCCTTCCTGTACACCCTTGAGCGAAATCGGGAAGAATTTCTTAGGAGTGTAAGGAATATTGTCGTCGGAATACTTTGCTGGCTTGCCGTCCTTGCCACAATATACGCGGAACAATGAGAAATCGCCAGTGTGACGAGGCCACATCCAGTTGTCAGTATCGCCACCGAACTTGCCTATTGCTGATGGCGGAGCACCTACGAGACGCACATCCTCAAAAATTTCGTTCTTGAACAGAAAATACTGGTTCCCATTGTAGAACGATTCAATACGAGCTTGATAGTGAGTGCCTTTTACGGACTCATCTTTTATCTTGGAGATGTTTGCCAAAATTTTTGTTGCGCGGTCGCCATCAGACATATCAGAAGTTACGCCTTCGAGAACCTTGTCGGTAACGTCCTCCATGCTGACGAGGAAAGTCACTGTAAGACCCGGGCTTGCGAGTTCCTCCTTGCGGCTCATTGCCCAGAAACCATCGGTAAGGTAGTCGTGTTCAACAGAACTATGGCGCTGGATTGTTCCGTAACCGCAATGATGGTTGGTTATCAGAAGTCCTTCGTTTGAAATCATTTCGCCTGTACATCCGCCACCGAAAATCACGATTGCATCTTTCATTGATGCATGGTTGATGCTGTAAATATCCTCGGCAGTGAGCTTGAAGCCCTTTTTCTGCATGTCGGCTATATTGTATTTTTCAATCAAAAGGGGAAGCCACATTCCCTCATCAGCAAACAAACTGCACGATAGCAGTGTAATAATCAAGATACTAAATATTTTCTTCATTTGAATAATTTTTAGGTGACAAAGAAAAGGAATATTTACGATTTACGAAGGACGATTTACGATTGATTTGAAGATTTGGCTTACGTCGAACCAAAGGTTACGAAAGACGATTTACGATTTGCTAGCGTGTGACAAAAAGTAGCATCTCGAAATGAATTTCGAGACTTCAAAAACGATTTATAGCAAACAAAAATTAGAATTTCTTCAGTTCCCTATACAGCCTCTGCACAGGCAAACCTACAACATTGTAGAAAGAACCATTGATGCTTTCGACCGCCACCTTGCCAATCCATTCCTGTATGCCGTATGCACCAGCCTTATCGTATGGCTTGAAATTCTCTATATAAAAACGAATTTCCTCATCGTCAAGATTAGAAAATGTGACATCAGTCTTTACACTGAAACTGACCATCTTTTCGACCGAACGAAGGCATACGCCAGTAATTACGCAGTGCGTCTTGCCACTGAGCAACTTTAGCATTTGAAAGGCATCGGAATAGTCCTTGGGCTTGCCCAAAATCTTACCATCGACAACCACCGTAGTATCGGCGGTAATAAGCAAGTCGTTGCCATGTAAATCCTTGTAGGCATCGGATTTCTGGCAGGCAAGGTACTCAGAGACATCTTCCACCCAAATGTTGGCAGGAACGACTTCCTCTTCCTGCGATGGTTTTACCAGCGAATATTGCACACCGAGCTGTGTGAGCAGTTCGCGACGGCGGTAACTTGCCGAAGCAAGCAGAATATTATATTTCGAATCAAATGTTTCCATTGTTTAATATTGTATGACAAAAAACTATGCTAAACGCAATCCCAATTACCATTATCCACTTTATTGCAGCACTCAAGAACGAATACTTGCGCTTTGATGTTCCGAATAGCGATATAACACCACATATAAATGTAGGCAACAACACAAAAATTCCCAAATAAAATATCGGAGCCGATTCGTACATAAAAAAGCGTGTCTGCGACAAATAATAGTACCAGAAAAACAAAACTGCAAACACAGAAATCAAAGCGACTACAGAAATAACTACATTTGTTTTCTTCAATCCGATTTTCACAGGGATGGAGCGCACACCATTTAGTCTGTCGCCTTCAATATCTTCGCAATCCTTCACTATTTCGCGCATAAGGGTGAAAAGAAAAGCAAAGACCGAGAAGAATATTATTACCTGCATAGCCATCTTTACCGCATTTATATGACAGATGTCCCAATAAGATATTGAATCTGCTACAGCAAAATATTCTGTCATCCCGACTAGCAGAGGCACGATTCCAGAAAGCATGGCAATTAGCAGATTGCCCCAGAAGGCTGTTTTTTTCAGGTCACGGGAATAAATCCATAGCAAAATAAATGCACCTATAAAAATAAACACACACCAGAATCTATGCGTGGCAACGGTTGCTGCAATTCCACAAGCCAGCCCGAAAATGCTCAGCCACAAATGCAGGGCAATTGCCTTTCTTCGCGGCATTGCAACTCCCACAATCATTTTCTTGGAACGGTTTACACTGTCGATATGTACATCAAAATAGTCGTTTATGACATATCCGCCAGCTGCAATGAGCATTGTGCCTAGCATAAGCGTATAGAATCCCCAATCTGGAAATATCACATCAATGCCGTAAACCTTGAACACAGGAAAAATCACAAGCATTCGCATTGCCATCATTGTCAGTGCGATAACCAAAATATTCTTCCACCGTATTAGCCTCAAAAAATTTTTCATGTTCGCAAATATACTAAAAATATTTAGAATAGAAGTATCGTACTATATATTTCAAAAAATATATCTTTGCTACGTAAAATTTTTGTTACCTTTGCAATGCAATAAAAAAAAGCGATAAATATATTGCTTTCTCGTTGCTAATTTGTTGTTTTAGAAAAACATATATATACTAATATTTTAACCTTAAACAAATTACAACAAAATGAAAAAGTACTTAGCAGAAATGATTGGAACCATGGTATTGGTTCTTATGGGATGCGGAACGGCTATCAGCCTAAGCTGTGGCACTGACACTGCATCGGTTGTTGGAACAGCATTGGCGTTTGGTCTCGCTGTAATAGGCATGGCTTACGCAATCGGCAAGATTTCGGGATGCCACATCAATCCGGCAATTACCCTCGGTGTTGCTTTGAGCGGCAGAATGGGCTGGAAGGATGCCATCATGTACATGATTTTCCAAGTTATCGGAGCATTCATCGGTTCGGCAATCCTATTCTGGATGACAAAGGAAGTTGGTCTCGAAGGCACTGGCGCAAACGACCTGCAGTCAGGCGTAAGCGTACTTGGCGGTCTGCTTGCCGAAATCTTCTTCACCTTCGTATTCGTATTCGTAGTTCTTGCAGCTACACACGAAAAAAACGGTGCTGGCAATGCAGCAGGACTTGCAATTGGTCTTACTCTTGTTCTTGTTCACCTCGTTTGCATCCGCTACACAGGAACTTCGGTTAACCCGGCACGTTCGATTGCTCCCGCAGTATTCCAAGGCGGAACAGCGCTCAGCAACCTGTGGATTTTCATCGTAGGTCCATTCGTAGGAGGTGCACTTGCAGCAGTAATCTACAAGATTTTCGATTGCAAGAAGGAATGCAACAAGTAATTAGAAAACTAAACGGAAAGAAAAATAGGGGCGAAAATCGTCCCTATTTTTTATGTATCAATACTAGTAATTATTCCGCCCAGTCCTCAATACTCAAACCTTCGATTCTACAGAAATGTTTTCTGTTGTGTGTTACAATTGTAAGAGCATTTTCTCTTGCGGTAATTCCTATTAAAAGGTCAAAATCCTCGACAATTTGACCTATGCCTTCCAAACGGATTTTTTCAAGACTAAATGCATCCGCAATATTATCAATGCCAACAACATCGTAATAATCTATTAGCAATCGTGCTTTTGACAGTTCTTGCTGTCGATACTTATTAGAAGCCTTATATGCACCATATAGCAATTCAATAGCAGTTATTGCAGAAATGCAGCAATACTGATTGTTCTTAACGCAATGCTGCCTAACTTGTTCATTTCCTCGCAACAACTCAACACAAATAGATGTGTCCAAAAGATATTTAAATTCTGCCATAACTCAAATTTGGGGATAAGTATTTTCAGTCCTACCTGCACGAATCTGCGCCATGATTTCTTCAGTATTTCGGTCGTCGTTTTCCCAACCGCCGAAAAACTGTTCCATCTCCATAGCGACGCGCTCACAGCGTTCTTCCTCGGTTTCGGTTACACTTTCCACAAGTCTGCGTGACAACGCTAACTTTTCGCTTGGCGAAAGACGCTGCGCTTTTGCCCAAACATCTTCAATTGTTGTTCCCATAATGTATATGATATTTCAAATGCAAAGATATATATTTTTTGAAAATAGCGCACAAAAACACATCGCATGCAAGCGAAACCAGACAAAATCGTTTACAAGATTTTCGACTGCAACAAATAACTTTAAAACTGAACAAACAAAATAGTGGCGAAAAATGTTGTCAATTTCTTCTTTTCCCTGATGTGTTGATACCAAGGCCTATATAAAAATTATCGTATGAGGCCAAACGATACCATCCTATGCAGAAAGAAAATGCTGTTATATCAAAACCAAGCCCGATTTTCCCTGAATAAATTATACGACTTTCGTATCTATTATACGGATAGTCTCCTATTGGAGAGCCATTGTTAAATTCAATCCCTTGTGATATACATATAAACGGATGTAAATCTGTTTTAATTGGATAGTATATTTTTAAATCAAAATGTACAGGAATAAGCACTTGTTTAATATCAAGTAAAAAACAGAAACCTGATTCTAAACCCACAAAAACATAATCGCTAATCCTACTGCCTGTACAAATAGACAAATCTATACCTTGCATAAATTTATAACCGTAATACTCACCATATATGTATCCTTGAAAACGAGGCTTCTTTATAAAAGGTCTCGTATCACTACAATTTTCCATAACTATCTTTTCGATTTCGTCCTCCTTATTTTCTATATTGTTGAATTTTTCTTTAGTACCATTGGCATACATTATATACAAAACTTTTTCTTGGGGGACATTGTAAGTAGGACCATTAAGGTTTTCCCATTTCTTATACTTTACGTTAGTATAATCTATTTCTAAAACCTTTGCTTTAATTTCCGAATCATCGCGGAACACAATAATATCCTGCGCATTAAGAATAATAATGTTTGTTAAAAGTACAATAAACAAAACAAATTTTTTCAACTTTCCATATTTTATTAGAAGAACAGATAGTTCTTCTCATTATTGTTTCTTTATTTTATTCCAGCAAGGATTTATACCAATCCTTACATAAAAACTATTGTAAATGGCGAACCTATACCAACCCAAACTAAACGAACCTACTTTTTCATCTACACCAACACCAATGTTTCCCCAATAAATAATGGTCCCTTTTCCATTTAGGCCTAGATATTGAGATTCATGGTAATTATAGTAATTATAGCGTTCTTTCTTTAAACATCCAAAAGGGACGCCTTCTAATCCTTGAGCACTCTCAATGAATGGATTAAGATTTTTATTAATTGGAAAATAAACACGGGAATCGACTGCAATAGGAATCGTTAGGTATTTGTAATTTATAAAACTGACACCTGTCATAATACCCACATAAGCGTAATCGTTAATTCTTACGCCAAAACTACCAGTAATGTCAATGCCTCCAGAATAATATCCCCCAGAAGTTCTATAGTTGTCTTTTGCTAAATAATATAAATATTTTTTTCTATTCCCTGTATAATACCCCAGTGATATATATGTTTGAAAACTTCCTTTTTTCACAAAAGGTCTTTCGTTGTTATGGCTTACAGATATTGTATCCTTAGGCATTTCGGCAGGATTAAACACTTCCTTTGTGCCGTTTTCATACCTAACAAACAGTATTTTATCCTGTTGAATAGTATATGTCGGACCATCAAGATTGTCCCATTTTTTGTACTTCACATTTATTTCGTCAATTTCCAAAACTTTTGATTCGATTTCCGATGCATCACGCAATACGATAACATCTTGTGCATTAATACTTTTAATACCTATCAAAAAGATGATGAACAAAATATACTTCTTCATTTCTCTAATAATTTTAGTGCAACGATTCCCAAACCTGCACACACACAATTTGTTAGTTACAAGTACATACAAAAAGCGTGGGAATCAGAATCCATCACTCATCCCGCTTGTGAGGCCTTCGCATTGCCTTGTATCCGAGGATAAGCAATGCCGAAGCCCACGCGGTGTATTTAAAAATGATTATATACACTCATGGACATTGACCATTGCTTTACCGTGCGGATACAGAGAATTTGCGAAGTTCCACAAGCCGCAGATAAAGCGTTGAACCAACGCCTTCTATATGTCTGTCGTTCAATATTGTTTTGTTGAACGATAAGGCAAAAGTAAGTCTTTTTTTAGAAATAAAAAAAATCAAGTTGAAAAAATGCAGGAAATCTTACAGGGCTTTTGGTTCGCTCCAAAGTGTAATATTGCAAAGCGTTGCTCGGGGAAAAATACAGCAAACAACATTAGTAAATAGTAGTTGCATATTAAAATTGTCGTTTCTAAAAGTCAATTTTTAATAATTTTGACTTTTCTAAAAGTCATTTTTGCAATACTCTTACCCTCATTACACTAGGCAAACATACACGCGACACGAAACGATTATGATTAACAACAATAATTTTTTGCCCAAAATTTGAATTAATATAAATTTGCACCTTGCATTGATTTTCGAAATGAAACGACTTGCAACCATATTACTTACATTGTTCTTCTGCGCAACGCTCACTGCACAGAAAGCACTCAAGCTTGCCGATGCAGCACTGAAGCGCGAGCAGTTTTCGGAAGCCATTTCGCTATATAAGCCACTTGCCGAAAAGCACAAGCACAATAAAAAACTTGTCTCGGAATTATACTACAAGATTGGCTACTGCTACAAAAAACTGTCGATTCCCGAAGAAGCCGCACCGAATTTCAAACTGGCAATCGAGAACGGCTGCGAAGATTCTCTCGCATACCTATATTTTGGAGAAGCACTACAGATGCTGCAACTTTACGACTCGGCATTGGTGCAGTTCCAACGATTCGGAGAACTTTCGCCCAAAAGCCGACTGGCACAGAAAGGCATAAAGAGCATAGAACTCACACGCCAGATGCTTGCCAATCCATCACGCTACGAAGTGACTCTCAAACCGATAATAAATTCTGGAGGCGAAGATTATTGTCCATTTTACGAAGCACGAACCCACAAAAAAGTGTACTTTACCTCCACGCGCAACGCACCAACGCACGTCACCATCAGCCCCGAATCGGGTGAATACTGCTCCAACATCTTCTATGCAGAGCAGGATCGCGAAGGCAGATGGAGCGAAGCCAAGATTGCTCCCGGCAACATAAACACAACCGCCGAAGAAGGAGCAGCTTGCCTCAACCGCAAGTCGAACAACCTGTATTTCACACGTTGCACCTACGACAAGAACAACGACAAGGGCTGCCGCATCTATATGGCGAAGAAAGTCGGCAACAACTGGATGAACGCGCAGGAAGTACCAATCAAGGGCATTCCCGACAGCGTTTCCATCGGTCATCCAGCCATCAGCGACGACGAGCTTACGCTTTACTTTGTCGCCGACTCGCTACTTGGCGGACTTGGCGGAAAAGACATTTACTGCGTAACACGACAGCGCAAGAACCAGCCGTTCAATCCTCCGCAAAACCTTGGCAGTTACATAAATACCGAAGAAGACGAAGTTCACCCCTACATCCGTAGCAACGGCGACCTGTACTTTGCATCGGACGGACATCCAGGAATGGGCGGATTCGACATCTATCTGGCAAAGCAGGTCAAAAATTCCGAATACATTATTATTAATATGGGCTTCCCTATCAACACATCGCTTGATGATTTCGGAATTGTGTTTACGGGTATGCGCGAAGAAGGCTTTTTGTCGTCACGACGCAGGGGCGGAGTCGGAAAGACCGACCTGTATCACTTTATCTTGCCCGAACTTTCATTCACTGTAACCGGCACAATATGGGACAAGGAAGCAAACAAGCCTGTTCCAAATGTTGACATCCAGATAATGAATGACGAATATGTACTGATGGACACCCAGACCACAGACGAAAATGGCAAATACGAACTGGAACTGAAACCCGAAAACAACTACATAATATATTACAAGGCACAAGGTTACAAGTTGGAAAAGGCAACCGTCGAAACCAAAGGTTTGACAGAAACAAAGAACTTTGTAAGGGATATATTTATGGTGAAATAAAGAATTTTGGTTTCTGAGTTTCTATTTTTCTGGGCTGACAACAAGATGCAAAAAAGTTTTTAGGTTTGATTGTTTCAGGTTTCAAGTTGACGACAAGATGCAACAATATTTACAATTATGAATCATTGAACGTTAAACGTTGAACCTTGAACAAGAAACATGAAACATGAAACTCTGAAACATGAAACTTTGAAACGGGCGCAGCCCTTGAAACTCCTCTGGCACTAGAAAAGAAGTCGCCATTCACCCCCAAAAACTATAGTCGAAACTTTTTCCAATACTTTGTGTGTGATTGAAAAAAAAAATGTATATTTGGGCACTTTTTTAAAATGGATATTCTATATATATGAAACGACTGTTGACGATAGCAATAATGGTTTTCTCGGTGCTATTCATGCAAGCACAGAAAGCTTTGATTGACAAGGGAAACGAATATTTCAACCAATACTCATACGACCTGGCGAAGGACTATTACGAAAAGGCTCTGCCTAGTATCTCCGCAAAGGAAGACCTTGCGAAAGTTAACTATCAGTTGGGCTTCTGCTACAAGCAGCTAGGTAACACCGACAAGTCTGAAATGTACTTCAGGGTAGCTGTGAAGAACTACGTAAGGGGCGTAATTAAACCCGACGTTCTCCTTTTCTACGCCGACGCACTAAGAATGAACGGCAAGTACGAAGATGCTATCGACTACTACAAGCAATATCTAAAATATGCACCTCAAGACCACCGTGCTAAGAGCGGTATGGAATCGTGCAAGATTGTTCCTAGCTGGATTAGCCGTCCTACAAGATACAAAGTAACAAATGTATCAAAATTCAATACAGCTCAGGCCGACTTCTCGATTGTTTGGGCTTCAAAGGACTACCGCACCGTTTATTTTACATCATCACGTGAAGGTTCGCAAGGTAGCCGCGACAACTACAAATCTGGACAGAAATTCACCGATATATTCGAGGTTACTCAAGACAGAAAAGGTGCATGGTCGTCACCAACTCCTCTCGTAGGAGGTGTCAACACCGAAGACGATGAAGGAGCATCAACGGTTTCTCTCAAGGGAACCGACATGTATTTCACACGTTGTAAGGCTGGAAAGAAAGTCGATGAACCATGCAAGATTTTCCTCTGCACCAAGAAAGGAAACGCTTGGGGACAACCAGTTCTCATCGAAATACCAGGATTCGAAGCTGCAGAAGTCGGTTATCCTGCATTATCCCCAGATGATAAAGTGTTATATTTCAGCGCCGAAGTTGAAGGCGGATATGGTGGACAAGACTTGTATATGGCACAAAGAATTGGAACATCCAACAAGTTCAACAACCCAATAAACCTCGGTCCGAAAATCAATACACTAGGTGATGAAGTTTTCCCGACTATACGCGAAAATGGAGATTTATACTTTGCATCAGACGGACATCAGGGAATGGGTGGTCTCGACATCTACAAGGCCGTTAAGAAAGGAAAAGATTACACCGGCGTTGAAAATATGAAATACCCGATAAATTCATCGTTTGATGATTTCGGAATTATATTCAACGGCAAGGAAGAATCTGGTTACTTCTCGTCAAACCGTAAGGGCGGAAAGGGAAGCGATGATATTTATTCGTTTGTATTGCCACCACTTGTAATTACCCTGAACGGAGCAATATACGACACAACAAACATCGAAAGAAGAATTCCGCTTAAGGAAGCAAAAATTACAGTTTATGCCGATGGCGCTGTAGTTAAAGAATTGACTTCCAACGAAAAAGGTCAGTTCAACATGACATTGCAAAAGGACAAGATTTACGAAGTAAAGGGCGAAGTATCAAAGGATTATTTCTCAAACTCGATAAAGTTCTCTACTGCAAAAGTCGAATACGATACGGTTTACAACGTGATACTTAACCTCGGTAGAATACCGCGTGTCATTGAATTGCCGAATATCGAATACGCATACGACAAGGCCGACTTGAAGCCTGAATCAACAGTTTCGCTTGATGGTTTGGTAAAGACATTGAACGACAACCCGAACATCACAATCGAAATGCGTGCTCATACCGACTTCCGTGGCAACGACGACTACAACATGACACTTTCGCTTGCAAGAGCAAAATCATGTGTAGATTATCTGATTTCAAAGGGTATAAAGCCCGACAGACTTACAGCAAAGGGCTTTGGCGAAACCGAACCCAAGACAGTAAACGCACAGATGGCAAAGCAATATCCTTTCCTAAAAGTCGGAGATGTACTTAACGAGGAATACATCAATAAGATTTCTGATTTCGGAAAGAAGGAAATTTGTCACCAGCTCAACCGTCGTACCGAGTTTAGCGTTGTTTCAACCGACTACGGCATTGAAGACGAAGTCAAGAAGGCTGAAGAAGAAGCAATAAAGAAAGGTAATGCTGTTATTCACAAAGACGACAGCGATGACTTCTAAAATAGAAACCGCATAACTTAAAAAGCTCTCTTCGGGGAGCTTTTATTATTCAATAGAGAATATTCTGCGCGATGAGACGACTATTTATAACACTTACATCAATAGTTTGCTTCATAATTCCGCAAATATGTTCAGCCCAACAATACCCGTTTCAGGATACAAGCCTCGACATTGATTCACGAGTCAACGATCTCATCGGACGACTTAACCTTGACGAAAAAATTTCGCTGATGGAACACCGCAACCCAGCTATTCCTCGCCTTGGACTAAAAGCCTACAGCTGGTGGAACGAAGCATTGCACGGCGTAGGTCGCAACGGAATAGCAACAGTATGGCCGATGCCAATTGCTATGTCTGCCTCATTCAACCCTAAAATGGTGGAGGACATTTTTGCGCAGACAGCCACCGAGGCTCATCGCAAATATAAACAGGCTCAAACAGAAGAAAAATACGAGGACTACACGGGACTGACGTTCTTCACACCCAACATCAACATTTTCCGTGACCCACGCTGGGGCCGAGGCATGGAAACATACGGTGAAGATCCTTACCTAACCGCCACTATGGGACTTGCATGCGTAAACGGACTTCAGCATGGCGACAACGACAAGTCGGTGCTATCAGCAGGAGCTTGCCTTAAACACCTTGCCGTACATAGCGGACCCGAAGGCACGCGCCACCAGTTCGATGCAAATGTCTCGCAACGCGACTTATGGACAACCTATCTGCCAGCTTTCGAATATATTATAAGGTGCAGTGATGTAAGACAGGTAATGTGTGGCTACAATCGCCTTAACGGAACTCCATGCTGTACAAACCGCGAACTGCTTGTTGATATCCTGCGCAACAAATGGCATTACGATGGCATTGTCGTCACCGACTGCTGGGCACTAAACGACTGTTGGGAACGCGACACAGTAATTCCACGTCATGAAACCCATGCCACGGCGGCACTAGCAGCTTCTGATGCCTTTGGTAGCGAAGTTGACCTTGAATGCGGTAGCGGTTTGCAGGCGCTTAAAATTGCTGTCGATTCTGGCTATATCCGCGAAAGTAAGATTGACGAACATATGCGCCGTATCCTCAAACTGAGAATGCAAGTTACCGAAGCAAGCTCAGAAATTATGCATCAGCCACAAACCACACCTCATGATGCAGCAACCGAGACATTTGTTTTGCTAAAAAATGACGGAACTCTGCCAATAGACGGAAAACGGATTTTCCTTGTCGGTCCAAACGCCAATGACACGCTTATGCCACTCGGCAACTACAACGGCATACCGCTTCACACCTCAACAATTTCGGAGGGACTGAGCCAGCGTTTCACAATAGCAAAAGAAGTTTCCGATGCCGACATAATTGTCTATACAGGCGGACTAAATCCGCAACTCGAAGGCGAAGAACTTCCAATCGACATCCCTGGCTTCCACAAGGGTGATCGCACAAGAATAGAACTTCCCGATAATCAAGTCAATGAGATAAAACAACTGAAAAAACTTGGCAAGCCTCTCGTTCTGCTATTATGTTCAGGAAGCGCTATTGCACTCGAAAATATCATTGGCGAAACAAACGCCATTATGGTTTGCTGGTACGCTGGCGAGGACATGGGAAAGGCCGTAGCCTCGGCATTGGCTGGCGACTGCGACAATTTTGGTCGTCTGCCCGTAACTTTCTACAAATCAACCGCACAGCTTCCCGACTTCGACGACTACAATATGCAAGGTCGCACCTATAAATATATGCAGGAAAAACCATTGTTTCCATTCGGCTATGGACTTTCATATTCCGATTTCCAAATCAGCGATGTAAACGTTGACATTAATGGAATGCGCGTTACTGGAATTATTCGCAACAATGGAAGCAAAGCCAAATGCAAGTCAGGAAAAGCCATAGTGCAGGTTTACATCAAATATCCGAAAGACAAAAAAGCGCCAAAGAAAACTCTTGTTGGAATAGCGAAAGTGGATGTTCCTGTAAATGGTGAGCGCGAGTTTAACATAAACATAGATAGGTTCTGGCTTCGCAAATTCGATGAAAAGACTGGAGAAATGGAAGAACCTGCACATGGTGAAAAAATGATTTTCCAAGTTGGCATTAGCAGTGATGACAATGACTTGGAAGACATCACAATAAAATACAACAGCAGGAAATAACATTTTTAATAAAACTTCTCTGCATATTGAGAACTTTTTGTATTTTTGCAAAAAGTTTTAAGTATGAAGAGAATAAGCAGAGCGGGTTACACAAATCGTGTAATTGAACTTTTGGGCAAAGGCGAAGTGATAGTACTGACTGGGCATCGTCGCGCTGGAAAAAGTTGTATTCTTGAAAACCTATCTGATATTTTGCAAAAAAAAGGAAACATTATGTTTCTGGATATGGAAAATCCGGAAAATTCCAAGATCAAAAATTTTGAAGATTTAAACCTATGGATTAAGGAGCATCATAGAAATGACAAACGCAATTATCTACTCATCGATGAAGTTCAAGAAATTGTCGAGTTTGAAAAAACTCTCCGATGGTGGATTAAGCAGGGTAATATGGATATTATCGTTACAGGAAGTAATGCTATGATGCTATCTAGTGACATTGCCTCTACTTTTGCTGGCAGATACTTTCCCGTGCATATATACAGCCTCAGCTATAAAGAATTTCTCGTTTTCCATAATCTCCAACATTCTCAGGATGCATTGGTTGCATACTTAAAATGGGGAGGTCTGCCATTTTTAAGCAACATTCCTGCCGAAGACATTCGAACACGTACTGATTATTTATGTAGTATCTACGACACTATTTTTGTTCGCGACATACTAAGCCGCAAACAAATCAGAAATGTGGCATTCATTGATAACCTGGCACGATTTGTTGCTGACAGCAGCGGAAAACTGTTTTCTGCAAACAGCATTGCCAAGTTCATGAAAAGTAAAGGAATATCAGTTTCTTCAAATACAATTTCAGATTATATGAATACTTTATGTGCCACATATATGATAGACCGCGTAGAACGATACGACATCAAAGGCAAAAAAATATTCGAACAACAGGAGAAATATTATTTTGAAGAACTTGGCATCCGTAACTACCTATGCAGAAGTATGCGACAGTGGGATCTGGAAAAGGTACTGGAAAACGCAGTATATATCAAATTACGTATGATGGGATACATTGTGTATGTAGGACAACTTGACGGGAAAGAGATAGATTTTGTCGCAAAAAAAGGTGACGAAACCGCTTATTACCAAGTGTCCCTCCAGATTTCAAATTCTGAAACATACGAACGAGAGTTCGGCAACTTGAAACTAATCAAGGATAACTTCCCGAAATTTGTTATTACTTTGGATCCTCTTGCATCTATCACCAACGACGATGGCATACAAGTTTTATCAGCAGCAGATTTCCTTCTAAACTAAAATCAAATAAACATTACCATGAAAAGAATACTTTTAACATTTGCCTTTTTTACAATATTCACGTTGACGTATGTAATTTGCTGGGCGCAAACCGACAGCAAACCCGAAACCGACACTGTAATACTTAATCGCATCGATCAGTGGCAAGACCTTAAATTCGGCTTTATGGCTCACTGGGGAATGTACTCGCAATGGGGCGTTGTGGAGTCTTGGAGCATCTGCAACGAGCCGTGGATAAACCGCAACGGAGCCGACTACTACGAATACAAGAAGGAATATCAAGCACTTAATAAGACTTTCAATCCTAAGCATTTTGACGCCAAGCAATGGGCAAAAGCAGCCAAGGAAGCAGGAATGAAATATATGGTATTCACCACCAAGCACCACGACGGCTTCTGCATGTTCGATAGCAAGCAGACAGATTACAGCGTTGCTGGCTCAGATTGTCCATACCACACATCGGCACAACCAGACATTACAAAGGAAATTGTTGATGCATTCCGCGATGAAGGGATGTGGATAGGTCTGTACTTCTCGAAGCCCGACTGGCACAACGACGACTACTGGGCGCACGAGTGGGCAACTCCCGACCGCAATGTCAACTACGACATTTACGAGAATCCACAACGCTGGGCAAAATTCAAGGACTTCACCTACAACCAGATATACGAGCTAACACACAACTACGGCGACATCGACATTTTATGGCTCGATGGTGGCTGGGTGCGTCCCGAATGGAGTTTGAACGAAGAAACCATTGAATGGTTAGGTTGCTACGCTCGCATACAGGACATCGATATGCCTCGTATTGCCACTATGGCCCGCAAGGACAATCCAGACCTTATAATTGTTGACCGCAGCGTAGGTGGCAAATACGAAAACTACCGCACTCCCGAGCAGCAAGTCCCCGAACATACCCTGCCCTATCCGTGGGAAACATGCATGAGCATGGGCGACAGCTGGTCGTATGTCGAGAACGACAACTACAAGAGCACTCGCAAGCTTATACACACGTTGATAGACATTGTTGCCAAAGGCGGGAACTATCTGCTCAATGTTGGTCCCGATGCCGATGGACAACTTTCTGAAGTTGCCTTGCAACGCATGAAGGAAATCGGACAGTGGTTAAGCAAAAACGGCAAAGCCATCTACGGAACTCGTCCTCTCTACCCCTACTCCAATGGCAACATCCGCTACACACAATCGAAGGATGGCAAGCACAAATACGAAATTACATTGCTAGAAGAAGGCGAGTACGCGAAAGTAAAGGAAATGAAGTGGAAGAAATAATGTGGACTTCATTTTTTTATCAATAAATACTATAATAATACAAAAAAAATAGTAATTTTACGCGATACTTTTAAGTGCATCCGTTTCAAGATGGACTGCTTATAGCACAAATCGACGAATCGGACAACCTATGCGAAAGCACACTTGCACTCATCGCTCTTAACATCGCTTTGGCTATGCTAAGAATTAAATTAGAAAGTAGGATCATTGTGATCACCTAGCCGTAAGGAATGTGGTAAAATATGCCAATTGCCTTACGGCTTTATTATTAGCTTTCTATATAGGAAAAAACGGCTTATTGGACAAAAAACGCTATTCTAACATTTTATTGAACTTTGAAACCTTAAACGTGAAACGGGCGTTAGCCCATAAAAACTAGAAACGTGGAACATAGAAACGGCGTCAGCCATTGAACGGCGAAGCCATTGTAAAGACGTGCCATGGCGCGTCTCAACAGAAACGGCGTAGCCATTAAAACCTGAAACGTGAAACATTCAAACAGCGCAGCGTAGAAACGGCGGTAGCCATTGAAACTTAAAACAAAAAAGGAATCAGATGCTGAAACCAGTTCAGCATGACATTCCTTTTTTTAGAAACGGGCGTTAGCCCATAAAAACTAGAAACGTGGAACATAGAAACAACGTCAGCCATTGAACGGCGAAGCCCTCAACGAAGTTAAACGGGCACAGCCATTAGAAATACGCCCTCACTTCCACACTCGCCGTATGTATCACTGGCGAAGCCTCGCTCATGCGACCATTGTACGACAGGTTGATTTGCAATCCGTTTGCTAGTTGACGCTGGAAATTGATGCCCCAAGTGAAATTCATACCGGGTTGCAATCCTTGTAGCATTTCGTAGTCGATGGCGGAATTGCCGCTGCTGGCATACTTATAATATATAAAGTTGAAATTTGCATTGAGCGAACCTTTTTTTACCGAATTTAGGCGGTATTCAAGACCGACATTGTTACTTGTTAATTTTTCGCTGCCAGTCGTATTATCCTTCTGTTCGAAATTGTAGGTAAGCGAAATGCGGTTGTTGATGTTAGGCTGCACATTGAACTGGAAATCGTCCTTGATGCTGGAGATTTTGTAGTCCTTGGCGGTGAAAAACTGCGACTCGTAACCTTTCTTACCGAAAATGGTCGAGTTCTGCATTCCCACCTTTGGCGAAATGTTGTACCTGATAAGTACTGTCTGCGTGAAGTTTGTCCGCGAATCGAAACCAGTGGTAAGAAGGCTCTTGCTTTTTACTGACTGCACAATGTAGTCGATGCCGAATTTTGGTTTTCCACGGTTGAACGACAAACTGTTGCGGATAGTCGAGTTCATCGAGACAAGTTCGTCGAGGCTAATGTTCTGCGCAAACGGATTTGCAAATTCAGAAATCTTGTCCGAGGTGTTTTTCTGCGAAATGCTGTAGGCAAACTGGTCGGAGAAGCGGCTCAGGAACTTGAGGAAACCTTTCTTCGACTTCCAGCGCACTGCAGGATTGATGTTGATGCTCTGGTTGAACTTGTTGGCATACACCTTTATATATTCCGTCGAAGGCATCTGCACACGGATGAAGTTGGCCTGGTCGGCAAAGAATGCCACCTCGAACTCGTCAAGTTCCTGCACGCCGTTGCCGTTGTAGTCGGTCCAAGTGTAAACGCCTTGTCCGGGTGCAACTTCAATGTAAGTGTACTCAATTTTGTTTTCAAGTCCCGAACCTATTTCGTACAAGGTGGATGAAGTTATTGCTCCCTTCCACAGTTTGAAATTGTATTCAAGTTTGCCAGTAAGGTTATCTTCGGGTTCGGCGCTATAGAGCAGAGTGTCACGCACTTGCAACAATCGGTAGTTGATGGTCGCCTTTAGACGATGATTGTTCTTTCCACCGACTTCCGACGACAACGAAAAGTCGTGTGCGCGAGTGGCATCTTTCAGAATGTCAAGGCTCTGTTTGCGGTCGTTGCGGAACTTGTACGACAGCGTAAACTTCTGCCTTGCCGAGTCGGATGTGCCAGCAAATCCTTCGTACTGGCTGTACGAATAACTGTTTGCAAGCAAGGTGCCTTCGTTGTTGCGCCAAACATTGCGCTCGCCTTCTTCGCGTGCTCCAATTATTATCTTGCCAAAAGTCTTGGAAATATCAAGCTTGTGTCGCAAAAACTGTGTCTTGTTGAGAGAATCGGCACTTGAAAGCAACGAGGCGTTTCCGCTGATATGCCATGTGCCAAGCCTGTAGTCGGACGAAAGGTCGTTTTTCCAGCCCGAATATTCGATGCCACGATTTATGTAGGATGTTGTGTAGAGCGAATTTCCATGCTTGCGGTTGGTGTAACGGATATGTCCGCCAGTAACATTCTCGCAGTGCGAATCGGCATAGTAAGAACCTATGTTCCAGTCTCTTGTGAATTCAGTTTCGCGAAAATACTCTACGGCTTCGAAGTTGCGGTTCAGAAATTCGTAGTTGACATCGAAGCTAAGGCTGTTCTTTTCGGTTTTCACAAGGTACTGCTCGGCAGTTGTCTTTACCGCCACGCCGAAGTTGTCGCCACGGTCGAGTTTCGAGAAGGTATTACGGTCGTTGTTCGACAATGCAACTTCTACCGATGCGCTTGTTTTTTCACCGAACTTCGACTTTGCTCCGAATGTCGCCATCTGCTTTTTCTGTGGTGCAACTATCTTGGTATAAGGAATATAGTTTCCCTGCGGCACTCCATTTACAGGTGCAACCCACTCATACACCCTGCCGTTTGCCGACGACACTCCGCGCACATAGTCGCCCTTGTTTTCGCCCACTAGCGAAAACGAAACCCTATAGAAAGCGTCCTGCTCGTTGGTACTGTACACAAATACCGAATCGTAGCGCACCCCATCAACAATGGTATCGACAAGCTTGTAGCGCACCTCGTCGATATTGAAACCGAGACTGTCGTAACCTGGGATTATGGCTTGGTCGAGGTTGTCGCCGATGCCTGCCATCAGACGCTTGTCGGAATCGCGGAGGTCCATGTTGATGGGTTGGTTCTTGCTGTCGCCTTCGTGGTATAGGTTGAGCCAGACTTCGGTGTTGTCGATTTTCAGGGTGTTGGACGAGGTGACGAGGAAGCGCGTGTAGTTCTGGTCGGTGTACTCGAACTCTACGATTATGCGCTTGTCCTTGTTGATGGGCTGATGCGCTGTGAAGGTAATCTCACCGAGGTTGTAGTCGATGACATAGTCGCGGTCGCTTCCGCGCGACATCAGAATTCCGTCGATGTAAACCTTTTCGGTACCAGCGAGTACCACCACATACGCTTCGTTGTTGGCACCCGTAAGACGGTACGGACCTTGGTTGCCCTCAACGCCCGAAATCTGCATCTTATGGTACTTGCCCTTCGCAACAGCCGCTCCTATCGAAGCATTCAGTTCGCCAGCATTGTGCTTTGCCGTCTCGAAAGTCTTTTTGCCCGAAAGGTGTATGCCCTGCGACTTCTTGTAGTAGTTGAGGAAATATCCCTGCGGTTTCTTCTGCTCAAAATCACCGGCAATAAGCGCAAACTTGGAGTTGTAAATCTTGATGAAAACCTTGTCGAACTCCTGCAGGTTCTGCGAATTGCCGTCGGGCTGAATGGGGATGTTGTTGTCGCTTATAACTGCCGAAATGAAAAGGTTGTCGCCTATTCGCCCGTCGAGTTGCAGGTCGAGGTTCGAGTTCATGATCACATTCTGGTTATTTCCGAAGCTCACGCCACGCGAAATGCTTCCCTTGCGCGAAAGTTCGGTCTGCGAGAAAAAGTCGTCGTAGTTTTCCTTGGTCAGAATAAGGTCGTAGCCCGTGCGTTCGTGCTCGTGGTCGGAAAGCATATACTTGCTACGATCGAATTTCTGTGCCGGCTTCGAGAAGTTCACGGGGAAGGTCTTGAAACTAACTTTTGTTCCTGCGGGCGGCTTCTCGTCGAACACAATGGTAGAGGTCTCGAAGTCGAAATGATATTTTGCATCTACAGGATTTCCGTCGGCATCAACGAATTTTATAGAACTTTGCACCACGCTCATCGAGTCGAGCACCAGTGTATCGCCCTGCACCGACAAATTTTTCAGGCTTATGAGCGACTGTGCCGACAAGTTCAACGCAGGCAACACGGCAAGCATAAAAATTATGCACGCCAAACGAATCCACATAGTGGAATTTCGTTTGCTGCCGTTGCCGTTGCGAAGAATCATCCGAGTTGCAAATACAATAAAACGGCAAATTTAAGCATTTATGTTGTGAGAGGGGCAAAAAATCAAAAGTTCAAGGTTCAAAGTTCAAAAATTCAAAGTTAAATTTTGCTATGAATTATGCAACCTTTACTTATTTCGATTTATAAGTTCAAAGAAATCTTTAAGGGCAATAACATCTACATGAGGGAACGCAATACTTTTTAAAACATCATAGTGATGGTCGTTTGTTACAATGTAATGGGCATTTGCAGAAATAGCACAATCAACAAACTTATTGTCATCAGGGTCTGCTTTTATTAGGTTAAATCGATAATATGGAGTGATATATTCAACAAATGGGGAATTTACAATGGCTTCAATAATTATATTTGCTGTTTCCTTATTTGTCAACTGTTGAAGTATCTCCACATACTCTTCAATAATCTCGTTAGACACACATAATATATTTTCTCCCGAAAGAATAGAATCCCAAACAACTCTATAAGCACTCCTTTTGGGAATACTTTGAATCAGACTATTGGTGTCAAGGACGATTCGCATAAAACTTATTGCAGTTTATGAAGATCCATTTCGTTTATTTCGTCAAGCTTCTTCTGGTCAAGAATGCCATCGTCCCAAAGTTTATCCAGATGCTCGTCCATCTTCTTTGCATAGTAATCGCTGATAAGCTTCTTTATTTCAAGAAGTTCCTCATCACTTTTAATATGCTCAAACATCCGTAACAAATAAATCTGCGCAGGATTAAAAACAGTTGCTTCCATAAATTTCTGTTTGAATTACCACTGCAAAATTAGGAATAATTTGCAATAATGCGAGAATCAGCTATAAAAGATTATTCGACATCTTTAAAGTCGCACACAAATGTTTTTTCCGCTACATCGTTATAGCTGCGCAAACGCCAGTGATACCCGCATAAATCAATAAATACGACACCGAACGATATACTGGTGCATTCTTTGTAAGTAGCGAGTCGATAAGATAAACAACCAGTACTATTGAAATGCCTAAGCCGATGTTTTTGCTCGCATCACCGCCATTCAACAACAGAATTCCACCGAATATTTGATTTTTGCAAATAATGTCGAGTATGAATAATGGAATGCTTATGTTGTACAATTTGCTTTTTATACTTGTGACGACGAATATAACCATTGACAAAAACCATAGGACAACAAAACAATTAAATGCGTAGGGAATGTTTAGTGCTACCAGAATTACATTAACAGAAAGCAGTCCCATTACGGTGTAGTCGATAATATTCAGTGTTTTGGTATAAGTATTCATAACGTACAAACTATATTAATATAACTTTAGAAATTTGTTTTCCCCTACATCGTTATCGCTGCGCAAACACCGGCAGTCACCGCATATATCAGCAAGTACGATAATGGGCGGTAAACGGGTGCTTTCTTTGTCATGATAGCGTCAATAAGATAGATTACGAATATTAATGTCATGCCAATGCCAATATAATTTCTGCCAGAGTCAATATTCCAGAACTTAATACCAGAAAATATGTTAATCTTGCAGAAAAGGTCAAGTATATATATCGGAACGCTAACCTTGTACAATTTGCTATTTACACTGGTTCCCATAAATACGCCTATAGACAAACACAATAAAATTATGTAATAAATTTCTGCATACGGAATATTTAACACGGTCAATATTACGCTTATTGCAAGCAGTCCCATTGCGGTATAGTCAATGATATTCTCAGTTTTGGTGTATGTATTCATTGTTGCTAATTTGATATTATCGGCACAAAAAAAAGGACTTTTTGAAAAATAAGCAAAAAAGGCATTTTTGATTTTTCAGATCTTTATGCCTTTCTTTGCTGCATATTCCTTCCAGCTCTTGCAAGGGCTTTCGCCCGACAAAATATTGCCTTTCTGGTAATAGTGGCACATGGCTATTGCAATTGCATCGGTAGCATCAAGTTTTTCGGGGAGTTCCTCAATTTTGAGAAGTTTCTGTAGCATTGCAGCCACCTGTTCCTTCGATGCCGCACCATTGCCAGTAATTGCAAGCTTAACCTTACGAGGGGCATACTCAAAAATAGGTATTGTGCGTTGCAGTCCCGCCGCGATAGCTGCACCCTGTGCACGACCAAGCTTCAGCATCGACTGCACATTCTTGCCCTGGAATGGCGCCTCGATGGCAATCTCATCAGGATGAAAACCATCGATTAGTTGTGTAGTGCGCTCGAAAATATATTTCAACTTTGTAAAATGGTCGTCCATCTTGCGCATATCCACTATACCGAAAGCCACCAAATTTATGGTTTTCCCTTTCTCGTGGATTATGCCATAGCCCATGATGTTGCTTCCTGGGTCGATGCCGAGAATTATCCTATCCTTTTCAATCACCTGTGCCATTGTGCAATGCCCTCATCCTTTTTCGCGCATCTACCGTATATATGCTTCCGGAATAATCGCTTATGATCTTGAAATAAGAATCCTCAGCCTCCTTGTTTTTGCCTTGGCGCTCACAAATTTCGGCATACCTGAACAGGGCGTTGTCGGCAAGAACATCAAATCCGTATTTTGTAAAGACTTCCTTGTACAGCGATGCTGCCTTGTCCAAGTCGTTGATTTCTTCGTAAATTTTAGCCTTGCGGTAAAGCACATCATCCGAAAGAGAATGACTTGGGTATTTCTGTTCGATGGTATCGAGACATTTTAGTGCTTCGGCGTACTGCTTGGAGAATGTCAAAAAATCGGCACGAGCAAATATCTGCATAGTAGTCTCGGTAGTGTCCATGTCGTAGTTTTCGGTGATGAACAGGCTAAGTTCCAACGCATCGTTGGAGATAAGTCGGGACGTGCCAGCCTTAAGTACATCGAGCTGCGCCTGCGCCCATTCGAACTGACCAGTGTAATATGCCAATTTTGCCTTGCGGAACCTCGCCTCGCTTGTTATGTCGGCACTTGCATTCGACTTCTCTATCTGAGCGTATGTGAGCGTAGCGTCCCACGGATTATTGTTCAGCATGTAAATGTCACCAAGGAGCATTTTCATCTCGGGAACCTGCTGCTTATAGTAGTTGCTTGATATTGCTTCGTTTATCCTGTCGATAGCCTCATCGCATTTGCCAAGGTTAAAGGCTTTTAGCTTTGCGGAAATGATTATCAAGTCGTATGCCTTTGTTATTGCCATATCCTTGATTGCCAATGTAATTGTCGAATCGAGTTCTTCGAGTTCCTTCTTGTCGGGATGCAATTTTGAAACAGCTAATTTATACGACATTGTAAGCAATCCTATGTAAGCCTCGTTGCTAAATGTTGATGACGGCTTCCGCTTCAGCAGATATTCGAATGTCTTTTTTGCGAGTTCGGTTTCGTTCATGTTAGCCATCTCATTTCCAAAGCTAAGGACTTCCTTATCGTAACTTGGCCCAATTCGCTTGCTATATGCAAAAACCTGGTTCATGGCAAGCTCGTAACGACCTGTCTGCGTATACAACCATATTGTAAGTGTATTAAGCGTCGCGCTGTTGGGCTTTTTCTGTGCTTGGTCCAAAAGTGATTTTTCAATAACGGTAATGGCCTTGTCCTCGTCATCATTGGCAATTACATACGAAAGGCGAGATTGTATATTTCCTTCAGTTTCTTGGTTCAAGCAATCAAGGTAATGTGCCATCATTTGCTCGTAGTTCTTTTCGATGCTGTATATATTGCCTATTTCAATGCCGTACTTTTTGTTCGGAAATTTCTTTTCGGCTTTTTCGTACAGGTCGATGGCATGCTGGAATTGCCGGTGCGACAAAAATGAATTTGCAGCACTTACAACCGAACTTTCGTTCCCAAGAGCCAATTCCTTTGCCTTTGCGAACTGTTCTTCGCTTTCGCTGCTACGATTCATGTTGTAATATACCATTCCGAGGTCGATGTGCAGGTAGAAGTCCGACTTTTTTTTCTTTATTTCTTTCTTCAGGAACTTTTCGGCGGCATCGAACTGCTTCAGCAAGGTGAGGCACGACACATACATGTCGCGATAGCTCTTGTATTCGGTCTTGGCATACAAGTCCTCGTACAATGTAAGAGCCTTCTCGTACTCACCATTCTGGTAGTACTTGCTTGCCAACTGCACATTGTTAGTCTCGCTTTGCGACATTGCCGGCAGCGAAACAGCCATACAGATGGCGGTAAGCATGATGATTAATATGTTTTTCATCACCGTTTTGATTTTGAAACCGCAAAAATATTTCATTGGGCGCACTTTTCAAAGTGACAAACAAATGATTTTTTCAAAAATTATTTTGCAGGCTTTCAAAATATGTATATTTTTGCAGTCCCAAAATCAATGGGAAAATGATTGTCCCTTTGCATAATGGTAGTGCACCAGATTTTGGTTCTGGTTGTGGAGGTTCGATTCCTCCAGGGACAACCACTTGAAAATGCAAGTGTTTAATTTTAAAGCATTTGCATTTTTGTTTGGGGCAAATCGCACCACCATCGCACCAAAGTTTGTATTGTAAATTATTACCTTGCCCATATTCCAAGAAAAATGTATCTTTGCACAGCATTTACAGCAGTGGAGTTTGTTTCACGCAATGCGCAGATAATTATAATGTTATAAAAGACAGAAATATGCGAAAGATATATTGTATTGGAGAAACCGTTTACGACATCATTTTCCGTAACGGTAAAGCTGTGGAATCTTGTCCGGGTGGACCAATCCTAAACACATCAGTGTCGCTGGGGCGTATGGGCGAAAAAGTGTATGTCGTAGGCGACCAGGCCAACGATGCCATTGGTAACATTATTGCCGATTTCCTGTCGGACAACAATGTTTCGACCAAGTATTTGACCTTGTACAACGATGCAAAGTCGCGTGTGGCTCTCGCTTTCCTCTACGATACGCGCGAACCAGCCTATAGCTTCTACAAGATTCGTGTGAACGGTGAAATAAAAATAACCTTCCCCGAAGTGAAACACGACGACATAATTTTGTTCGGTTCGTTCACCTCGATAAAGGCCGAAGTCCGCGATGACCTTATGGCTTGTCTGCGTCAGGCAAAGGAAGCAGGAGCAATCATAATCTACGACCCGAATTTCCGTCCTTCGCATTTGAAAGACCGCGAGCGTGCAATACCGCTGATAAAGGAAAACCTTGAAATTGCAGACATCGTGAAAGGCTCCAACGAGGATTTCCAGCTTATCTTCGATTCAAATTCAGCTCTCGACACCAACGATATTGTAAAGCAGTACGGCTGCCGAAATTTCATATACACTGCCAACAAGTACGGCGTAAACCTTTTCACTCCCGACTTCCACAAGATATTCGATGTGCCAAGAATTACACCAGTATCGACAGTCGGCGCAGGCGACAGCTTTAATGCAGGACTTATATACGGACTTATCAAGCAGAACGTTTACGCATCCGATCTCGAAAATATGTCGCTAGAGGTATGGCGTAAAGTCATCTACTGCGCAATTAGCTTTGCAACCCATGTCTGCTGCAGCTACGACAATTTCATTGACGAGGAGTTCATCTCAAGTTTCGACATGTAACCATGCAAATCGAAGGGACATACAATATTGATTACTACCGCAATCTGGTTGCAGACAAGGTCCATTGTCACGATTCGTTGTGGCTTGTCGGCGGTTCGCAGTGGAATGCCGGACAGTCGTCAAAGCTTGCCAAGATGGTTTCGGCGATTGCCAACAGCGGTGGCGGCGAACTGATATTCGGCATTGCACAGAAGCGTTCTCGCGCCGATGCTTTCGAACCAGTGAAGGGTTTCGACAAAGGCGAAGAATGGATTTTCCACGAGATTCAGTCGCAAATCGATAAGCCTATTGACGACCTATCTGTAAAAATCTGCCCGATTCCCGATTCAGACGGAAAGATTATCCATATCCACATTCCTGCCAACAACAATGCACCTCACCTATTTTCCGACAGCAAGTTCTACCGCTGGAGCAAAGGCAAATGCTTGGTTATGAACGAATCGGAAATTCGTACGGCTTACATGAAGATTAGCACCTGCAACCTGGAGTTCCTTGGCGTTACAAACATAAACGGCATTCCAACCTTGTCGGGCGGAAAGTTCTCATCGATGAACTTCTACCCCAAATTTATGATTCGCAACGCCGGCAACATAGTCGAAAAGGACTACAAGGTCGAGATTGCTTTCCCAACGGCATTGTTCGAGGAAACAAACCAGCCACTCAAGTCGGCGTTTATCCGTCACGAAGGCATATACAGCGTTTTCGGACAGCGTGGCAACTATCCTATTTTCCAGCAGGAAATTTCCACTATCATCGAAGCAAAAATCACAGTTACTGCCGAAAACGTCAGCACTTTCCTCAACGAATATATCAACATCTACCTGTATTTCAGCAATGGTCTGAAAAAGCATTCCATCCGTCTTGCCGATACGCTTACATACAATGGAAAACGGCTGACAAAAGATGATTTTGGAAAGACGATGGGAGTAATATCTATTTGAAATTCATAAAATTGCAACACAATATGGCAAAAGAAAAAACTAACGAATTCAACCCCAATAAGCTTTATTATTCGATAAGCGAAGTGGCTTCGTACCTTGACATTGCCGAGTCGAACATACGTTTCTGGGAAAAGGAGTTCGAGGCATTCATAAAGCCGCAGCGCACAGCAAAAGGCAACCGCCAGTTCACAATGAAGGACATAGAGGTGCTGAAGCAGATAAAATATCTGGTTAAGGACTGTGGAATGACACTAGATGGTGCAAGCAAGCGACTTTCGAAGAACCGCACCGATGTGGAAACCAATATGGAAATTGTGAGCAGACTCGAGGGAATCAAGGAAATGCTTGTGGGAATAAAGAACGAAATGTAAAGAAGGCTGGCAGTCCAGCAGGCTAACAGGCCAACAGTCCAGCAGTCTAACAGTCTAACAGACTAACGGTCTGACTGTCAAACCGTCTGAAAGCCTTTGGGTCTGTGAGCCTGTTCGTCCGTAAGACTGTAAGACATAAGTAATGAAAGTAAAAGAATTAGTATCCGAACTTGAGCGCTTTGCTCCGCCGAGCCTGCAGGAAAGCTACGACAATGCAGGGCTGAACGTCGGTTTTCCCGATGCGGAAATCAATGGCGTACTTATCTGCATAGATATTATTCCCGAGGTCGTTGACGAGGCAATTGCAAAAGGTTGTAATATGATTGTGTCGCACCATCCGCTGATATTCCCGAACATCAAGCGCATTACGGGCAGCAACAATGTGGAGAAGTCAATTATCAAGGCTTTGCAGAACAATATTTCAATCTACTGCGGTCATACCAACTTCGACAAGGCGCAAAACGGTGTAAGCATGAAGATGTGCGAAAAACTTGGACTAAAAAACTGCACCGTACTTGATTCTGAAGGAGATATGTTGCGCAAGATTGCAGTGTATGTGCCACAACAGCACGCCGAAACAGTACGCAATGCAATGTTTTCGGCTGGTGCTGGCACTATTGGCAATTACGATGAGTGCAGTTTTAACCTTAATGGCACTGGAACTTTCCGCGCCAACGAAAAATGCAACCCGTTTGTAGGCGACATTGGCGAAAGGCATCACGAAAATGAAGTGAAAGTTGAAGTTATTTGTCCCTCGTATTTGCTGTCAAAGGTAGTGTCGGCAATGCTAAAAGTTCACCCATACGAAGAACCTGCATACGACATCTACAAACTCGAAAATCACTGGGACTCTGTTGGTTTAGGCGCTATCGGCGAACTAGAAAAAGAAATCACAGAGGAAGAACTACTTGAAACTGTAAAACAAAAATTCAATGTCGGCAACATTAGGCATAGCGCACCAACAGGACGGAAAGTCCGTCGCATAGCAGTATGCGGTGGCAGCGGTGCATCGTTCATCCGCACGGCAATAGCCATGAAAGCGGATGCTTACATTACTGCCGACATAAAATACCACGACTGGTTCCTCGCTGAAGGAAAAATACTTTTGCTCGACATCGGTCACTACGAGAGCGAACAGTTCACAAAGGAAATTTTTTACGACATCGTCACAAAAAAATCTGACGGTTTTGCTTCATATCTCTCTGAAATAAACACTAATCCGATAAATAATTACTGACGAAGTCAGAACAAAAAATTACAATAAAGATGAACGAATCTAATGCAATAGACAATAGATCGGTACTTTTGTTTGATAAGATATCTCTATTAATCGAACAGTCCAGACATCGTGTAGCTACCGCAGTAAACATTGCAGAAGTGTACACAAAATATCATATTGGACAATATATAATTGAAGATGAGCAAGATGGTAAATATAGAGCGCAATATGGCAAACAAGTACTGAAAAACCTTTCTATACGATTAACGGAACGGTTTGGCAAAGGGTGGTCTGTTGAAACATTAGATAAATGTCGAAAATTTTATAGGGTTTATTCTGCAAGTCAGATTTCGTCTACAGTGCAGACGAAATTGAAAATCGTCCACAGTGTAGACGATTTTCAAGACAACGACAATTATGATGAAAAAAGTACACATCCTAAATTCGTACTATCTTGGAATCATTATCAAATTCTTATGCGCATAGAGAATCCTGATGCCCGCAATTTTTATGAAATAGAATGCGGCGAACAGCAATGGAGCGTTCGTCAACTTAGTAGGCAAGTGGGTAGTAGCCTTTACGAACGATTGGCATTGAGCCGCGACAAGGATGAAGTTATGCGCCTATCTAAAGAAGGTCAGACCATAGAAAAATCATCTGATATTATAAAGGATCCTGTAACACTGGAATTTTTAGGATTAAAGCCAGACACAGCCTATTCTGAAAGTAATTTGGAGAATGCTATAATCAATAAGATGCAACAATTCTTGCTGGAACTTGGTAAAGGATTTTTGTTTGAGGCTCGACAGAAAAGATTTACATTTGACGAGCAACACTTTTATGTGGATTTAGTATTTTATAACCGTCTGTTACAGTGTTATGTGCTGATAGATTTAAAAACAGGAAAACTTACACATCAGGACTTAGGACAGATGCAAATGTATGTCAACTATTACGATAGATATGTGAAGCAGGAGTTTGAGAAACCGACAATTGGGATTCTGCTTTGTGAAAGAAAAAATGACACACTTGTGGAGTTGACCTTGCCAAAAGATGCGAATATCTATGCATCGGCTTATCAGTTATATTTGCCAGATAAAACCTTGTTGCAATCAAAGGTTAAGGAATGGATTGCTGAGTTTGAGAAATGTAATATTGATTGAAAAGTGTTTTATAAAATAATCACGAAAAAGCAGAGGAAAGCTATTTTTTCAATAAAATGTCAATCAGACAAATAATCATAGACTTACCCTAACTTCATCAGATAAAATTTTTGATTTTGCCAGTCCAACTATTTGCCATACATTTGTATGTTTTATAAAATGACGATAAAATATCATATCAAATATGAAGAATTTATATTATACAATATTGCTGGCTGCTTTGCCTCTGCTGACTTTTGCACAGCATGACTACGAAGGTCTTATCGATGTAAAACACTACACAATTGACCTAGACATCAGCGATTTCACGGGAAAGACCATTTCGGGAAAAACGATTCTAAACCTCGCCACTACCGAGGATAATGTTTCAACAATTTACCTTTATCTGCTTAGGCTGAATATTGATTCGATCGTATGCTACGACTACGGCATTTCATCGTTTTCGTACAACGATTCCATAATAACCATAAATTTTGAAACGGCACCAACAGCCGATGAACCATTCGATCTGGATGTATATTATCACGGAGCACCGCAGAAGGACCCGTCGGGATGGGGTGGATTCTATTTCTCTGGAGATTATGCGTTTAATATGGGATGCGGTTTTCAGGATGTGCCTCACAACTACGGTCGCGTGTGGTTCCCATGCAACGACAACTTTACCGACAAGGCAAAATATACGACAATCATCACAACACAGTCGGAAAACACCGCCATTTCGAGCGGAGAACTTAATGAAATACAAATAGATGAAGAGTCTGGCAAAAAAACCTACTACTGGAATCTGACACAGGAAGTGCCAACATATCTGCAATCGGTAGCAGTAGGACCATATTATCACCATCATCATGTATATCATGGCATTTCGCGCGATATTCCTGTTGACATCTACGGCTATCCTACCGACAGCGCAAAGATTGCTGGGTCGTTCTACCGCCTCGATACAACATTGCGTGTTTACGAAAACTTGTTCGGCGAATACCCTTGGCAACGCATTGGTTATGTGCTTGTTAACTTCTCGGCAGGTGCTATGGAACATGTAGGTAACATTTCTATTGGGCGTACATTTGTAACATCAGGACCTGGGGTTTACGAAACATTATACTACCACGAACTTTCGCATCATTGGTTTGGCGATTTGGTAACTTGCGCCACTGCCGAAGACATGTGGCTCAACGAAGGCTGGGCAACCTACTGCGAAACCATCTGGAAGGAATTCGTCTGCGGAGCCAATGATGGTCGCACATACCGCCACAATGCTCACTACAAGGTGCTTACAAAAACATATAGGGACGATGGCTATTATCCGCTAACACCATTCCCAGTTGAAAACACCTATTCATCAACGGTTTACGACAAAGGAGCATCCGTAGTTCATACTTTGCGCCATTATTTGGGCGATGATGTTTTCTTCGAAACAATCAGGGCTTACCTTGCTGAATTTTCGTACAAAAACGCTACATCATACCAATTCCGCAATTTCCTTACCCAACATACAGGCATCAACATGACACCGTTCTTCGATTCATGGGTTTTCACAAAGGGATTTCCGCACTATTCTATTGATTCAACCGTTGTTACTCCAAATGGTAATAATTATGATGTTACAGTTTATATCCGTCAGAAAATGCTTGAACGCGAGAATTTTACCGATGCAAATAGGATAGAAATTACATTCATGAAACCGGACTTTACTACCGAAACGAAAGTGCTTGAATTCTCGGGAGAAACTGGTAGCCAAACATTTACCATTCCTTTTGAACCTGCACTTGTAATGTGCGACTACTACGAGCATACTTCCGATGCAACTGTTGACGATGCTGTATTTGTTGATACCGTTATGAACGTAACTTTCTTGAAAACAGATTGTTCGATGGTAGTTTCCGAAATTGATGGCGAGGCAATGGTGCGTACCACATGCAACTTTGTTGCTCCCGACAATTTCATGGAACCGGTTGAAGGTCTGGAGATTGTACCTAGCAGATATTGGCTTGTAGAAAGTCTGCAACCTTCTGTCTTTTCAGCACAGATGAAGATTTCGTTCAACAGCATGGATGCAGCAGGATGGGAAAATGCACATATTTCTAATTCGGACCTTGATTCCATAGCATTAGTTTATCGTCGCGACAGGTCGGAAAACTGGCGAGTAATACCAGCTCAATACAGTAAGGGCATGCAGCGTTTTACGATTGATAATTTTGCCGATGGCGAATATGCACTTGCCATCCGCAACGGATACAATGGTATTCGCAAACTCAACGAATCATCGTTCTCTGTATTTCCTAACCCGACCAATGAAATCCTAAACATTTCATTCAACTCAGTTTTCAACGGCAATGTTGCTATCGTCGACATGAACGGAAAGGAATTGTTGCACAAGAAAGTAAAAGCTTCCGATGTGGAACTGAACCTAAAGCATCTCTCTGCGGGTACTTACCTTGTCGTTGTCCGCGACAAAAACGGAATGGCTAGCAAGAAGATAGAAGTGAAATAGATATTAATTTCTTCGAAACCGATAAATAATGTAACTTTGCGACAAATTTCATTAGAATGAAAAACAAAAAGGTAATAGTCCCAATTATAATAATTATCGGCGTATTGCTCATTGACCAGATACTTAAGATATGGGTTAAAACGCACATGGTAATCGGTGAGGAAGTTCATATTTTCGGAGACCGAGTGATGCTTAAATTCGTTGAGAATCCAGGCATGGCATTCGGAATGGAATTCGGTGGCAACTGGGGCAAACTCGCACTTAGCATATTCCGGATACTGGCAGTTGGCGGACTTATCTGGTACTTGGTGACATTAATCCGCAAGGGAAGCAACCTGTTTGTCATTTCCTGCATTTCGCTAATCATAGCAGGCGCGGCAGGAAACCTAATCGACTGCGCTTTCTACGGACTTATTTTCAACGAAAGCTTTGGCGAAGTAGCACAAATGTTCCCTGATGGTGGCGGTTATGCTGGATTTCTTGCAGGAAATGTTGTCGATATGTTCTACTGCCCCGTAATAAACACTACGCTTCCCGATGGATTTCCAATATGGGGTGGCGAGCATATTATCTTCTTCCGACCAATATTCAATGTAGCCGACTCAGCAATCACAATTTCGGTATTCATTATGATTATCTTCTACAAGAAACTCATGCCAAAGAAGGAAGAAAAAGCGGCTACTGAAACTGCCGGCGACAAGTAAAAATGAAAGTCCCATTCTTCAGATACGACTGGTTTTTCAAAGAAAACCGCGATGAAATGATGGCGGAACTCAATGCCATAATGTCGTCGGGGCAGTATGTAAATGGAGAATATACCAGAAAATTAGAGCAAAAACTTGCCGAAATATGCGATAGAAAGTATGCCGTAGCAACGGGCTCATGCACTGATGCTTTGTTTTTTGCCTTGCAAACCGCCGGCATAAGTCAGGGCGACGAAGTAATACTTCCGCCGTTTTCGTTTGTGGCTACTTTGGACTCAATACTGCGTTGCGGAGCCACTCCAGTATTCGTTGACATCTCGGCAGAACATTTCATGCTCAACATCGACAGTCTTGAAAAAGCAGTTACTCCTCGCACCAAAGCAATTGTCCTTGTACAGCTTTTCGGAAATAGCCATCCACAGCAGGAACAAATCCGTGACATCGCCCAAAGACATGGCATTCCTATCATAGAAGATGCAGCACAGGCACTTGGTGTAAAATCAGCAGGAAAAATCGGCAACCTAAGTTGCATCAGCTTCGATCCGACAAAAATAGTATCGGCTTACGGAACAGGTGGAGCTGTACTAACAGATGACGAAGTTGAATATTCAATGCTGAAGAAGCTTGTAAACCACGGCTTTGAAAATGGGATTCCGCAGATTGCAGGATACAACAGCAAGATTTCGGAAACTCAGGCGGCAATGTTGCTAGCACAAATAGAAAAACTGCCACAGACAATTTCAAGGATGACAGAAATTGCAAAAAGATACTATTCTATGCTAGATGGAATCGAAGGAATAACACTGCCACAACATTGCACCTCCCCCAACTTCCACAAGTTTGTCATCAAAGCAGAAAAGCGTGATGAACTCCTTATTTTCTTGAAAGAAAATGGTGTAGAAACAAAAATTCATTATCCCACTCTCCTATCCGAACAGAAAATATTGGATGGAAGGAAATTCCTAAAACATGACCTCAGCAATGCTCAAAAGGTCACAAAAAAAGTTCTCAGCCTCCCAATATGGCCAAGCATAAGCGAAGCTGAGACTTTATATGTATGCGAGTGTATAAAAAGGTTCTACGCCTTATCCTAGCATAGCCTTCACTATTCCCGAAAGCGTCTTGTTGTCGGTCTGTCCGGCAAGTTTAGCACTTGCAGCACCCATAACCTTGCCCATGTCCTTTATTGTGCTTGCTCCTGTTTCCTTAATAATCTCTGCGACAACAGCCTTCACCTCATCCTCTGAAAGTTGCTTTGGAAGATAACCTGCAATTACTTCTGCCTGAGCAAGTTCCTTATCTGCAAGGTCGGGACGGTTCTGCGACTTGTACAAGTCGGCAGTTTCTCTGCGCTGTTTTACTAATTTCTGGATTATCTGCATCTCCTTGTCGGGAGTAAGTTCTGCATTGCCAGCATCGGTCTTAGCCAGCAAGAAAGCAGCCTTAACGGCACGCAAACCTTCAAGGCGTTCCTTTTCACGTGCAAGCATCGCCTTCTTTATATCTTCGTTTACCTGTTCAAAAATACTCATATTCAAATATTTATAATTGTTATTTATTCTTGTTTCTCCTATCAAGTGCGGTCTCTGCCTCAAGACTTTCAAGATAGTCATCTTCATTGAGTTTATCCAGATCCTTCATGTGGGCGAACTCACTGGCCGACCTGATCTCGGCCGGATTAAGCACAACATCGTTCATAGGCAAAGGTTTGCCAAACTCTATCGATGTAACCTCTGGAGGAGTCTCCATTGGTTTTTCCTCGTAACTGAATCCAGTTGCAATTACAGTTGTACGAATGCAATCACTGAGAGTCTCGTCGTAACAAGTACCCCAAATAACATTGGTTCCCTGCCCTGCCACCTTTTGCAGATGCTTGGTAATACGACCAAATTCCCTCATTGTCAACTCATTTTGTCCCTTAGGAGTAGTTATGTTGAGCAATATGTTTTTAGCGCCCTTTATATCGTTATCGTGCAACAACGGAGAGTCGAGCGCTTCGGAAATTGCCTTGATGTCCCTGTCTTCACCCGATGCTTCAGCCGAGCCAAGAAGAGCGACACCACTATCCTTCATTACAGAATTTACATCGCGGAAGTCAACATTTACATGTCCATGCCTTGTAATGATCTCGGCAATACCCTTTGTTGCTGTAACGACAACTTCATCAGCTTTCTGGAATGCGTTTGAGAAAGAACAATCATCAAATTCAATCAGCTTGTCATCGTTAATCACAAGCAAAGCATCAACAGACTGGCGCATCTTCATCACGCCTTCGTTAGCCTGATTTATACGTTGCGTACCTTCGGTAGAAAATGGCACTGTAACTACGCCAATTGTAAGCATTCCCTTGTCCTTGGCAGCCTTTGCAATTACTGGAGCAGCACCTGTTCCTGTTCCACCGCCCATACCTGCTGTAACAAAGACCATCTTTGTAGTTTCGGTAAACAATTCCTCGACTTCGGGCAAGTCTTCCTTGGCGGCATCTTCGCCTACCTTAGGATCGTTGCCAGCACCCAGACCGCCAGTCAATCTCTTGCCTAGTTGTATCTTTATAGGCGCAAGGCTGTCATTTAATGCCTGCTTGTCGGTATTGCATACGACAAGGTCAACTCCAACGATGCCTGACCTTGCAAGCTGGTTAACGGCATTGCTACCACCACCGCCTACACCGATTACCTTTATTATCGTATGAACATCATCGAGATTATTTGCTCCTGCCGAGACATCATCGACATTAGTCACCTGCTTTGCAGAAGTTGCGTGAACAGCGGCATCTGTAGCCGAAACGCACTGAAACTCATCGTTATATTTATAGTCCATATTTATATGCTTTAAGTTATACTACTCGTCATCCTCAAGTTTGTCCATCCAGCTCTTAAACACCGAGCCAAAAGATTTTTTAGGCTTCTGTGGCTTAGGTTCTGGCTTCTTGGGTTCGGGAACAGGCTCTGGTTCCGGCTTAGGTTCAACAGGTTGCGGAGCTGGTTTAGGTTCATTCATCACGAGTTCCTTTTTCCTAAGACCTAATTCATAGTCGTAACCCTTCATCACAAGACCTACTACTGTGGAATACTGCGGACGCTTAAGCTGGTCGGCGTTTGCTCCCACTATATTCGATGTAGGACAAGCCAGACGGATATTGTTCTTCATTATGAAACTTGCAATCTGGCTGAGATTTGCTACAAGCGAACCACCACCAGTAATCACAATACCTGCAGGTACATTGTCGGCATAAACCGTCTCAAGCTGGAACTTTACTGCATTCAGGATTTCCTCCATGCGTGCCTGTATCAACTCCGACATTTCATTGCGCGACACATAAATGTTGTTATTTACACGGGCAGTCTTTACCTCGATACTAACATCTGCCGATGTAATATGCACAGCACTTCCGTACATGCATTTCATACTTTCGGCCTGCTCGTATGTAATACCGAACTTATCACGGATGTCACCAGTAACTGTAGCGCCACCGATAGGAATAACGGCTGTATGGACAACTTCACCATTCTTGTAAACAGCAAGGTCGCTTGTTCCACCACCAATATCTATCAATGCAACACCTTTGCGTTTTTCTTCGTCGGTAAGCACAGCTTCGGCAGAAGCCAACGGCTCAAGGAAAACCGTACGCACGTCAAGACCAGCCATATTTACGCACTTCTTGATGTTATTTACCATCATGGTCTGTCCTGTAATGACATGGAAATTGCCGATAAGGTATTCGCACTGCATGCCAATAGGATTTTCGACAATGTGACCATCAATGGAATATGACAGTAATATTGCGTCTATGGTTTCCGAACCAGGACGCACTACATTCATTGCCATGTCCCTAAGTTCGATAAGATGCCTTTGAGTCACTGTTCCGTTAACAAGCACACGACAAGTATTGTCGGCTGTTTTTACATACTGGCCAGCAATTCCCACATATACTTCGCTGAAATTAGCATCGTAACTTTCGCCAAGCTTGTTAAGCGATTCGGTTATAGCCTTTACAGTATCGTCAACATTTCGCACAACACCGTGCTTTATTCCATTTGACTGTGATGCGCCAAAACCCAGCACATCAATTCTACCATTACTGCACTCAGCAGCCACGGTTGCAATCTTGGTAGTACCTATATCGATTGCCGCAATTAGTTTTTTACTGTCATCCATTATTGCGTCTTTTACAAATTACCTGATTCTTAAATTTCAAATTCACAACAGAATAAGCATTCCAGCCAGTAATATCAAATCCTTCGTTATACATAGCCTCCAGCTTATCCATCTTCTTTTCGTAATCATCGAGCCCGCCAAGCAGTATTATGTGGTTGCCAACGCGTGGCACGAGTTCAAGTTCGTTTGACTCGTTTACATATACCTGCGTTATCTGGTTGCGCCACAGCTCATCGGACTGCAAATAATTAACGAAATTGCAAATATCATCAATTTTTAATGAATTTTTATCATGGTTTACATTATAGTTATCAACAGAATCCGATGCATAAAAGCAATCAGACCTCAAATGTCCCGACAAAACTATCATATCGGCAGAAAAGTAATCGCACAACGGCATTACTTTCTTATCCCTGTCGAGATAAAACGATGCAGCATCTTCGGTAACCACCCTAATCATAGGATCGCGTTGCTTTACCTTAACGAAAACATTACCGTCAAAGTCGCCGTAAACCTGGGTTTCTTCCACATATACATTCTCGTTTATAAGTTTCTCGATTTCAGCGAAATCAATTTCCGAATATTTAACTGTAGAATCGAGAATCATACCGCCGTCATTGAGCATTTTTGCCACTACATCATTGTTTATAAAAGCATACGAATTATCGACCTCTATATTTACTCCATTGCATAGCAACTCTTCGTACTGGCGTTTTACATATATGCTGGCAAAAACAATGTATGCAGTCAACAGCACTATACCTACGATAATCTTATATGCCTTTCTAATTTTCATTGCCTGACAAAAATTCTTTTATCGGTTTCACAAGCCTGTCGATGTCGCCTGCTCCCATTGTGAGCAGAAGTTCGGGTTTAAGTTTGCCAATAAGGTCGATAAGGTCTGCTTTTTCGCAAATATACTTTTCCTGAGCCTTGCAGTTGTCGTATATCAGCGACGAAGTCACTCCTTCAATCGGCAGTTCGCGCGCAGGATAAATCGGCAAAAGTATGAGCGTATCACAAGCAGAAAGACTTTCAGCAAAGTCCTTGTACAAGTCTCTAGTTCTGGTGTACAAATGCGGCTGGAAAATACCAGTTATCTTCTTGTGCGGATAAATCTGCCTTACTGCCGATAGAAATGCCGAAATTTCGCCCGGATGATGTGCATAATCGTCAATAAACACACATTTTTCTGTGCGCAACTGAATGTCGAAACGACGAAGCACACCCACAAAATTTTCCAGCCCTGCGCGAACCTCGTCTGCAGAAGCACCATTAAGCAAGGAAACGGCAGTTGCACCAACTGCATTTTCGATGTTATGTCGTCCGCCAATCCTATACTTTATCTCGCTTATTGTTCCAAATGGTGTCTTGATGTCGAAAATGCAAAGTCCATTTCCATACGAAATGTTTGTAGCGTAGAAATCAAAATCCGGATTATCTACACCGTAAGTGTATACATTCAAATCCTTGCGCAACCTTGCTTTCACCGAATCGGGAATATCGGGACCAAGCACAAGGTTTCCGCTTTGGATGCTCCCGTTTGCAAACTCCACAAAAGCAGCTTCCACATTTTCGTATGTGCCATAAATGTCAAGATGATCGGCTTCGATGTGGCTTATAAGCGCTGTTGATGGCGTCAAATGCAGGAAAGAACGGTCAAATTCATCGGCTTCAACAACCACATTTTTGCTTTGCGGTTCGAGATGGAGGTTTGAATTGAAATTCTTTGATATTCCGCCAAGGAAAGCCGAACATTTTTCCTTAGTTCCCGCCATTATGCACGAGGTAATGGTCGAAATGGAAGTCTTTCCATGAGTACCAGCCACAGCCAAACAATTCTTGCCTTCGCAAAGATGGCCTAATGCCTCGGCTCGCTTTATCACGCGAAAGCCGTTTTGCCTGAAAAATGTAAGTTCGGTATGATCAGCAGGAATTGCAGGCGTATAGATGACAAGTGTCGTTTCCTTATCCTTGTAGCACGAAGCAACCAAATCGAGGTTATCGTCGTAATGCACCTGTATTCCCTCTTTTTCAAGGTTTTCGCAAACATCGCTACGTGTGCGGTCGTAACCAGCGACATTGTAGCCGCAAGCGTTGAAATAGCGGGCGATGGCACTCATGCCAATTCCACCGATACCTACAAAATATATGTTTGCAAATTTACTTTTCATAAGCCAGTTTATACACTTCTTCGGCAATTACATTTGCAGCATCAAGTAATTCAAGCTTCTTGATGTTATGCGAAAGCTTTTCACGCATAGGCATATCCGAAACGAGCTCCATTACCTTGTCAACAAGAACATTGCGAGCATCAACATCCTTTACCATAAGGGCTGCATCCTTGTCAACGAGAGCCATTGCGTTCTTGGTCTGATGGTCTTCGGCTACATTTGGCGAAGGCACAAACACCACAGGTTTGCCCACAATGCAAAGTTCGGAAATCGTACTTGCACCTGCCCTCGAAACTATGACATCGGCAGCAGCAAACGCCAGATCCATCTTGTAGATGAAATCGTTGACATACAAACCCTTCTTAGGTTCTGCACCGACAATTCCCCTTGCGGTCTCGATGTAGCCCTTGCCAGTCTGCCATATAAGCTGTACACCAGCATCGGCAAACTTCTTCAAGCCACCAGCAATGCTTTCGTTGATGGTCTTTGCGCCAAGGCTACCACCCACGACTAGCACAACTGGCTTGCCTTGTTCAAGTCCGAAAAACTCGAATGCTTCATTGCGCTTTGCATCTATATTCTTAATGTCCTGCCTAACAGGATTTCCTGTCTTCATAATTTTCTCGGCAGGGAAAAAGCGTTCCATGTTGTCGTAAGCCACGCAAATCTTGCGCACCTTGCCAGCGAGTTTCTTGTTAACCACACCGGGATATGAGTTTTGCTCCTGAAGCAAACAAGGCACACCTGCCCTTGATGCAGCATTCAGCGAAGGGTAACTTGCATATCCTCCTACACCTACTGCAACGTCGGGACGGAAGTCGGCAATTATCTTCCTTGCCTTTTTGTTGCTCCTGATCACGCTCGAAATGAACTTGAACCATTTCAGAGACAACTTGCGAGGCATACCCATTATAGGCAAGCCAATTATATTGTAACCAGCAGCAGGAACTTTTTCCATTTCCATACGACCTTCGGCTCCAACGAACTGAATTTCCACCTGCGGATATTTTTCGCGCAAAGCATTTGCTATTGAAACGGCTGGAAATATATGTCCGCCCGTACCACCACCGCTAATCAGCACCTTGAATTTATTTTCGTTCATTTTCTTCTATGTTATTTAATTCATTATCATCAATCATCTCAAGCACTTCCTCGCCAGCAACTTCGGCATTATCAACTGCTGCCTCAGCAGAAGCATCGACATCGTTAGTAGCTGTTCCATCAGCAACAAGGCTAATGTCGCCATCGGCTTCGGTTTCCTTGGCTATTGGTGCATTTTCGTCCTCCACTTCGCGACTTACACTAAGGATAACGCCTATTGCAAATCCCATGAAAACCAGCGATGAGTTTCCATAACTTACAAACGGAAGCGTCTGACCGGTAACAGGCATGAGGTCGGTAGAAACCGCCATATTGGAGAATGCCTGAATAACTATCATGGACGTAAGCCCTAGTACTAGATACTGCCTAAACTTGTATTTAGGCTCAAGTTCGCCGTCGGCATTGGAAAGTTTGTTCAATTTCTTCACAATCGATATTGCCCTAGTGAACAACATTATGTAGAGCCAGATAAGCAAGATGGAACCTGCCAATCCTGTCTCCTCAGCTATGTTGGCAAAGATATAGTCGCAGTGTGCATTGGCAAGCTTTACCTTTGCATGTCCGTTGCCAGGACCTCTTCCGAGGATACCGCCAGAAGCGACAGCCATACGGGCATTGTTCACCTGAACCTGGTCTTCCTTAGACGGATTGCCTTCAACCCAAGACTCTACCCTAGCCTTCCATGTCGGGAAACGCCATATTTGAATGTTTCCATAAAGAATTACTGCAAACAGCAAACCTCCAGCCACTAGAAAAATACCTGTTAGGCCCCAGAAATATGACCTCTTTACACTGCTGAAGAACAAAAGGACCATTGCTTCAAGCAAAACCAGCAAAGCAGTAGAAAGGTTTGATGGCATTATAAGGAAACAGGTTATAAATATAGGCAACAATATCGACTTTGCAAATTCCTTGATACTGGTTATTTCTCCTTCTTTTTTCGAGAGTTTGTTTGCCAGATACATCAGCAAAGCAACCTTCGCAAAGTCGGACGTCTGCACGGTAATAGGACCAATGAAAAGCCAACGCTTTGCACCATTTACCTCGGGAGCCCAAAGCCACGTGACTATCAATAAGATTACAGATGCCCAATACAAGAGAAACGAAACCTTACGGAAATACTTGCTCGGGATCTTATGTATCATGTATATGCATACGGCACCTACCAAAAGTCCGAACACATGCTTGAACAGATGCCCAGTGGTATTAGTACCAGGCAACTGCACCGAT
>JBGUHW010000005.1:0-2490 GCA_045112395.1 Bacteroidales bacterium
CGTAAACATACATTCCGATAGTTTCATTTCGCATGTGGAGTTCTACTCCCCTACCGGACAGCTTGTTATGCGCAAGGAAGTAAACGGCAACTTTGCCGAATGTGATGTGGAAAGCCTTGTTTCGGGAGTATATATTGTAAGAATTTTCGGCGAGGAAAGCAGTCTGCCGTCGGTTTATAGAATTGTAAAGGAATAATATTATGCAAAGAATTAATAAAGCAAATGATATGACACATAAAAAGATTTGTTCGATTTCGTTGGCATTTGTAGCCTTAACGCTAGTGCTTGCTTCGTGTCACAAGGACCCAGTACAAATAAACCCGCTGGCAACCTTGAATATAGAATTGACGAAAAAATATGTCGCTGAAGGCATAATAAGCAAAAGCCAAGTCACTGAGTTTGACGCAGAGATTTCCGTTGCGTACGAGGACGATACTACGGTGTACAACGGTAGATTCGTAGCTGCTGACGACATATCAGACTTATATATGTACGACTATGGCCACAGCGATAAGTTGTATGCCGTACAGGGGAAACCTTTCCGCGTACTGGTGGATGCGATTATCGGTGGCATAGCGTTTCACGGTGAATCGGAAATCTTTATCCTCGATAACGAACCTATGACCACATCCATAGATATGGTATCGTCGTTCAATTATGTTGACCTTGGTCTGCCTAGCGGACTAAAGTGGGCTAACTGCAACCTAGGTGCAAGCGCACCGGAAAGAACCGGCAAATACTATGCATGGGGCGAAGTTGCAGAAAAACAGGCATACAGCTGGGATACTTACGAATTCTACAAAGACAGTACGCTTGTGAAATATACGGATTCGGACGGATTGACCAGCTTGGAAACTGACAATGATGCAGCAACGGCAATGCTTGGCTCGGCATGGAGAATACCAACCAGAGAGAATTTCGCCGAATTGTACGACAACTGCAACAAGCAATACACGACTCAGAATGGAGTAACCGGGTACCGCTTTACAGGTCCTAATGGAAACAGCATATTCTTGCCTTTGGCTGGTGGCCGCGATGGCGAAGGTCTATTGAGCAACGGCGAAAGCGGTTTCTACTGGGTTAGCACCTTGTATTCCGAAGACCACGAATATGCGTGGGGATTCATCCTTGAGCCTGCATCTTGCTACGAAACAAGCTATTATAGAATGCTGGGACAAACGATAAGACCAGTGTATAATGGACAATGAACAATGAATAATGGATAATTGTAAGGTAGTTGCACGCAACTACCTTACACAGAATCCTAAAAACTTTTTTCTTCGCGTATCATAAATTTTATTATCTTGCGTTTTTATTTTGAACACAAGATATTCTTATGAAGAAAATACTAGTCATTGCAATATTAAGCTTGATATTTGCAGCTAAATCTTTTGCTGGACTTGAAGTTTATTTCATGTACACTAAATTCAATTCGCCGCAAGGCCAATACATTGAAACATACATGAGTACAATAGGCTATTCGACTATATTGAAGGAAATCGGGAACGGAAAATTCCAATCGGAGATAGAAGTTGTAATGATTTTCAAAGTCGGCGACTCTATTGCAAATTTCAAGAAATATGTCCTGCACGGACCAGAAATTACCGACACAACTGCCCCCATCCCTAACTTTATTGATGCACAACGCGTAAACCTTCCAAACGGCACATACACTTTCGACATAAGCATACGCGACATCAACAGCGACAAGCCGCCATACTGCTTCTCCGACACAATCGTAATGGATTTCGGCGACGAAGTGAAATTCAGCGACATCGAACTTGTCGAAAGCTACACAAAGGCATCCAGCGAGTCGTCGATAACCAAGAGCGGATACGACCTAGTTCCGTATGTTGCAAATTTCTTCCCCGAAAACATGAATTCGCTGAAATTCTACATAGAGGCATACAACACCGACAAGGCACTCAACGACGACTTTATGCTAAAATATCACATTGACGACTACCAGTCGGGCAAAGAAATGCCACAATGTAGCCGTTTCAAGAAGATGAAACCTGCCGAAGTCATCCCGTTTATAGGAGAACTGAACATCGAGAAACTTCCCAGCGGCAACTACAACCTTGTGGTAGAAATAGTCAACAGGAACAACGAACCAGTAACAAAGAGCGTCTATTTCTTCCAGAGGCAGAACAAGAGTACATTCAGCAATGAGGAATACGCGGCACGGGCACGCCAGTTCGACCTCAACAATACATTTGCAGGCAACATGAACTCACGCGACTCGCTTGTTTATTACATAAAGTCGATGCGCCCGATTGCCAGCGTTTACGAGCGTCCGTTCATCGACAACCAGCTCCGCACTGCAGATTTGGCAACATTACAAAAGTATTTCGTTGAATTTTGGGTTAAACGCAACTATGTGAACCCCGAAAGCGAATGGTACCAATACAAATTGCAGGTCGAGAAAGTTGAGAAAAACTACGCTACCACAATCCGCCATGGTTTCGAGACCGACAGAGGCGTAATTTA
>JBGUHW010000006.1:0-4458 GCA_045112395.1 Bacteroidales bacterium
CGCCGTCACCGATGAGTGAAAGGACGCCCGAAGTTGATTTGTCAAGAATATTTTGGCATTCTTCGGTTGTAAGTTGCTGCCTGTTGCGGCGCATTGTTCTGAAATTCATATTATTCTACAATTTTAAGTCCTACAATGGAAATTATAAGTGTGCAAAGGAAGAACACTTTCCAGAATGTGGCTGGTTCGTGGAAATAGAATATCGACAGCAGTACAGCACCTACGGCACCGATTCCCGTCCATACCGTATATGCAATGCCGATAGATATTGTTTGTGTGGCTTTGGCGAGTAGTACCGCGCTCAATACATATAGCAAAACAAAGCCGATAATCCATAGCCACCAGTCGTTTCCAATAGCACATTTCGATTTGCCGAGGCAGAAGGTGAAGCCCATTTCGCAGCCGCCTGCGATGATAAGAGTTAGCCAGTCCATAAAAAGTCATTTTGCGCTTATTGAGGGCTGCATGACTATCACGGCGACTCCTTCCAAAGCGATGGCAAAGATAATAAATTTTCTCAATCCAAATCTATGCCTGAATTGCGGAAATATTAGTAAATTTTTTTAGTACCCGAACACCTTTACCGCCTCTTTCATCTTGTCGCGAATGGCAACGTTGAAAGGACAACGGCTTTCACATTGTCCACACTCAATGCACTCGCTGGCATGATGCTCCAATGCCTTGTATTCGGCTGCCAATTCTTCGGTTACCTTGCCCGCCTGATTGGCTTTGTCGAGCAATTCGTTCACCTTGGCGATGTCAATGCCAGAAGGACATGGTGCACAATGCTTGCAATAGGTACATGAACCTTTGTCCATCTCGTTTTGCGACATTTGCTTGCTGAGTGCAGAGTTATAATCCTTTTCCTCGTCGGTAGCCTTAATGTAGTGTAGGTATTCGTCAACCTTGCTAGCGCTGTCGATACTGCAAAGGGCAACTTTCACACATGGTTTTGCCAGCACATACGCAAAACACTGGTCGCGGGTAAGCGCAATCTTCAATGGCGATTTTTCAGCATCAAGCAGACGATCTCCTCCGCCAAAGGTTTTCATAACCGTGATTGCAATATCGTGCTGGGCGCAGTAGTCGTACAATTCCACGCGGACAGGATCAATACCTGGCAGCATTTCATCGAAAGTCTTTGAATCCCATGGATTCTTGCCTGACTGTACACGGTCGAATGCAGGATTTAGACTGAACATGATTACCTCTACCAGTCCGCTCTTGGCAATGGCAAGTGCTACTTCGGCATTGTGGCTGCTCAAACCTATATGCTTGATTTTTCCCTGTTTCTTCAAGTCCTGCACATATTGCAGATAGGGGCTTCCCTGTATTTCCTGCCATTCTTCCATCTTGTCAACGATATGAATCATACCGACATCTATGTAATCGGTGTGCAGTCGTTCCAGCAGGTCCTCGAAACCGATTTTGCACTTTTCCACATCGCGGGTACGCTCGTAGCTGTCGCCGTTCCACCAGCATCCAATATGACCTTGTATAATCATCTCTGCGCGGCGGTCGCCAAGACCATAGCCAATGTTGCTACGCACCTTTGGATTAGCGTCGTAAAGATCCATGTAGTTCATGCCGTGGTCAAGAGCGTAAGTTACCAGTTCGCGCGAAGCGGTGGAGTCAATTTCATCAAAACCGCCGCAACCAAGTCCAATCACGCCCACACGCAGTCCTGTACTGCCAAGCGTACGGTATTCCATGTCGGGATTTTCCTTAAACTGAGGTGTTTCCTGTCGGTTGGTGCAACCCGCTATTATCAAGGTGATTGCCAATGCGAATAATGCTATTTTTTTCATTGAGTTATATGTTTATATTATGGTTCAAAAATACGAAAAATTAATGTAATGATTCAATATCGGATGAAAAAAATAAAATTAACAAGCTAATACATTGACCGAACTGCGGATAATCATAGTGAAAAATACGGATAATAATCATTGTTTCCTAAAAATTATGTACTTTTGTAGCGAACTAAATAACAATGAGTAAGTCTGTCATAGATAGGATAAATTACATTGTGGCATTGATAACGGAATTTGCCGCAGCACATCATATTACCACACAACAAGCATATAGATATTTGCAACAGTATAAAGGCCTTGACTTCGTGGATAAATTCTATGATGTGGAGCATACCTATTCTTTTGATAACACGGTAGAAGACTTGACTGCCTACTGCCAGCGGATGGGAGGAACTTTGGCATGATTCTATACCACGGAACAAATGCGATTATTAAGAATATTGACATTGCTCAAAGTCGTGTAGGAAAAGACTTTGGCTTGGGATTTTATCTTACACCCGACAAACAAGTGGCGCATCGTCAGGCAGAACGAAAGTTTGAACAATTTGGAACTGGAGAAGTTCTTGTCTATAAGTATTTTGTTGATGAAGAAACTTTAAAAACGTTGAGGGTTCTCCGCTTCGATGATTATTCGCTTGATTGGGCCAAATTTGTATTGAGCAATCGCAGAAACCGTTCAAGACAGCAGATGCACGATTACGACATTGTAAAAGGTCCTATTGCTGATGATGTTGTCGGCTATCAGATTCGTCGTGTTGAGGAAGGAATCATTTCCGAAGAGCAGTTCCTTGAAGAGATAAAATTTCATACGGTTACAATCCAGTATTTATTTGCTACGCAAAAGGCAATCAATTTGTTACAGACGATATGAACGGAAAAGAAACATTTATGGTAGAAACTTTGACCAGCCAACTCATTGCTAGGCTGATGGAAGAGCGTTCCCTTACGATGCGCGAAGCTATGGATGTTGTTTATAATTCCCAAACTTTTGCCGCCCTTAACAATCTTAATACAGGTCTATATTTCCAAAGTCCAGCGTATGTATATGATGTGTTGGAGGAGGAACTGAAGGAAGTATAACAAAAAGTATTGTATCCAAATCGATTTAAAGAACTCACCTGTATGGATAATGCCGAACGATTAGGAGTTGAACGCATAAGTACCTTGCTTCTGCGGTTGTCGTTGCCCTCGGTGCTGGGGATGCTCGCCATTACCATATATAATGTTGCCGATACTATTTTTGTGGGACAGGCCGTAGGCGTTGGCGCGATAGCCGGATTGTCGGTTACCTTGCCGCTTATGCTTATGATTAACAACACCTTCGGACAGGCCGTAGGACTTGGTGGCGCATCGATAATTTCACGTGCGCTAGGAGCGAGGAATCGTGAACTGGCCGAACTTGTGCTTCACAACCTTGTGTTTATGATTCTATGCCTCAATGTCCTGCTTTTCGGCTTGGTGATAGCATTTTTGCCCGACCTGCTGAGGCTTTTCGGTGCCGACGATTCCATTCTGCCTTACTCGATGGAATATGCCGTGTGGTGTCTGCCTGGAAGTTTCGCGATGAACATATTTTTCGTTTTCATCAATGTCATCCGTGCCGAAGGAAATACCAAGTTTGCAATGTGGTGCCAGGTGCTTACGGCTGTCATAAACCTTGTGCTTGACCCGATATTCATCTTTATTTTCGGCTGGGGGGTGAAAGGTGCCGCTATCGCGACTTCTATCTCGCAGATTGTGAGCGCAGCTCTCGGTCTGTGGTATTTCCGCCGAAGCAAAAAGAGGGTTCTGTCGTTGTCGTACCGCGAATGTTTCAAGTTGCCTAAGCCTAAGGTCTTGGGCGAGACTTTGGCTCTTGGTTCTGCATCGTTCGGAAGGCAGCTGGCGCACTCATCTACATCCATTGTGCTTAACAATGTGCTTGGCGGAGTGGGCGGTTCGATGGCTATTGCGGCCTACGGTATCATAAACCGCCTGACGATGTTCGTCTTTATGCCGATATTTGGTGTCAACCAAGGATTTATGCCTATTGCAGGCTACAACTACGGAGCCGAAAAGTATGGTCGTGTGATCGGTGCGTTGAAGGCGGGAATAATATTCTCGACCATAATATGCATCGTTGGTTTTGTGCTTTTCGAGTTGATTCCGCACCAGTTGCTCTTTATGTTCAGCGACGATGAGGAACTTGTAGAAATAGGGGCGAGGGGACTGCGGATTTTCGTGCTTGCAATTCCTGTTGTTGGCTGTCAGGTGATAGGCTCTGGCTTGTTTCAGGCATTGGGTAAGGCTAAGCCTGCATTTTTCCTGTCGATTGCCCGTCAGTTGATTTTCCTTATACCTTTAGTTATACTTTTGCCTCGCTATTGTACTGCTTTTTGGGGCGACGATGCCATCTGGTACGCCTTCCCAATCTCCGATTTGCTATCGACAGTAATAACAATCTTGATGTCGCATGGATTAGTTAAGTCGTTGATAAATAAGAAGAAAGTTGCATGATAAATGTTAAATAAATGTTATTGGGCATTTTTTGGAACGAATTTTGTCATTTGTGCCAAGAACTCAAAAAAAATTACGGACATGAAAAAGTTATGTGTCATATTAATAGTAGCGTTGATTGCTTTTTCGGAAGCAACTTTTGCTCAGA
>JBGUHW010000007.1:0-5637 GCA_045112395.1 Bacteroidales bacterium
ATCCAATATTGGTTCTGGTGGTGGTTCCGGTTTCTTAGCATTTGCAGCTGGTGCGGCTAAAGGAGTAGGCGGCGGAATAAAAAAAGGGGTAAATCTAGTACAGGAAGAAAGGCAAAGACAAAAATTACAAGAAATGGAGGAAGCTAGTCGAGATATGCAAGCCAAAAGAGAGTATACAGAAAAGCACGGCCAAGAAATCGCTGATAAAATCAAAGAATTACAAGAAAAAATAAAAATAATAGAAAAAGATAATTCACTGACTGCTCGTGCTCGTTTGCAGGGACAACTAGATTGTTTGGCAGAAGAGTATTTGCTCGAACAGTCAATCACAATGGGTGATTCAAATCTTCAAACACTTAAAGATAAGTACAAAACACTGATAAATAATACTATAAAAAAAATTGAAATTCCGAAAGAAGAACCAGAATTAACAGAAGTCCTTCAATATCTAGTCGAGAATGCACGGAAAACTGATAAATTTCTTGAGACTGACAAGGAAAAAAAGGACAATGAAAACAAAGTGGAAAATTGGATAAGTGGAGCAATGTATAGCCGTCTTGAATATTTAAAAGCATTGTATCCTAAGCACCCAGTAATGAAGATTTATAATTCAAAATTAGCAAAAAGAAAAATAACAATGATAGTTGTTGGTGTGGGAGTTGTTGCACTTTTTGTGTTATATTTTATATTTTATGCATAATGTTGCCATAAACAGCTTGGTAATGGACACCTAAATTGAGTAGGAGGTGAACACTAATCGGATGTGTTCACCTCTTTTCGTGTCCACTTGTTCTCTCCCGTTGTTTAGGATTTGCGATTCTAAACAATTGAATATCAGCATTTGTAATGCGGAAATCACAACGCTGTAATCACCGCCTTGCACAAATCAGCAATACAAGGAAAGGAATTCATCGGAAATGGTGGGTTACTAGGGCTACGCCCGTTTGAATGCCTGCGGCGTTTCTAGGTTTTGTTGTGTTTTTAATGTTTTCAAATTGTTTTATTGGTCGGTTACCAGAAAAGAAATTTCATTATATTTGCACTCAATTACGACAAAACAAAAACAATTATGCATAAGATATTTCTGCCGTTCGCATTTCTGATTGCCTTTGCTCTTTGCCTTAACGCACAGGAGAAGAAGGAGTACAAAATCGGAACAATAGCATTCTACAACCTCGAGAATCTATTCGATACGCTTCCTGGAGCCAACGATGTGGAATTTACGCCAGATGGCCCGAAGAACTGGAACACCGAAAAGTATTTTTCGAAAATCGACCGTATGGGCGGTGTGATTGTGCAGCTTGGCGCTGATGTTACGGGAACTGCTCCTATGATTGTTGGCGTGAGCGAGGTCGAGAACATTACTCCGCTAAACGACCTTGTAAACTGTGAGGCTATGAAGCCATACCACTACAAGGTTGTGCATATCGACGGTCCCGACCGCCGTGGTGTTGATTGTGCATTGCTCTATAGGGAGGAATTTTTCAAGGTTACCAATGTGCGTATGCATCGCGTAATATCTGAGCAGGAAGGCTTTGTTACTCGCGACCAGATTGTTGTTTCGGGAATCTACGACGGTGAGGAGATGCATTTCATCGTGCTTCACTGGCCGTCGCGACTTGGTGGTGAAAAACGCAGTTTGCCACGCCGTGCCGAAGCTGCAACTACAACACGTCAAATCTTCGATTCAATAATGGCAATCAATCCCAACGCCAAGATAATCGCTATGGGCGACCTCAACGACGACCCAATCAACGAGAGTTTGAAGAAGTATTGCAAGACTGTCGCCAAGAAGGACGAAGTTAAGGACGGTAAACTTTACGACCCGATGGAGGAACTGTACCGCAAAGGAATTGGTTCTCTGGCTTACGGCGACAGATGGAACCTTTTCGACCAGATGATTTTCTCCCCGGCATTCGTAAGTAGCGACAAGTCAACATACGTGCATTATGCCAGCCATGTGTTCAACAAGGCTTTCTTAACGCAAAAGGAAGGTCGCTACAAGGGTTATCCGTTGCGTACCTACGTCGGCACAACATACCAGTCGGGCTACAGCGACCATTTTCCAGTTTATTCGTTCATAATCAAGGAGAAATAGTATGCTGGTAAAGACTTTCGGCAGTGCCGTCGACGGCATAAATGCGCAGACCATAACCATTGAAGTCAACGTTTCCAATGGGGCAAAGTTTTACCTCGTTGGATTGCCAGACAATGCCATTAAGGAAAGTCAGCAACGCATGATAAGTGCCATGAATAACAATGGGTATAGGTGGCCGGGCAGACGAATTGTCATAAATATGGCACCTGCTGACATGCGCAAGGAGGGTGCGGCCTACGATCTGCCGATGGCTATTGGTGTACTTGCAGCATCGGAACAGATGTCTGCCGATTTGCTTGACAAGTACATGATAATGGGTGAACTATCGCTTGATGGCAGTGTAAAGCCGATAAAAGGAGCATTACCAATTGCCATAAATGCAAAGGATGCTGGTTTTGATGGTATTATCCTTCCCGTAGAAAATACTTTGGAGGCTGCAGTTGTTGATGGGATAAAGGTGTATGGTGTGCATAATATTACCGAAACGGTGGACTTTCTTAATGGATTCCGCGAATTGGATCAGGTAAAAGTTGACCTTGAGGCCGAATTCCAGAAGTCGCTTTCGGAAAACGATCTTGACTTTGCAGATGTGAAGGGTCAGGAAAATGTGAAACGAGCCCTTGAAATTGCTGCCGCTGGCGGTCACAACATAATAATGATAGGACCTCCGGGCTCGGGAAAGACTATGCTTGCAAAACGAATACCTTCTATACTTCCACCTTTGAGCCTCGATGAGGCTATCGAGACCACAAAGATACATTCGGTAGCAGGCAAGACAGAGGCTGGACATTCACTGATGCTACGCCGTCCGTTCCGCTCACCGCATCATACGATTTCGGACGTTGCATTGGTAGGCGGGGGAACTTATCCTCAGCCGGGGGAAATTTCACTCGCACACAATGGGGTGCTATTTCTTGACGAACTTCCTGAATTCAAGCGCACTGTCCTTGAAGTTATGCGTCAGCCATTAGAAGACAGGATTGTGACCATTTCGCGAGCTAAATTTACGGTGGAATATCCGGCAAGTCTTATGCTTGTGGCTTCGATGAACCCTTGTCCGTGCGGCTACTACAACCATCCCGAAAAGGAATGCACCTGTACGCCTATGGCTGTGCAGAAGTATATGAGCAGAATCTCCGGTCCGCTGCTCGACCGTATTGATATTCACCTAGAGGTTACGCCTGTGAAGTTTGAGAAACTTGCCGATACTCAGCCAGCCGAGCATAGTTCCGAAATACAGAAGCGTGTGATAGAAGCCCGCAAGGTTCAGGCTAAACGTTTTGCCAAGAGCAAGAAGATTTACTGCAATGCCCAGATGTCGTCGAAGCAGATACGTGAATTCTGCAAGTTGGACAGCACTTGTATCGCCCTGCTGAAGACCGCAATGGAAAAATTGCATCTTTCTGCTCGTGCTTACGACCGCATAGTGAAGGTCGCACGTACCATCGCCGACCTCGAGCATAGCGAGGATATTCAACCAGCACATATCGCGGAGGCAATTCAGTACAGAAGTCTGGACAAGGAAACTTGGGGATTGTAATAAATAGTTGTTATCAATTGAGGTAGAAATATTTTCTCTCAAAAAACAACTCGGCTATAGTCTGGAATTCAACTGATTTTCTGGAAGTTTTATTTATAATCAAGTAAAAAAAAGACCATCATCCCACAAGTCAGAACATACACGCGTTGTAATGTTCGACTATGTGGAACTCCCTCACGAAACGAAGTGAGTAATCTCCTTTTATGTACAAATAAGAGATTCCGTATAAGTGAACTCACAAGCAACGTTCCTTATGCTGTTCGTTCTACTTTACGGACCCTTTAGAGCACGAAGCTTGCGAGTAATGACGGCAAGGAGTTGGCAAAAAAATAAGAATAATTTCAGTTGCCTGTAAAACTAAAGCCAATACTTTTCAATCGTAAATCTAAAATCTAAAATCGTCAATTCATCTTGACTCTATAGCTTGTCTTTACCTTTCCGCGAGAAATGTCGTTGAGACGGCTTTTTAGGAAGCGCTTGCGGATTGGGTTTATCTTGTCGCAGAAGACTATGCCTTGCAAATGGTCGAATTCGTGTTGTACAACGACAGCCCTGTTACCAGATAATTTTTCGGTTACTTCTTCAAAATTTTCGTTCAGGTAGGTGACTGTTATGTCGTTGTAGCGTGTGACATTCTCGTGAATGTCGGGAACACTCAGGCAACCTTCCTCAAAAACAATCTTCTTGGTGCCTTCAAATGTGACTTTTGGATTTATCATCACTCGTTTGAAATCCTTGCAAATAGGGTCATCCTCGGCAAATGGCGATGCATCAATTACAAGCAGGTTGATGTTGAGACCAATCTGCGGTGCTGCAAGTCCAACACCTCTCGAGTGGTACATTGTCTCAAACATGTTTTCGATAAGTTGCTTTATTTCAGGATAATCCTTGTCAATATCCACTGATTTTTTCCTGAGAATCGGGTTCCCGTATAAAAGTATTGGAAGTATCATAGTTTTGAAAATTTTTCTTGTTCCATGTATGATTGAAGTATTATGGTCGCACTGATTTTATCGACCATTGTCTTGTCGCGCCGCTGTTTTTTCGTTGTTCCGCCATCAATCATTGCCTGAAATGCCAGTTTAGATGTGAATCGTTCATCGACAGGGATAAAAGTCAAGTTCGGAAAGACTTTTTTCAGGCGGTTGAGTATTGGTGTAATGTATTGCATCGACTCAGATGGCGAATTGTCCATCTGCGTTGGCTGTCCGTAGATGATTTTCTCGACTTCGTTCTTGGCTACATAGTCGGTGAGGAACTTTTCCAATTCGCCGGATGGAACGGTTTCAAGGGCAGTGGCAATGATTCTGCTGGGGTCGGTTACTGCGACTCCTGTCTTTTTGCGTCCTATGTCCAATGCCAAGTAGCGTCCCATTATTTTTCGGTGTTAAATTTGAATCCGTTGAGGAAATCCTTTATTGCCATGCGTTTCTTGCCTTGCATCTGCAGTTCGAGTATGGAAACGAAGCCATCCTGAGTTGCAACTTTCAGGAACGACTTGTTGTCGGAAACGAATGCGCCTGCATTAAGGTTGTGTTTTTCAACGCTATACGATGAGGTAAATATTTTTGCAGTTATTTCGTCCTTCAGATAGCACCATGCAGCAGGATAAGGCGAAAGTCCGCGTATGAGGTTGTGAATGTCAACGGATTTTGCATTCCAGTTTATCTGGCAGAATTCCTTTGTGATTTTTGGTGCAGGGTGCAAGCCATTTGTGCGGATTGAATCCTGCTCAACAGCATTTACATTTCCTTCTGCGATTATGTCAACGGTCCTGCAAACGGCCTCTGCACCTATGTACATAAGTTTGTCGTACAAAGTTCCGATGTTGTCATCAGGTTCGATTGGGCATTTCACCTGCATTATTATTTTGCCGGTATCGATTTGCTCATCGATGTAGAAGGTTGTGATTCCTGTTTCGGTTTCGCCGTTGATTATGGCGTGGTTAATCGGGGCTGCTCCACGATAGTCGGGAAGGAGTGCCGCATGAAGGTTTATG
>JBGUHW010000008.1:0-7750 GCA_045112395.1 Bacteroidales bacterium
ATTTATCAATTCAAAATCTGGTTGAATGAAAGTATCTATCTTCAAAATAGGCTCATCTATCATCTTTAGAGCAGCCACTACCCTATCGTTTTTTAGGTTAGATGCATTTGTAAGAACCGAAATCTTCACATTAGGCATATATTTGTCGCGCAGACGAACCGTCTCGGCAACTATTTCGGGGAAATCGGGATTTATGGTTGGCTCACCATTTCCTGCGAAAGTAATAACATCAAGCGGCTGGGTGTTTTCGGAAAAATACTTTTCCATCGCAGGAACGATATCGCCAAGGCGCGGAAGCTCTATCTTCACACCCTTGCTATTCCATCCGCATTCGCAATACACGCAGTTGAAAGTGCAAAATTTTGCATTTGTCGGCAATAGGTTTATACCCAACGAATTGCCTAATCGTCTGGACTTTACCGGTCCAAAGATGATATTATCGAAAAGAAATGTTGCCATAATGATACATTTATTTATCGCAAAGATAATCACTTTTCAGAACAATATGACTGCAGATTTATTTTTGCCCACCCATATAAAAACAAAAAATCTCGCTTTTGCGAGATTTGTCGGTCCGAAGGGGATCGAACCCTTGACACCCTGATTAAGAGTCAGGTGCTCTACCAACTGAGCTACGGACCGCTTCGTTGATTTTGCGAGTGCAAAGGTAATGCTTTATCGCAAACCAGCAAAACTTTTTTTGATAAATTTTCTCAATGCAGTTAACAATCACACATTCAACACATTAAGAGCATCCTAGATGGTACTGTCTCGCAATTTTTCAATACATAAACCCTAGCGAACTTCATTTTTTATAACTTTGCCTCACAAAAAGTTGAAACAAAAGTCAAAAATATGGACTACTTGTCGGAAAACACACCACTGCCAAAAATAACTGGCTCGCTGATAAGCTATTTCAGCAATATGGTAAAACTAAACGGAGGGACCAACCTTGCACAAGGCATTCCTGGGTTCCGTCCACCAGAGAAACTTCTGGAAATTTTTGCACAAATCCTGAAAAAGGACATTCATCAGTATGCACCCGGTTGCGGAAACAAGAAGCTACTCGAACACCTTGATGCAAAATACAGCAACCGTCCAGCTTCTGCGAGAATATTCATATCGAGCGGAGCAACTGAGGCGGTTTCGTTGATTTACACCTACCTGCAAGGCAACAAAGGCAAGAATTTCAACGCCATGAGCTTTTCGCCAGCATACGAATCATACATACACTTGCCACAGATTTTCGGCAACAACTTCTTTACCTACCCCACCGACCCGGAAATATATTTCGACAACGAAGATTTTCGCAAGTTCTTTGTTGACAATAAAATAAATGTAATTTTCGTAGCCTCGCCTGGAAATCCATACGGCAAGACATTGAGCCGAGAAAAACTCAACTACCTCATCGACTTGTGCGAAGAATTTGGCTCTTACCTTATAATAGACTCGGTTTACTGCGAACTTTACTTCAACAACCAAGCTCCATACTACCCTATCGAACGTATTTCACCCAATGTGTTCTATGTCAATAGTTTTTCAAAGAGATATTCAATAACAGGCTGGCGGGTAGGATATTTCATTTTCGATGAAAGCCATTTCGACAAGATAAGCTACATTCACGACTACATCGGGCTATCATCAGCAGCACCACAGCAACAGGCAATCGCCGAATTTCTCGACACCGATGAATCGCGAACATACATTACTGAATTGCGCACAAAGGTTCTGCGCAATCTTGCCATTGGTAACGAAAAATTACAAAAGGCAGGTTTCATTTGTCCACAAAATGATGGTGGATATTTCATTTGGGCAAAACTTCTCGAACCATGGAACGACAGCCTGCGTTTCGGACTTGCACTATACGACAAAGTAAGAACAGCCGTCATCCCCGGCGTTCATTTCGGCAAGGAATGGAACGAGTACATAAGAATAAACATTGCCAGAGAAGAAGATGAATTCGTAAGAGGAATAGACAATCTAATTGAGTTTACGAAAAACGCCAATAAAAATTGTTAATAACATTATCCTCTCAGGAATGGCGTGAAGCAATAATTATTGTACCTTTGCAAAGTAAAAATAAAGACTATGGATATTTCAGGAAAATTGATAAAGAAATTGGAGCCAATAACTGGGACCAGTGCAAATGGCACATGGAAAAAACAGTTGTTCGTAATTGAATATGCTAGCGGACAATTCCCAAAGAAAGCTTGCTTCCAGATATGGGGCGATAAGGTTGATATTTCATCACTTGTAGAAGGCGAAGAAATACATGTTTTCTTTGAGCCAGAAAGCCGCGAATACAACAATAACTGGTACACCGACCTTCGCGCATGGAAAGTGGAAGTTGCACAAAACCAGAACGGCGCTTTTGCTCCGCAGATGCCAACTCCTCCTCCATCAACAGGCGCTCCAGCTCCAACCGAAGTCCCTGGTTTTATGGATGCAGGAAGCAAGGAAGATGATGATTTGCCATTCTAACAACACATAAAAAAGGGAGCGACAAACTCCCTTTTTTATTAGCAATAACAAAGCGGAGACAAATGATTTGCCTCCGCTTTTCAATATAAATCTGTTTTCCTTTGCCTAAATCATCTGTTCGATGTTCCACACGAAAGCCTTTACGCCGACTTCGCGGTTGCGGTTGTCAAGCTTTTTAACTGTTTCGAGCAATTCTGGGACTTTCTCATCAGGGACAACCGTCATTACGGCGGAATTCATTTCGGGCCATGTGTGGGTTCCACGACGCGGTTCACCATTCTTGGTGCCTCGTCCCTGCACATTCTCCCAATATGTAAAACCTCTGATGTTCAGCGCATCAAGGATATATTCAACGCGCTCGGTGTTTGCTTGGTTATATACTATGAATACTGATTTCATATCTAAGTTGTTTTAAAGTTCAATGTTTAAAGTTCAATGTAGAGTCGTAGCGAGCTACGACTTTACAATTTATGAGTTTTTAGGTTCTTCATTCTGGTTAACTGGATTTTCGCCATTGGCATCTTCCTTGTCAAGGTATTCGTAATCGGCATTGTTGATGTCCATGAATACGAATGTCTTGCGGAGTTTAGCCTGGTCATCGCGTTCGCCCTTGCGCGAGAATATTGCATAAAGAACGGGAACGACAACCAATGTTACGAATGTTGATACTGTAAGACCGCCGATTACGACAATACCCATGCCGTGCCACAATTCGGATCCTTCGCTGGCACTCATTGCCATTGGCACCATACCGAGAATAGTAGTGAAAGCGGTCATAAGCACAGGACGCAAACGCGATTGTCCCGAAAGTGCAATTGCTTCCTTGAGCTCATAGCCGCGATCACGCATAAGGTTTATATAGTCGACTAGCACGATACCATTCTTTACTACAATACCGATAAGAAGTATCAAGCCCAATGCGCCCATCATGTCGAGGGTTGCACCAGTGACAAGCAATGCGAGGATAGTACCTGTAATTGCGAACGGGATTGACATCATTATGATGAACGGCTTGGAGAACGACTCGAACTGCGATGCCATTACGATGTAAACAAGCATCATAATAAGCAATGCCAAGGTAATCATGTCCTTGAATGTATCCTGCTGGGTTTCGTACGAACCACCAAGACGGGTTGAGATACCAAGCGGAATATTTGTCTGGTCGATAACACCCTGAATATCCTTTGCAAGATCTCCCAATGATGCGTTGTAAGGTGTTACACTTACGGTTAAGTAACGCTGACGGTTCTTACGCTCGATGTTAGGCGGACACCAGTACTCGTTTATTTCGGCGAGTTCGCTCAATTTTATCTTTTCGCCTCTCGGACTCATGATGGTAAGTTCCTCAATGTCGGTGATACTGTTGCGGAATTCCTCTTTCAAACGAACAACGATGTCGTATTCCTTTCCGTCTTCCTTCAAGAATCCGGCAGTCATTCCGTTTACACGATACCTGACATACATTGCTGCTGCCGAGGTACTAAGACCATGGCGAGCAAGTTTTTCCTTGTCGAAGTTTATCTGAAGTTCGGCACGGTCTTCCTCACGGCTTATGGTAACATCACGTGCCGATGGCAGTTCCTTGAATTTGCGCTTTAGCTCGGTTGCGAGGATATTTGTTTCATCGAAGTCGTAGCCGTAGATTTCAACCGATACATTGTTGTTGCCCATACCGCCACCGCCACCGTTGCTTGTCGAAACCGAATAGTTGATGATTTCTGGATAAGTCTTCAGTTCCTCGCGGATAATTTCAGCCATCTCGAAGATTGTGCGCTTACGCTCGTATTTCTTCGAGGTTCTGACTGTCATGTTTATCTTGTTGTTGGTTGTTCCAGAGAACAATGCCGAAATACTTGATTCATCGTTTGAACCTGCAGATGTAGAAATAACCTTTGTTTCGGGAATAAGTTCGTGAATCCTACACTCAATCCTACGCGCGGTCTTCAAGGTTTCCTCAATTCTCGTACCACGTTGCAGTTCAATCTTTATCGACATGCTACCATTATCCTGCTGCTGCATGAAGTCGGTTCCGATTGTGCCGTTGGTAAACGGAATCAGCGAAACTACGAATATTGCAAGAGCAATTAGCATGGTGACAAGCTTGTGGTTGAGGCAGATACGAAGCAACTTTGCATACCAAAGGTCGATCTTGTCGAACACTTTGCCAATGGTATTCTTGTGCGAGAAAATTTTCTTCTTCTGCTTCGCAAGGTATTCCTTTTCTTCTTCTTTGTTGACGAAGAACTTGTTGGCCTTAAGCATCTTTGAGCAAAGCATTGGGATAAGTGTGATAGCCGTTGCCGTTGATGTACATACAACTATCGTAACAATCCAACCCAATTCCTTGAACATGATTCCAGCCATACCCGACAGCATTGTCAGAGGAACGAAAACGGCGACAATAACGAGTGTGGTTGCGATAACCGAAACCCAAACCTCGTTAGTTGCATAGATTGCTGCCTCGCGCGGACTAGAACCTCGTTCGATGTGCTTGGTGATGTTTTCGAGAACAACGATAGCATCGTCCACCACCATACCGATTGCAATGGTAAGCGAAGCAAGCGAAACGATGTTGATGGAACTGTCGGCCATAAACAAGTACATGAACGATACAATAAGCGAAATAGGAATTGTCAAGCTGATAATCAAAGTAGAACGCCAGTTGCCTAGGAACACAAGCACTACAAGTACTACGAAGAGCAAAGCGTAGAATATTGATTCGGCAAGACCGAAGATTGCATTCTTGATTTCGATTGAACCATCACGGATTACGGTACATTTGATGTCGGGAGGAAGGATTTTCATGATTTTTTCCATTTCATCATTCACCTTCTTACATATTTCCACGGTATTTGCACCCGTCTGCTTACTGATTTGCAAACGAACGCCTTCCTTGCCGAGAACTTCCTGACCATTTTCGAGAATGCTGATACGCTCATCCAACGACAAATCCTTGATGGTATCGCGAACAGTTGCAAGGTCGCGGACGAAAACCTGCTTGCCGTCGGCAGTGGTTGTTACAACGATGTCGTTGATTTCGGAACTTTCGATGTATTCGCTTTCAACACGAAGCTGATACTGTTCCTTACCCATCTTCACTGTTCCCGATGCAAGGTTAAGGTTGTTGCCTGCGATTGCGTTTCCAACCGATTCCACCGAAAGGTTGTATGCATCAAGCTGATTGGGATCAAGGTCAACATATATGTAACGGTCGGGAGCACCCGAAAGCGAAATGTTTCCGATACCATCAATTCGGTTCAATGTATTTACAACATTGTCCTCCAATATCTTGTCCAGACCGGCATAACTTTCCTCGGCAGTGAAACCGAGCTGCATGATAGGCATTGAACTCGAGTTCAGCTTAAGAATCATAGGTCGGCTAACACCATCGGGCAGGTTATCGTAAACCAAATCGACATACGATCGGATGTCGTTCATCACATCATCGATGTTGGTTCCCCACTCGAATTCAAGTGTTACGATTGAAAGGTTATCCTTAGATGTGGAAAACAAGTTCTTAAGTCCATCAACGGAGTTAAGAGCGTTTTCAAGAATCTTGCTTATGTTGGTTTCTATTTCGCTAGCATTTGCACCTGCGTAAGTCGTCATGATGGTGACATACGGCGGGTCAATCTCCGGGAACTGGTCGATTGGCAGTCGTGACAGCGAGAAAAGACCCATTACTATGACGGCGACAAAGACAAGCCCCGTTGTAATCGGCTTTAATATTGCGGTTTTGTAGATACTCATCGTATTGCCCTTTCTGCTTTACTTTGAAATATTCAGTTTAACACCATCAACAAGTTTTGCCTGACCGACAACAACAAGTTCATCGCCTTCCTTAAGTTCATCGGATATGATTTCGATCTTGTCATCGAAACGCTTACCCATAGTTACGACAACGCGCCTTGCATATCCATCGTTGTTGACGAAAACATATCTTTCGTTTGCACCCTGCAACTTCAGAACCGACTGGTAAGGAACGATGATTGCCTCTATATTGTCGAGGTCGATGTTGACGCTCATGTACATACCTGGACGAAGTTCTTCCTTTGCATTCGGAATCCTAACCTTTGCCTGGAATGTATGGGTATTTGCATCGATTGTCGGATAGATGATTTCGATTGTTCCCTCGAAAATGCGGCCCTTGTAGATGTCGGATGTAAGCTGAACCTTTGTTCCTGCCTTTATCATCGGGAAGTAAGCTTCGGGAATGTTGACTATTGCTTTCAGCGTATTTATCTGAATGAGCGTAAGGATCGGCATCCCACTGTAAAGTTCGCCCGACTCGAAGTTCTTTGCCGAAATCACACCCGAAAAGTCAGCCTTCACGTATGTGTTTTTCTCAAGGAACTCAAGGTTTTCCTTTGTTAGATCGTACTGCACCTTTGTCTGGTCGTAGGTCTGCTGTGAAACGCTTCCTGTCTTAAGCAAAGCTTCAACTCGACCAAGTTCCTTTTCAAGGTTTGCGAACTGCAAACGAGTGGTTTTCAACTGTGTTTCGTCCATCTGCACAAGTGTCTGTCCCTTGCTAACCCTTGATGCCACATCGACATTTATCTTCTTTATAATGCCTGTTACCGATGGAGAAATGTTCATCGTCTCGTATGGCTGCAATACTGCCGAAATGCTTATGCTCTTTGAGATTATCTCCTTTGCAAGTGGCTGTACCGAAACCAATTCAGTTTTTTCTTCCTGAACATTGGCAGCATTCTTTTCATCCTTCTTTTCCTTACATCCAGTTGCCGTCAGCATCATAGCTGCAATCATGGCAACACCAATCAAATTCTTTATATTCATTTTACCTTTTATATTATCTGTTTAAAAGCTGTTCAAATTCTATCTGTGCGTTCACGAGGTTGAGAACTGCGGAAATGTAGTTGCTCTGCGCTGAAATTATATCGCTGCTAGCGGTTGTAAGTTCCAAGCTCGATGCCATTCCGTGTTCAAACTTGTTTGACACGTTGGTGAAAACACGCTCGGTAACTTCGAGGTTAAGTTTCTGAGCCTCGTATGTTTCGTAGTTCGATGCAACATTGTACCTTAGCTGGCGTTCCTGAACTAGCAAGGCATCGCGAGTATTCTCGATGGTATTCTGAAACTCCTCGTAGGTAATCTTAGCCTGCTTAACATCCGACCAAGTCTTTCCGCTGCTCCAAATCGGAACATTTAATGTCAAGCCGATAAGATTAGGCGGTGTCATGTTGAAACCTTCCTTCTTTCCAAAGTAAGTTCTGCCAGAATACTGGTAATATGCGCTCAATGTAGG
>JBGUHW010000009.1:0-18219 GCA_045112395.1 Bacteroidales bacterium
AAAGGTCGCGTTCAGGGCTTCTACGGTGGCGGAATTTCGTTTAACTACACCAAAACCAAAGCTACCTACAACTATGGTAACCTAATCACTACCGAATTCTCATCACCTTTCTGGTACGACTTTGCAAACACAACAACCACATCGGGTGGAACACGTATCCTTTCACAGAGCGGAGACCGTTCATACGGTGTAATTCTTAGCGGTGTTGTTGGTGTTGAATACTTTATCGCTCCTAAGATTTCGATTGGCGGTGAATTCAGACTTGGTCTCTACACCGGATACGACACATACGGCACAACAACCGTTGAACGTTGGAACGGTACAGAAAGAGAAGTTGAAACCTTGCCAAAGGCAGCTAACGACGGAAGCATCGCATTCAGAAACGCATCATCTGGTTCTCTGTTTATGATGTTCCATTTTTAATAATCTAAAATAAAGTTTAACCAAAAATTATTATCATGAAAAAATTATTTTCAATTATCGTTATCGCTCTTATGGGAGCATTTGTTATGTCATCCTGCGAAAAGGAATATGAAACAGAACCATTGAAAAACATAACAATATCTGGAACTGTTAAGGCAAACCTCGACCTTACTGCTGCAAATCCTGGTGATGCACCTAACGGAACAAAGCTTATCTTCAGAATCGATGCAGAAGACCTTTGCCAGGTTCCTGACACGACTTATGCATACAACACTCTTCAGTACGAAGTTGAAGTATCTGGTGGCAAATATTCGGTAGAATTACCATCTGTTAATTTCAAGGCAGTAAGCGTTGATATCGTTCCTGTTGACTTCAAGGCAAACCAGATTCAGGATGCTACTGGAGCTGTAAAGGAAAAGGTATTCTCATGTTCACCACGCACAATTGCAATTCGTGAAGGGGAAGTTTACTTTGAAGACATTACATTCTGGGGAAACTAATCTGATTACTTAATAATTATAAGCCGCCCCCTAAAGGCGGCTTTTTTTGTCGTCAATAAAAACAAAAAAGGCTGACAAATGCCAGCCTTTTTAGTTTTGCATTAGACAATTAGTTCTTCTTGCCAATTCCGAGCTTTCCAGCAACTTCCTTGCCTGTGTTTACAGCTTCCTTACCAGCTTCTGCAGTCTTCTTAGCGATCTTTTCAGATGCTACAAGCATTCTCTGGTTCAATTTGTTGAAACGATCAAGCTGAGCATCGTCAAGGTTTTCGGTCTTAATCTTTGCCTTTGCAGCTTCTGCATTGGTCTTAACTTCCTTTGCCTTGTCGATTCCACCATTTTCAGCAAGTTCTTCATAGCTTACTACCAATCTTTCATATTCATCAAGGTAAGCATTGAAGTCGATTGCTTCATTTGCTGGTGCAGCGGTTGTAGCTTCTGCTGCTGGAGTTTCTTCAACTTCTTCAACAGTTGCTTCTGCGTTCTGATCTTCTTCTGCTTCTGCAGGCTTGTCGTTGCAGGAAACAGCCATAAGTGCTACGAATAAAGCACTTGCCATAAATACTAATGTCTTTTTCATTTTAATAATATTAAATTTTTAAATTAGATACCGCAAATATATTTATTTTTTGGAAACGGTGAACGTTTTTTTTATTTTTTTCTTATGTTGTTTCATGGGCTAACGCCCGTTTAAATGGCTTCGCCGTTTCTAGTTTAACGTTTAACTACGTTGAGGGCTCCGCCGTTCATGTTTCTGGGGTTCTATGGCTGGCGCCGTTTAATTGTTTCTGGTTTCACGTTTAACGTTCAATGTTTAAGGTTTGTCACGTTTCTGGGTTTCTATGGCTGGCAACGTTTATGGATTTGAAAATTCGATGTTCATGTAGAATCGCGCCATGACGCGATTTTACAATTGTAGCGGCGCAATGATTTGCGCCGATTAAGACGCAAAATTTTGCGTCTGTACAGAAAAAAAGAATCGCCCGATGATTAGAAACCATCAAAAATAAAAAAACCGCCCTTACGAGCGGTTTTTCTATTTTTGATTGCATTGATTATTCAACAACAATCTGCTCAACGTAAACCTTGTCGCCATTGATGATTCTTACAAAGTAAGCACCTGGGCGGAGGTCGTGGTTGAAGTTCATTGTTTCACCGTTCATCACGTTGATGTCGCGAGTTTCAACAACTGCACCACTAGCGTTGATGAGCTGGTAGGTTGCATCACCTTCGATGTTGCTGAAGTCGATGCTGAACATACCGTTGTTCGGGTTCGGGTAAACCGTCATCGAGCCAACTTCAAACATTTCGGCAGATGATACAGGTACGAATGTAACAGCAAGAGTGTGATTTCCTTCTACTGCTGCGAATGTGTAAGTGTAACCTGCAAGTTCTTCTGTTGTTAGGGTAACTTCTTCTTCATCAACAGTGAGAACACCAATCTGGTAGTTTTCAGCAGGAGTAATTACAAATGCTGGAGTTGCACCTTCGTTTACAACAACAGGAGCAGTAACTTCTTCATCGTTGTATGTAACGGTTCCATTTTCACCTGCGTTAACCGTGATTGTGTAGGTTACAGGACCAGGAATTGCCTCGAAGGTTGCTGCGATAGTGTGGTTTGCTGTAACGTTTGTGAATGTGTAAACACCATTTTCAAGTGCATCTGTTACATTTGCTTCATTTTCGGTTGTTGCATCAACAATTACGCTTGCGATTCTGTAACCTTCGTTAGCTGTGATTGTGAATTCTGCGTTTCCACCTTCAACAACTGTTACTTCTGCTGGGTTGATAGAACCACCTTCACCAGCAGTTGCTGTGATTGTGTAGGTTACAGGACCAGGAATTGCCTCGAAGATTGCTGCAATTGTGTGGTTTGCAGTTACGTTTGCAAATGTGTAAACACCTTCAACAAGCTGTTCTGTTACATTAGCTTCGTTTTCGGTTGTTGCATCAACAATTACGCTTGCAATTCTGTAGCCTTCGTTAGCTGTGATTGTGAATGAAGCATTTCCACCCTCAACAACTGTTACTTCTGCTGGGTTGATAGCTCCACCTTCACCAGCAGTTGCTGTGATTGTGTAGGTAGGTATTGCCTCGAATGTTGCTGCAATAGTGTGGTTTGCTGTTACGTTAACAAATGTGTAAACACCATCAACAAGCTGTTCAGTTACATTTTCGGTTTCGTCAACCATTACGCTTGCAATTCTGTAGCCTTCGTTAGCTGTGATTGTGAATTCCTGGCTTGCACCATGGTTAACGCTAACTTGTGCAGGAGTAATTGTACCGTTATCACCAGCGGTTGCTGTGATTATGTAGTTATTGATTGCAAATGCAGCTGCAATAGTGTGGTCTGCAGTAACATTTTCAAATGTGTAAACACCATTTACAAGTTGTTCGGTAACATTTTCAGTTTCGTCAACCATTACGCTTACGATATGGTAACCAGTAGCAGCTTCGATTGTGAACGACTTGTTTTCGCCCTCAACAACTTCAATTGCTCCAGCCGGAGTAATTGTACCATTTTCACCTGCGGTTGCTGTGATTGTGTGGGTAGTTGCTGTTTCAGAAACAAATGTTGCAGCAATTGTGTGGTTTGCTGTTACGTTAGTGAATGTGTAAACACCTTCAACTAGTTCGCTGATTGCCTCTGCACCGTCAACGAGAACGCTCATGATGCGGTAACCACCGTTAGCTGAAATTGAGAATGTCTGAGTTGCACCGTAGTTTACATTAACTTCACCATTAGGAGTGATAGTTCCGTTTTCGCCTGCGGTTGCTGTAATAACATAGGTATTAATTGCAAATGTTGCATTGATGGTATGGTTAGCAGTTACATTTGCAAATGTGTAAACACCATTTACAAGTTCCGAAGTAACATCTACTTCGTTTTCAGTTGCCGCATCAACAATTACGCTTACAATATGGTAGCCAGTAGCGACTTCGATTGTGAATGAAGCATTTCCACCTTCTACAACTGTCATTTCTGCAGGGGTGATAGAACCACCTTCATTAGCAGTTGCTGTGATTGTGTAGGTAGGTATTGCCTCGAATGTTGCTGCAATAGTGTGGTTTGCTGTTACATTAACGAATGTGTAAACACCATCAACAAGCTGTGCAGTTACATTTTCGGTTTCGTCAACCATTACGCTTACAATTCTAAAGCCATCGTTTGCTACGATTGTGAATTCTGCATTTCCACCTTCAACAACTGTCATTTCTGCAGGGGTGATAGAACCACCTTCATTAGCAGTTGCCGTGATTGTGTAGGTAGGTATTGCCTCGAATGTTGCTGCAATAGTGTGGTTAGCTGTTACATTGACGAACGTGTAAACACCATCAACAAGCTGTTCGGTAACATTTTCGGTTTCGTCAACCATTACGCTTACAATTCTGTAACCTTCGTTTGCCAAGATTGTGAACGGCTTGCTTTCGCCTTCGGTTACTGTTACTTCACCTGCGGGGTTGATAGAACCGCCTTCATTAGCAGTTGCTGTGATTGTGTAGGTTGGTACTGGTATAGCCTCGAATGTTGCTGCAATAGTGTGGTTAGCAGCTACGTTTGTGAAAGTGTAAACACCTTCTACAAGCTGTTCGGTAACATTTTCTGTTTCGTCAACCATTACGCTTGCAATCTTGTAGCCTTCGTTTGCTACGATTGCAAATGCCTGTTCTGCACCTTCTGCAACTACAACTTCACCATTAGGTGTGATAGTTCCGTTTTCACCAGCAGTTGCTGTGATTGTGTAGGTTGGAATTGCCTCGAATGTTGCATTGATAGTGTGGTTAGCTGTTACGTTCTCGAATGTGTAAACACCGTCAACGAGCTGAGCAACAACTTCGGTTTCGCTGTCAACCATTACGCTTGCAATTCTGTAGCCAGCAGCAGCAACGATTGTGAAATCCTGATTGTCGCCTTCATATACTGTAACTTCACCATTAGGAGTAATTGTACCACCTTCACCGGCTGTTGCAGTGATTGTGTAGGTGTTAGCAGGTATAAGCTCGAATGTTGCTGCGATAGTATGGTTTGCTCTTACATTTGTGAATGTGTAAACTCCATTATTAGCAATAACTTCATTGGTAACATCAATTTCATCATCAACGATAACGCTTACTATTCTGTAGCCATCGTTTGCTACGATTGTGTAAGACTCATTTGACGCACACGGAATTACTTCATAATCAGCATTATGAGTAATTGTTCCGCCTTCACTAGCAGTTGCTGTAATTGTCAATGTTATCGCATCAAAATTAGCAACGATATTGTGGTTTTCTGTAACATTCTCGAATGTGTAAACGCCATTATTTGCTATTACTTCATCGGTAACATCAACACCATCAACCATTACCTGTCCTATGCGGAAACATTCATTGACAGGAGTAATTGTAAACGTCTGAGACTCTCCATCAAGAACACTTATAATTCCTTCCGGTGTTATTGAACCGTCAGCTCCTGTTCCTGCAGAAATTGTATGTACGCGTTCAAACGTTGCAGCGATAGTGTGGTCAGCAGTTACATTTTCAAATGTGTAAACGCCTTCAGCAGCAATAACAGCTTCGGTAACATTTTCTGTTTCGTCAACTATAACGCTAGCAATTCTGTAGCCTTCGTTTGCTGTGATTGTGAATGCCTTGTTCTCGCCACAGTTTGCAACATTACCATTTCCATCGTTAGCAGTAATTGAACCGCCTTCTCCAGCAGTTGCTGTAATATTATAGGTGCTGATTGCAAATGTTGCTGCAATAGTGTGGTTTGCAATAACATTCTCGAATGTGTAAACGCCGTCAACAACGTCGTTGATAGCTTCAACATCGTCAACCAATACGCTTGCAATTCTGTAGCAGTTAGCAGGAGTAATCGTGATTTCCTTGTCGGCACCGCAGTTTACTGTGCAAGTTTCGGTGATAGTACCGTTTGCATCAGCAGTTGTTGTGATTGCGTAGGTTATCTGCTCGAATGTTGCTGCGATAGTGTGGTCTGCAATAACATTTTCGAATGTGTAAACACCGTTGGCTGCAACAACAGTTGCTGTAACATTAACATCGTCAACTATAACGCTTGCAATTCTGTAGCAGTTGCTTGCAGGAGTAATCGTGATTTCCTTGTTAGCACCGCAGTTTACTGTGCTAGTTTCGGTAATTGTACCGTTTTCGCCAGCAGTTGCTGTGATTGTGTAGGTATCCATTGCGAATGTTGCTGCGATAGTGTGATTTGCATTTACATTCTCGAATGTGTAAACACCGTTAGCTGCGATAACAGCATCAGTAACATCTACATTGTCATCAACCATTACGCTTGCAATATGGTAGCAGTCGTCTGGAGTAATTGTGAACGACTGAGATTCACCATATTCTACTTCAACATTTCCATCCTGAGAGATTGAGCCATTGGCTCCTGCACTTGCTGCGATTGTATATACATTTGTTAATTTGAAATTGTCAACATACAAATAATACTTAAAATTTGAGAAGTAATTAATTGCAATGTATTTGGTAGCTGCCGGTACTACAATTCTGTATTCTGCAAAATCAGTTGAAGTAGCGGTTACCTCGGTGCCAAGAGCTATGAACGAAGCAATGTTAGCATCGGTTGTTGAGGTCATAACGCGGAAACTTTCATCGTCATAGCTTGAAGATTTAGCATAGTCAAATGTCAAGACCGCATCTTCTGTCAATGCAAGTTCCGGGGTAATGAGATACTGGTTGTAGTCGGAAGCATTCGAATAACTGCTAAAACGGAATACATTGTTACCAGACACGTCAAATATACCCATTTTGCCACTAGCTACATCATTTGCAGTATTGTTAGATATTGCAGTCCAGCAGTTAACTGTTTCGGAATTATTTTCGAATGTTTCAACGAATGGAACGGCAAATGCGCCACATTCGGTTCTGAACGAATACTCTGTCCAGCCTTCAGCATTGTCGCAGTTGGACTGAACATATACGAAATACTGAGTATTTGCTGTCAAGTTTTCGAGAGCCTTGGTTGTTGCATAAACAGTTCCGTCGAATACATCTGCAGTAGCAGCCATATTGGTCATTGCTTCGGTCGAGACCTTAACAATATATGAAGTCTCTGTGTATGCCTGAGCCCAACTCAATGTTGCTGTTGTAGCTGTTACATCGTTTGCATTTACTGCGAGCGGGTTAACACAAGCATCTGGGTCGTTAATTATCGTTACACTATAAATATGGAAAGTCGTTCCGTCTTCTGCTGTTACAGTATAAGGAACAGGGGATGAGAAATCCCTTGCATAACCACTTTCAGGAGTAATTTCTGCAGCTGGAGATATTGTAATTTCAGGAGCAATAGAGGTAAGGTCAACATTCCATTCTGCAACTGCATTTACAGTGTAGGTATTGGATTCTGTATTGCTTACTATTTCTGCTGGTGATCCTGCCTTCTGACCTACAAAAGTAAATCCAGTAATGAAAGCATCGCGGCTTAAAGGAACCTTGGTTACATTAACTGTCCAGTCCTTATGATTTCCTGCTTCTGCCGTAACGGTGTAGGCTATAGTGCGTGAATCCCCATCGCCTGTGATTACAGGAGCTGAGATTTGTGCATAGTCGGAAATTGTGTAAGTAGGATTAAGGTCTACATCAAAATTTGTTGAGTAGGTAACTGTTATATCAATAGTACCTGTATTGTCGCCGCTTGTGATAATTGCAGGGGCAGCCTCTGTCGGCAAAGAATAAGTAAGGATTTCGGCTCCAGTAGAAATTGGACGAACAACAACATCGTCCATATATGTTGAAGAACCATAATTGTTCCTTCCTTCGAATATCACATAATAAACGCCATCAGTAGAAATAGTGAAGGGCACCTTATATGTGTACCAACCTTGAGCTGTTTCTGCACCAATTATATCAGAATTAACATCTGATGCCACTGTATAATTACGAGAAATAAAACCTAAATCTACAGCATCGTTACCGACAGAAACCAAATCAGAAGTTTTGCTAAGATACAAGTTTATACCTTCAACAGTATGGGATGTTCCATAAGCGTTTCTATATACTCTTACAGAAACAACATAGTTTCCAGAAGCCATTGACAATGGAGCTGTTACAAGATTATGACGCGAACCAGCCTTTGTATCTCTAAGTTGAGCCATTGGAGGATTTGAACCAGTTCCCTGTGTTCCTGTATTTATAGTCCACGCACCGTTAGGATAATCTGTTCCAGAACCAGAACCATTTGCCGTTCTTTCTTGAGACCAGCACTGTGGAGGGAAAGAAGAAGAAGTCAACCCAGTAAAATCTTCTGTATATGGATTTTCAGCATCAACAGTAATTGCATCACATTCTGTTGTGAAGTTTCCAGACAGCCAAGCAGAAACGCTTTCTTCTTCACAATCGGCCTGAACCTGTACACTATATGATGTAGCAGGAGTGAGTTCTGTAATAGTATATGTAGGAGATGTCAAACCATTAACCTCAGTCCATTCTTCAGCAGTTGAAACCTTGTACTTTAAATTCCACAAAGATTCGCTAGCACCTGCTGTCCATGATATAGTTGCCGAAGTATTAGATACCCCACTATACGTTAATGCTGTTGGAACTGGACAAGCAACAGCAGTTGTAAACGAAATGCTGTTGGTCCATTCGCTAAAGTCGCTTTCGCTACATTTTGCGCGTACCTTTACATTATAAGTAGTTTCTGGTGTAAGACCTGTAAGTGTATATGGATTAGTGTTTGCTTCAACAAGGTTGTCTTCATCATCATTCAAGCAAATCTGCCAAGCTGTTTCTGTACCACCTGCTGTCCATGACAAAACTACCGTTCTAGCAGCAACATTTGATGCAAGAACATTAGTAGTAGGAATACATGATGGAGCTACTCCTGGTGTATATTCAATAGTAACCTTTGGAAGGAAATTCCTCTGGCTGATTGAGGTGCCATAACCACCTAACGAAGCGCCTGTAGCAGAAACTCCATACCATGAGCAGTTAGAGTATGTTCCGCTATTGGTCTCGTTGGTACCAATCATAAGATTTCCTCCTTGATAAGTATATGGAGTGCTGAATGTTACTTCCATAACATTCCCACTGATAGCGAGGCTACCATGATATGCAAGGCTCATACCATCCCAATCTTCAAGAGAGGAAATAGTCGTGTAGCCAACTTCTTTCAAACGAACATCAAATTGTGCAGCACCCCAGTTAATAGATGCGTTGCTGCTGTAGAAGGTAAGTTTGGTGATTGTACCCCACTGCAAACTTGTCAATTCTGAAGCAGGAATAATGAACTGACTGCGACTATAATTATCAACCCAGTTTCCATAAACAGGCACATAATCGTTTGTTGTTGTCCCATCGTTAAAGGTAATTGAATATGCATTAGTTGGAGTGAAATTGATTACACTGCTCCAAGAACTTTCATCGTCAACGCCACATACGGTTCTAACGCGAGCATAGTAGGTTGTTTCTGCAGTAAGACCAGTTAGATCAGCGACTGGTGTTCCGTTTACATCTACAGAAGTAGCACCAGCAAAGTCAGATGCGGTACTATATTCAATTGTCCATGCTGTGGCTGTTCCATTTTCTGTCCAAGTAAGTGTAGCAACAGAGCCGTCGCCTGGAGTAAGAGTAGCTGACAAAGCTGTAGGAGCATAGCATGAAATGAGAGTAGTAAATGATACATTGCTTGTCCATTCGCTAAAGTCGCTTTCGCTACATTTTGCGCGTACCTTTACATTATAAGCAGTTTCTGGAGTAAGACCTGTAAGTGTATAAGAATTAGTATTGACATCAATAATGGTTCCTTCGTTATCGTTCAAGCAAATCTGCCAAGCAGTTTCTGTTCCACCTGCTGTCCATGACAAATCAACTGTTCTTGCAGTAACATTTGATTTGCTCAATGCGGTTGGTTTGATACATGAAGGTTGCAAGTCAATGCTTATATTGTCAACAAAGATTGCTCCACTGCTATAGTCTGCAGTGGCAAAGAATTGCAGAATTACAGTCTTGCCTGCATAAGCAGCCAAAGAGATTGGGTCTACTTCGGTAAAAGAACCAGGATTAGTATATGATGTGGATGTGCCAACTTTAGCGAACGACCCCAAAACAGCAAATGAAGAACCTCCATCTTCTGAAATTTTCACATCAAATGCGCCACAAGATGCTGTGTGAGAATATTCAAATACGAGTTGATACACACCATCCGATGGAATGCTAATGGACGGCGAATTAATGAGCGCTGTACCATTATTAACATAGTAGTTGTACATTCGGAGCATTTTGTTGCTATTGTAGCTATATACACCCCAAACGTAATAACTACTTGAACCACTTGCCGAACTTGTAGTCGAAGCGGAATTGTCCCAGCAATTAGGAACAATGTTTGCATCAAAACTTTCAAAAGTTTCTGTATATGGAACACTTTCTTCGCTACATGCAGTTTTAAAAGAAGCATTTTTCCAATCACTTTCATCACTTCCACCGCACATAGCTTTTACATAAACATCATACTGGGTATTTGCAGTAAGACCAGTAATCTGGAAAGCAGGAGTAGTAGAAATGTTCTGGGATGTACCTTCAGTTTCAACATTGAATCCAACTGGGCCATACTTAAGAACCCAATTCGACTCACTTCCGCCAGCAGTCCAAGCAATATCAGCTGAAACAGAAGTGATACTGGTTGCAGTTATATTTGTTGGTTTGGGACATGACGCAGGTGCCGTAAAACTGAAATCATCCAAAAACAAATAAAATTGGTCATCCGAATTAAGTTTTACAGAGACATACTTTGTGCCCAATGGAAAATTTTCAGAAAATAAAGTCCATTGTTCGTCTGATGCCGTTATTTCAGCTCCCCAAGTAAAACTACTTGTTGAATTGTCTGTTGTAGAATAACCTACCTGAAAAGTTTCGGCATAACTTGACGAATAATTCTTATAGAAAAATTCAACCTGAACACCATTAACCGTACCTGTTAATTCTGGCGAAATCAAATACTGAGGAGGATTGCTTCTGTAATAAAAACAGAATCCATAACTGCCTGTTTTTGAAGCACTAGAACTTATTCCTGTACTAGAATAACAATTGTTCAATGTCCACCCATCAGCAGACAAATTATTGTTCTCAAAACCGTAATTGTACGGCAATGATTGCTGTGCCACCGCCCCAATCACTGTCATCAGCAACAGGAGCACACTAAATATTAGTTTTTTCATTGTTACAAACTCCAGTTATATGCCATCGGAGCCGTCGGCTTTAAAAACATCAAATTATTTATATTCAACTACATGCGCCCAAAATACACTTTTTCAGGCAAGGTGCAAAGATAATTATTATTTACAAATAGACAATAGAAAAGTTTTGGCTAAAGCCAGTTTAACGTTTCTGGTTTCACGTTTCTGGTTTAACGTTTCTGGTTTAACGTTCAACGTTCAATGTTTAAGGTTTCACGTTTCTGGTTTCAATGCCTGCGGCGTTTCATGGGCTGCGCACGTTTCTATGTTTCTGGTTTCACGTTTAAGGTTCAACATTTCAATGCCTTTGGCGTTTCTGTAGAGACGCGCCATGGCACGTCTTTACAGGGGATGACGCCGTTTCTATGTTTAACGTTTCTGGTTTAAGGTTTCAGGTTCGTCCATGATTCGATGTAGAGTCGTTGCGCGCAACGACTGTACAATTCAAGGGAGGCAACGTTTATGGATTTGTAGCGGCGCAATGCGTTGCGCCGTTTATGTACAATGCGTTGCGCCGTTTAAGACGCAAGATTTTGCGTCTGTACAAGGAAGAATCGCGTCCATTTGTAGAATCGCGCCATGGCACGATTGTACAAGATGATTTGAAAATTCAATAATTCAATGATTTGATGATTTGATGATTGTAGCGGCGCAATGCGTTGCGCCGATTGCAATGATTTGCGCCGATTGCAATGATTTGCGCCGATTAAGACGCAAGATTTTGCGTCTGTACAGAAAAAATCGCGCGATTAAAAATAAAAAGGTCGCCCTTGCGAGCGACCTCTGTATTCTTGGTTGTGCTATTTGTTATTCAACAACAATCTGCTCAATGTAAACCTTATCGCCGCTGATGATTCTTACAAAGTAAGCACCAGCGCGAAGATTGTGGTTGAAGTTCATTGTTTCACCATTCATCACGTTGATGTCGCGAGTTTCAACAACCACGCCACGGGCATCGATGAGCTGGTAGGTTGCATCACCTTCGATGTTGCTGAAGTCGATGCTGAACATACCGTTGTTCGGGTTCGGGTAGATTGACATCGAACCTGCTTCAATCTCGTCAACTGCAACAAGCTCAACGAATGTTACTATGAGAGTGATGTCTGCCATTACAGGTGCGAATGTGTAGGTTAATCCGCTCAACTGTTGCTCTGTAAGCTCTATAGTATCACCGCCAACTGTAAGAACATCAATCTGATAGCCAGTCTCTGGTGTGATTTCAAATGCTGGAGTTGCACCCTCAGTTACTACGATAGGAGCAGAAACCAAAGCATCGTTATAATAAACGTTACCATTTTCACCAGCGCTAACAGTGATTGTGTAGGTAGGAATCAACTCGAATGTTACGTTAATCGTATGGTCTTCTGTTACATTTTCAAATGTGTAGAAGAATACGCCGTCGCCAGCAACAACATTTTCAGTGACATCATTTGTTGCATCAACCATTACGCTTTCAATTCTGTAGCCTTCATTTGCAACAATTGTAAAATCGGCATCTTCACCTTGGTAAACTGTCACTTCGGCAGGGCTGATTGTACCATTTTCACCAGCAGTTGCTGTAATTGTGTAGGTCGGCAATAAAACCTTGAAGTTATCGACAATGAAAGAATAATGATCAGCCTCCGATTCGCACTTGATACCAATGTAAATGTCCTGTCCTGCATATCCAGAAAGGTCGATGTCTGTTATTGCCACGAATTCATCATTATTTACAATTTGTGTTGCAAGAATCTGTGTTGCAGTTTCGTAGTTTTCCGGATCATCCATTACATATACCGAGAATCTTTCCGAAATAGTATTAGAGTTTACTGCATAATCGAATGTCAAATAGGCATTTTCAACTATCGCAATCTTAGGAGAAATCAACCAGTCGTTGGCATCATTATATGAATCGAAATTATAATATGCGGATTCTCCATTACCAGTAATCATATTATCATAACTCCAAGTGGTATTATCATCGTTTGCATCCACTATAGTCCAGCATTGCCTTGATCCCGAAACTTCTTCGAATGTCTCGACAAATGGAAGACGATATGCAGAAGTTCCGCATTCTGTAATAAAGTAGGTTTCGTACCAATCATCGGTGCTACAATTAGGCTTAAGGTATATGTAGTATGTTGTGGCCGCCGTCAATCCGGTAAGATCAACGTTAATCTCGTCACCATTAACAGCAATTATACTGTCATAAACATCTGCTTCGGCTTCCATATCTGTCATTTCGGTTGTAGAAACCTTCAGCTGGTAAGATGTTTCGGTATACATCCTATACCAAAACAAAGATGCGGTAGTAGTTGTAACTTCATCAAAAATAATGTAATACGGAAGAATACAAGCATTCGGGTCGTTGATGATTGTTACCGTCCAGTTGGCAGTACTTTCGCCATCTTCGGCTACAACGGTATAGACAACCGGTTCGTTGAAATATTGATCCGTACCGCTTTCGGGGCTGATGGTAGCCATTGGCGAAACCTCGATCTCCGGGAATATAGGAGATGTAAGATCCCAATACCATTCCACATACGCCAAGACGGTTTTATTTACTGTATCTATTACCGACTCTCCTACCTGATTTTCGAATGTGAACGAAACTATATCGTTTGCGGTACTTGCAGATTCTGCCTTTGTAACAACGACAGTCCAGTCCTTGGTGGTTGTCCTGTCTTCTGCTGTAACGGTGTATGTATATGTTTTTTCATTATCTAATACAGTTACACTATTCTCGGTATAAATAGCGTCAACCGAAAGAGTAAGGCTTTCTGCAAGGTCATAGAGGTCGGCCTGATACGAAGCGATTGCAGTAACAGTTGCATTTTCGCTGTCGATTACAGGAGCGGCCATACGTGTTGGGAATCTGAAATCAACAATTTCTGCATCGTGGAGCGCATCACGGAGTTCAAAGTTGTCGAAGAACAAATACCATCCATCAAGACCACCCTGAGGAACATGAATAGCGATATAAACGGTTCCGTGATAATCTGGCAATGGAATATTTTTTCTCTGAAATGATGTATTGTAAACCGTTTCAAGGGGCTGCAGTACTACTGTAAAATCTTCAATACTTGATGATGTGGTGGAAAGAAGGACCTCGTAGTCATTGGGTTCGTCAGCGCTTTCAACGCGCACATCGAAACTGAATCCATAGTTACCGTCAAGTTCAAAAGGAGGAAGTATGAGGTAGTCGTCATTGTTTCCTTCATTATAATCTGTATAAATGGCAGCCTGAATATTATCCAAATCATAATTGTCTATATACCAATAATCGTCATCTTGATTATTATTAATAATCGACCAGCATTCTGGGAAATTTAAATCTGGCAAAGAATCAAAGTCTTCTGTCCATGGGAAATCAGCAATTGGTTCGCATTCTGTTTCAAATGTAAGCATTCTTATTCCGCTTTCGTTATCATCTCCGCAAACAGATATTACATATACATCATATAAAGTTCTTGCCTCAAGACCTTCCAATGTATAGCTTGTACTTGTCAGTTCCACGGTAGTACCTTCGGTTTCAATATCAAACCCATGAGCTCCATACTTGAGCACCCATGCGGATTCGCTACCAACCGGCATCCACGAAGCATTTGCAGTTGAAGAAGTAACATTGTTCACAGCAAGTTTTCTAACCTTCGGACATGCAGGATTTTCTTCTACATCAATAACGAGTTTAATATCGCTATGACCCCTAAAAACCTCCTTATTTCCACCAAACGATGACAAATCGTTAATGTTAGGAACATCAGTATCACTATAATAGGTAATTGCCGTGTATCCACTGGTTGTTGTATAATAAAATTTATAATTCGACCCAGGATAATCAAAAACCGGATCGTATATGCATACTATAAGATTGTCTGTACCATTGTAATAAAATTCATTATCGAGGTTAATAGTCATCCAACCGACATTAGAAGCAGCAAAGTTGCCAGAGTACACCAATGTGGCATCTGTTAAAGGAACGATATCACCATAATAACTAAACGAACTCTTACTCGTAGCCATCATGTATATCTTAACATCTGGCAGGTCGAAAGAATTAACGAAATCATAATAGTAACTGATAGAGGTAATTGTTCCTGCCACACCAATTTCTTCTGCAGTATAAATCTGCTCCGTAAGCGAATAATTGTAGAACATGTTTACAGGAAAATAAAAGTCCGTTCCTGAACCATCACCAATCGTCACTTCTGTTTGTGCGACTGCTCCAAATGCCATTGCCAGCAATAGGAACACACTAAATAATAGTTTTTTCATATTCCAAACCTCCCGTTATATGCCATCGGACCCCTCGGCTTTAATCAAAACTTTATAAAATATTACTTGTTAAGTATTTATTTGCGGTGCAAAGATAAATATTATTTACAAATAGGCAATAGAAAAGTTTCTGGCTAAAGCCGTTTCAAGTTTCTGGTTCAACGTTCAATGTTTCTGGTTTCACGTTTCTGGTTTCACGTTTCTGGTTTAACGTTTCAGGTTCAACGTTTAAGGTTCAACGTTCAGGTTCAACGTTTCAATGCCTTTGGCGTTTCTGTAGAGACGCGCCATGGCACGTCTTTACAGAGGATGACGCCGTTTCTGGTTTCACGTTTCAGGTTCAACGTTTAAGGTTCAACGTTCAGGTTCAACGTTTAAGGTTCCAGAATTTGATAATTTGATAATTCAATGATTCAATGGTTGGCTAGCCGTTCTCGTTTCTACGCTTCGCGGTTTCTGGGGCTAAAGCACGTTTCTATGTTTCTGGTTTCACGTTTAACGTTCAATGTTTCTGGTTTAACGTTTCTGGGTTTAATGCTGTTCAACGTTCAAAGGTTCAATGTTCAATGGCTAACGCAAATTTGGCAAAAGGCAAAAAGAAGACCAGTCGAGCAGTCTGGCTGCAAGACTATGAGACAGTAAGCCTTTTCGCCAAAATCAAAAATCGTAATTCGTACTTCGTAAATCGTAAATAATATTGTAACTTTGCGAACTTTTTTAAACGATATAAAAAACATTCAATATGGAATTATCTGCCAAATACGAACCGCAGGAGATAGAGAAGAAATGGTACGACTACTGGACTGAACATAAGTTCTTCCATTCGGAACCTGACGGACGCGAACCTTACGTTGTTGTGATTCCCCCGCCAAATGTTACTGGAATTTTGCACATGGGTCACATGCTCAACAATACAATTCAGGATATTCTTGTCCGTCGCGCGCGCATGTCGGGAAAGAATGCAATCTGGGTGCCTGGGACCGACCACGCTTCGATTGCTACCGAAGCAAAGGTTGTCAATAAACTTGCTCAGCAGGGCATAAAGAAAACCGACCTCAGCCGCGACGAATTCCTAAAGCATGCTTGGGACTGGACTCACGAACACGGTGGAATAATCCTGCAGCAGCTTCGCAAGCTCGGCGCTTCGTGCGACTGGGACCGCACAGCCTTCACAATGGATGAAAAGCGCTCGAAGAGCGTTATCAAGGTTTTCTGCGACCTTTACGACAAGGGGCTCATCTACCGTGGCGTACGTATGGTCAACTGGGATCCGCAGGCAAAGACAGCTTTGTCGGACGAGGAAGTTGTTTACAAGGAACAGAATGGCAAACTTTATTACTTGCGTTACAAGATTGAAGGCGAAGACGGTTATGCAATCGTTGCAACAACTCGTCCCGAAACAATCATGGGCGATACTGCAATGTGTATCAACCCCAACGACCCGAAAAATACCCACCTGAAGGGCAAGAAGGTGATTGTTCCGCTCGTAAATCGTGTAATTCCTGTAATCGAAGACGAATATGTTGACATAGAGTTCGGTACTGGTTGCTTGAAGGTTACTCCAGCTCACGATGTCAACGACTATATGCTTGGCGAAAAGTACAACCTCGAAAGCATCGATATTTTCAACGATGACGGTACTTTGAGCGAAGCCGCTGGTTTGTATGTTGGAATGGACCGCTTTGCTGTCCGCAAGCAGATTGAAATCGACCTGCAGAATGCCGGGCTTCTCGAAAAGGTTGAAAACTACACTAATAAAGTTGGCTACTCGGAGCGTACAAATGTCGCTATCGAGCCTAAGCTTTCGATGCAGTGGTTCCTCAAGATGCAGGACCTTGCAAAACCTGCCCTCGATGCTGTAATGAACGATGACATTAAGTTCTACCCTGCAAAATACAAGAACACCTACCGCCACTGGATGGAAAACCTCAAGGACTGGTGCATCAGCCGTCAGTTGTGGTGGGGTCATCAGATTCCTGCATACTTCCTGCCTAAGGGCGGTTATGTTGTTGCCGAAACTCCTGAACTTGCACTTCAGAGAGCTAAGGAAAAGACTGGCGACAACAACCTCACAATGAGCGATTTGCGTCAGGATAGCGACTGTTTGGACACCTGGTTCTCGTCGTGGCTGTGGCCTATTTCGCTCTTTGACGGCATCAACAATCCCGACAACGAGGAAATCAAGTACTATTATCCGACTTCGGACCTTGTAACGGCTCCCGATATTATTTTCTTCTGGGTTGCTAGGATGATTATGGCTGGCTACCAGTACAAAGGTCAGATGCCGTTCAAGAATGTATATTTCACTGGTATCGTTCGCGACAAGATTGGCCGTAAGATGTCGAAGTCGCTCGGCAACTCACCCGATCCGATTGAACTTATGGACAAGTACGGCACCGACGGTGTACGTATGGGTATGATGTTGTCTGCACCTGCTGGAAACGACATTCTTTTCGACGAGGCTTTGTGCGAACAAGGTCGTAACTTCAACAACAAGATTTGGAACGCTCTGCGTCTTGTAAAGGGTTGGAATGTCGCCGACATCGAGCAGCCTGCCGAGGCAAAGGTTGCTGTTGACTGGTTCAACTCTAAGCTCAGCGAAACCATAAGCGACCTTGACGAGGATTTCTCGAAGTACCGCATTTCGGAAGCCCTGATGAGAGTTTACAAGTTGTTCTGGGATGAATTCTCGGCATGGTACCTCGAACTTATCAAGCCGGCATACGGACAGCCAATCGACCGCAAGACATATGATGCAACAATAGGTTTCTTCGAGAAACTGGTTCTTCTGTTGCATCCGTTCATGCCGTTCATCACCGAGGAAATATGGCAGTCGATAGCAG
>JBGUHW010000010.1:0-17816 GCA_045112395.1 Bacteroidales bacterium
TTGCGTAACGTAAAGGAAGCCTGCGAGATAGAGGAACTTAAGGCAGCTGCCGAAATTGGCTACGAAATGCATACCACAGCAATGAAGATGGCTAAGGATGGCGTTTCTGAACATGAAATTTATGGTACAATCGAAGGCATAAGCCTCAAGCACGGCCTGTTGACATCTTTCCACTCGATTGTTTCGAAGAACGGACAAATCCTTCACAACCATACCCACGAAAATATCCTCCACACTGGCGATTTGCTGCTCAACGACTCCGGCGCACAGACAGATATGGGTTATGCTTCGGACAATACACGTACATTCCCCGTTGGCGGAAAGTTCTCGCAGAGGCAGAAAGATGTTTATCAGATTGTGCTCAATACAATCAATGGCTCGATTCCGATGATGAAGCCTGGAGAGACTTACCAGTCGATTCATCTGAAGGCTTGCGAAATCCTTGCAGAAGGACTTAAGGCTCTTGGCCTTATGAAGGGCGACATGAAGGAAGCCGTACAACTTGGCGCTCACGCAATGTTCATGCCTCACGGACTTGGCCACATGATGGGCCTTGATGTTCACGATATGGAAGACCTCGGTCAGATAAATGTCGGCTACGACGAGGAAGTGCAGCCGATAAAGATTTTCGGAGTTGCATCGTTGCGTATGGGCAAGAGGTTGCAGGTCGGCAATGTCTTGACAAACGAGCCTGGTATTTATTTTGTACCACAGCTTATTGACATCTGGGAACGCGAACACAAGTTCGAGCAGTTCATCAATTATGCCGAGGTTGACAAGTACCGTGATTTCGGTGGCATTCGTCTCGAGGACGACATCCTCATAACTCCGACAGGTTCTCGCATTGTCGGTGACAGACGTATTCCTATTGAGATAAAAGATGTAGAAGATTTCATGAAATAGACGTATTTGTTGGGGCATGGTCTTAGACCAGCCCCATATAAAGAAAATATATGGATAAGAAAATAACAATAGCCGTTGACGGCTTCTCATCATGCGGAAAAAGCACCCTGGCGAAGCAGCTTGCTGCAAAGCTGGGATATGTATATATCGACAGCGGGGCTATGTACCGCGCTGTGACACTGTATGCTCTGCGCAACAATATGATTGTTGACGAGGAACTCGACACCAAGAAGCTTATTGCAAGCCTTGACGATGTAAAGATTCATTTCGAGCTGAACGCAAACGGAGAGCCCCAGACTTTCCTGAACGGAACAAATGTGGAACGCGAAATCCGCAAGATATATGTGTCGCAGTGGGTTAGTCCTGTTGCAGCAGTTCCCGAAGTTCGCCATGTGATGGTTGCCCAGCAGCAGAAAATGGGCGAGGCTAAGGGCGTTGTAATGGATGGTCGTGACATTGGAACGACTGTCTTCCCAAATGCAGAACTGAAGATTTTTGTTACAGCCGAGGTCGATGTTCGTGCGCAAAGACGTTACGACGAGATGCTCTCGAAAGGCGAACCCGCCGATATGGCTGAGGTTAAGCAGAACCTTCAGGAACGTGATCGCATTGACCAGAGCCGTGCTGAAAGTCCGCTTCGAAAGGCCGATGATGCCGTAGTGCTTGACAATTCGCACATTACCCGTGAAGAGCAGTTGCAGATTGCCTACGACTGGGCTATGGAGAGGATAAAAGGATAATTGACAATTGATAATGGATAATTGACAATGTATAAAGGACATTTTGAATTCTCGAATTCTCAAATTATCAAATCATCGAATCTTCAAATCGTAAATCGTACTTCGTAAATCGTAAATAGCTAGTGGTAAATATAGATAAATATGCAGGATTTTGCTTTGGCGTTACCAAGGCGATAACTTCGGCGGAAAAAGAACTGTCGGAGTTCGGCTCTGCATATTGTCTTGGTAAGATTGTCCACAACCAGAAGGAGGAAAGTCGTCTCGAAAAACTAGGTCTTCGTACTATTGACAAGGACGAGATGTTTGCTGATCCACCTTCGCGGATGCTGATACGCGCCCATGGGGAACCGCCTTCAACATACGCAGATGCAAAGCGACTTGGTATAACAGTGGTTGACGAAACTTGTCCCGTAGTGCTTAAACTTCAAGAACTTATCGCTCAGAAATACAACAAAGAACCCGATTGCCAGATTGTCATTTTCGGCAAGAAGGGACATGCGGAAGTGAATGGTCTTGTCGGGCAGACAGATGGAAAAGCCATTGTGATTTCGTCGCTGGAAGAAGCTGAAAGCCTGAACGTTGATGGAAAAATTGCATTGTTCTCGCAGACAACTGCCGATTATTTGTTATTTTCCAAGGTGGCTGATGTCTTAAAAAGTAAGAATGCCAGGGTTGAGGTTCACGAAACAGTTTGCGGAAGCGTAAAGAATAGGATTCCCCGTTTGCAGGAGTTTTGTCGTATGCACGAATCGATTGTTTTCGTAACAGATGAAGCAAGTTCCAATGGCAGGATGCTTTACGAGGTATGCCGTAGTACAAATCCTAAGTCGTATTTTGTAACCGATGTCGCTGATTTGCAGGAAGAATGGTTTGTCGGTTGCAATGATGTAGGTATTAGCGGTGCAAATTCCACTCCATCGTGGTTGCTCGAAGATGTTAGAAATAGATGTTCTGAAATTTTAAAATCTGATAATAATGAAGGTTAACGAATTAAAGATTAGTTATATAGAGAAATCACATCAGGAACTTTCCGATATCGAGAAAAAGTTATTGGATGAGGCAACCGAAGCGGCTAGTAAGGCATACGCGCCATATTCCAAGTTTTGGGTAGGTGCGGCTGTTTTGCTTGAAAATGGCGAGATTCTTAGCGGGTGCAATCAGGAGAATGCTGCATTTCCTTCAGGTCTTTGTGCAGAACGTGTGACCGTTTTTTATGCAAATGCCAAATATCCAAATGTCGCTGTGGATACGCTTCTAATAACCGTTCTTGATGAAAATGGCGACTATCGCGGCGAACCTGTTCCTCCGTGTGGTGCTTGCCGTCAGGTTTTGTCGGAGACGGAAACCCGTCAGGGAAAGCCGATGCGCATATTGCTTGTCGGAAAATCCAAAGTCTACGAATTTAGTTCGGTATCAGATTTGCTACCGTTTATTTTTTCAGGTAATGAATTATTGTAAAAAATATTGATATGAAGAAATTGTTTTTTGTCAACTTGTTGGTTTTGTTGACTTTCGCTATTGCAGCCAATGCACAGAAGGAATGTCCGGAAGAATGGCAGGCATATACAACAGACAAGTATTTTTCAAGTTTGCAGCCTGGCGAGAACGAGGAAATTAAGCCAGAAGCCGACTTTTTGTCCGGATTGGAGAAAAATGCAGTAAATCGTCTTCTTAAGAGCGTAAAGGTTGCAGTGCATAATCTTGTGGCATTGCAAACGCTTAGCGTTGACGAAGATGCTGTGGTAAAATATCTTGAAGAATATGGATATTCGGCAACTGTAGGTTCTTCCTTTATCGAGAAGAAGAATTACTACAACAATTATACTCATCACGGATGTGTAATTGTATACATTGAAAAGGCTGTGGCTAGCAAGTATTATTGCGATGCAATCAGCAATGCGCAAAATCGTGTTACTGATTCATTAAAGGTGGCAAGGTCGCATATTGATGCTGGTCGTAACGACAAGGCTAGGCTCGCTCTCGAAGCTGTTGTTCCCGATTTGACGGATAATACAAATGCTTTGTTTTTGCTGAAAGTATTTGGTTGTGAACAGGAAACTATTGACAATCTTCGCGAAAAGCAGGTGGAAGTATTGAACGAGGTAAAGGATGTTTATGCTAAGATTGGTCCGAAGTTGATGGTTGCAGTTGACTATAGTGCAGATGTTTTCGGAAAGCCGTATTGGACAATTCAGGAAAGCATAAAGGACTGGCTGGCTTTGCATGGCATAGGTTATTCTACCGACAAGGCTAGTGCCGACTGGGTTGTCGTAATAAGGTCATCGTCAAGGAAGTACAATACAATGTCGAATGGTACGCAGACAACTTACTATTCTTTTGTGGATGCAAATGTTACCTTGCAGAAGAAATCGGAGGCTAAGCCTGCATACGACAATAAACTGTCGATTAAAGGCAGTTTCCTGAAAAGCTACGATGAAGCTGCGTATGCTGCATACAAGGACTTGGAACCTAAGTTGATAAAGATATTGGAAGATAACATTAAGTAGGTTTCTGCAATTTCGGTGATGAGAATTCTGGTTGTCGCCAATAAGATGCCATATCCGGCAAAGGATGGCGGAGCAATTGCTACGCTTACGCTCGCAAGGTCGTTGCGTAAATGCGGTTGCATTGTGGACTTGCTTGCCATGAATACATCCAAGCATTTCTGCAACATTGGCGATATTCCTGCCGAAATATCATCGGAAATTAACTTCCATGCAGTTCCAATCGATACTACAATACGGGCAACGGCAGCTTTGAAGAACCTTCTTTTCTCGTCTTTGCCATACAATGCCGAAAGGTTTATAAACAAGGACTTCGAGAAAAAGTTGTGCGAACTTTTGACTGCTAATAACTATGACATCGTTCAACTCGAAGGTTTGTATCTATGTCCGTATATTCCTGCAATAAGGAAATGTTCGCAGGCAAAAGTCGCATTGCGGGCGCACAATGTGGAGCATGAAATATGGTCGCGCATGGTGGAAAATGAAAAGTCGCTTTCGAAGAGGTTGTACAAGCGCATTATCGCAAGGCGTATGCGGAAGTTTGAACTTTCGTACATCAATTCATACGACTATCTTGTGCCGATAACTGACCGTGATGCGGAATTCTTTTCGCAGAATGGAAATGAAAAGCCGATGCATGTAGTCCCACTAGGGCTTGAACCTATGTCCCCATTGTTTTCAATAGACAATTCAACTGCAGATTTTCCAAGCTTTTCCTACATTGGTGCACTCGACTGGCAGCCAAACTGCGAAGGCTTGACATGGTTTGTTGAAAATGTTTGGAATGAGTATCGCCACAAGCATGCTGATGCAATGTTTCGCGTTGCAGGTCGCAATGCAGATGTCGCATTTGCAAACTTCCTTAAAACTAATGGCGTAGATTATATGGGAGAAGTCGAAAGTGCTGCGGATTTTTATGCATCGGGTTCTATTTTTGTAGTTCCGTTATTTTCCGGAAGCGGTATGCGCATAAAAATAGTTGAGGCAATGGCGGCAGGAAAAGCGGTGATTACAACCACATTGGGAACTGAGGGGATTGCAACCGAAAATGGAAAAAATATATTTGTAGCCGATAGTGCATCAGATTTTCATGCTTGCATGGAGAGGTTTGCAGGCAACAAGGCTCTATATGATGAAATTTCGGCAAATGCGCGTAAATTTGTCGTGGAAAATTTTGATAACAATATAATTGCATCAAGGTTGTTGGATTTTTATAAGACAGGGAGGAGATGATTATTGCTTTGCAGATATTGTTTTGGATTGTTGTGGCGTTGGTTTTCCATACATACGTTGGATTTCCTGTATTGCTGTCGCTTCTTTCGCGGAAAAAGAAAGCAGAGTACCAGCAGTTGCCGGAATTGCCTGACGTTACAGTAATTATGTCGCTTTTTAATGAGGAGGCTGTTATTGCTCAGAAGCTACAAACTATTGTCGATTCCGATTATCCCCTCGAAAAGTTGCATGTCCTTATAGGTTCCGATAACAGTACGGACCATACAAACGAAATTGTGTCTGAATATGCTCAAAAATATCCGTTCATAAAGCTGTTTGCATACACCGAGCGTAGGGGTAAAGCAAATGTTATAAATTCGCTAATTTCAGAATGTCCGTCCGAGATTATGATTTTGTCGGATGCAAATGTGATGTTCGACAAGGACACTATTTCGGAGCTGATGAAGCCGTTTGCTGATGAAAATGCCGGGCTTGTTGATTCAAACATGATAAATACAGGTCTGAAAAAGGACGGTATTTCCATTCAGGAGAAGTCGTACATATCGCGCGAAGTTCGCATAAAGAACCAGGAGGGCTTGTTGTGGGGCAGTATGATGGGGCCGTTCGGCGGTTGTTTTGCCATGAGGAAGAATCTGCATTCGCCAGTGCCGAAGAATTTTCTCGTGGATGACTTTTATATTTGCATGAATGTTATTCGTAAGGGCTACAAGGCTGTTAACAATGTCGATGCGCGTGTGTATGAGGATGTTTCCAACAATATATCGGATGAGTTTCGCCGCAAGGTGCGTATTGCGACTGGTGATTTTCAGAATTTGCACGAGTTTCGGGATGTGCTTTTCACATCGCGCAGTGGAGTGTCGTTCAGTTTTTGGTCGCACAAGGTTCTGCGCTGGATAACGCCTGTGCTGATGATTATCTGGTTTGCTTTGTGTGTTGCCTTGGCTTTCTATCTGAAATTTTATCTTGTTGCACTATTGCTTTTTGTTGCGGTGCTTTTGTTGATACCGATAGACTATATTCTTAAAAAACTAAATTGCAACAATATACTTTTTAGGTTCGTAACTCACTTTTTCTCTATGAATTTAGCTTTGCTAATCGGTATGTTCAAGGCAATTAAGGGCGTGGAGTCGGGGGTATGGAAGCCAACGAAGAGAAACCAGTAGGCGTAGCCGTTCAACGTTTAACGTTTAACGTTCAAGGTTTCAAGATTCTCGATCACTGAGCTTCGCTCCCAGCGGCGTTTCAATGTTTCACGTTTCTACGCTTCACTGTTTCTGGTTTTAAAGTTTCTTGTTCAAAGTTCAAGGTTCAAGAGTTCAAAAAATAGTTACAAGTTAAAAGTTGTTGTTCAAACCCAGAAACATGAAACCAGAAACTACTTTATTAGTCTCGATCTAACTCCTACACACACTCCCAGATACTTGTCTTTACGCAGTTCGTTACTGTTGTAGCGCATAGCTATTTCAGCAAATACCGACAAAGCCTTGTTCTTGAGCGGATAATATGCAATGTCGAGTTTTACTGTTGCTACATTTGTGCGTATGCCTTGAAGGAGTACATTGTAGTAACTTGATACAGGAATGTTATTTTGGTTCGGTTGGTAGGCGTCCATCGTGGGATAGAAAACATTCTGTCCGAAATGCGAATTGAACGAGGAATCGCAACCAACGATTGCATACGACATTTCTAGTGAACATTCTATAATATCGTTAAAATAGCTAATGCCACACAGACCCTCTACGAAGTTAGCACCAAGCGGGTGGGCTAGAGGTTTGTATGCGTGGGTGTAAGTGAGTTCCTGCTGGCTATGCGAATATGTGTATGGACGGACAATGTTACCTTCAACAAAGCAGTCCAAGCCCTTGACCTTGAACATGTCGAAGAACTTCAGACCGCCTTGAATGCCCCATTTGTTGGCAAACCAGCCGTATTGTCCTGTGTATGAACTATTAAGCCTATGTTTGACATCGTTCATCAGTTGACCGACAATTACATCATCAAGTACAACCTGACCATAAATGCAGTTCTTTTGGCTAAACGAAACCTTCATATTCACACCTAACAGAGCGTTTTCGTTACTTCCCATCGAAAATTCCAGTGGACGCAGGAAAATTACTGGGTTGAAGTACTCAAACGATAGGAACTTGCTCGACATTACTGATTCGAAAATTGCAATGTTTACATGATTCCCAATGCGATAATCCAAATAGTGTGTTACATTGAACTTGCATCTTTCCTGGAATGATTTCATATTTGTGTAACCCCAGTCGGCTGTCGGCAGATAGCGGAGATACAATCCTTCATCAAGCATTGACCATACGCACGAGTATTTGAAGTTGAGAAATTCTGTTTCCACTTTCAAGTACGGATAGTTGTTGCAAATGTCAGATTGAAGCAATGAGCGTTTTCCATCGCCGTAGAAGTGCTTGCCGTTTCCAATTTCGATGCTGAAAAATTCTACAGGAGTGTAGTTTATGTTGAATGTCTGCTCCAGAAAGAAACCTCTTGCTAAGTTTTTGTCGTTATAGAAGCCCCAGATTCTGTCGAAATTGTATGGAAATAGTTCGTCAAATTGGTTGCCGTATGACATCCTATTCTTATATCCGTACGTTTCGGTAAGCATATAGTTGATATTCAACTTGCCTTTAAGCGAAAAGTCGATGATTGCACCTGCAGTTTCTGCAATGCGGAAATCTTTCTTTCTGGCAAAGTTGTACGAACCGCCCAATTCATATACTGGCTGTATGTTGAGGTAAATGTTGTCATTTTGCAGTTTGTATGCCACAAAGTCGCTCATCGGTACAATGGAATCCGAAATTTCGGTCTGCAGTGTGGTCCTGTACGGCTTCATCGACGAGTGGGTGGTCGAGAATTTGCCGTTTGCCGACTTTTCTATGTCGCGTGCAATGCGGAAGTCGCGTACCTGCAGGTTCTGTGCGAAGGCTGTTACCGACGCGAGAATTATGATAAATGTTAATGCTATATGTTTCATTTTGCGTCGATTTTAATAGTTGTTCCTTAATGCCGTCCTGAATCCAATGCTGAAATAGTAGTCGAGAGGTTTGTCCGCGAGGCTGTACATCGATATTCCAGCAAACCACTGCATTCGGTTTACGGGGTTCATTTCGTAGATGAACTGGAAGTCAAACTGGTCGCGAGGATGAACGAAGCTGTCAGGATCACCGTATGAATAGTATCCGTTTACTGGTTCTAAAAATACTAATACATCAGGAGAAAGATTATACCTTGCCATCACTTTAAATTGTTTTATCTGGTACGAAAGCATGGTTGAAAATAAGTAGGTTACCCGATTCTTAGGTATAGTAAGTGATTGCCCATAGTTTGAGTTTATAATAAATGGTGTAATATAATCTGTGTTGCTGATATGGTGTTTAAGATTGTGCATATAGTCTAAGTTACATTCTAACTGAATATCCAGACCTTTGACATTGAGTAGATTATGGTTTTTGTATCCTACTTGAAAATCAAAATTAAGAAGTGAGTTATAAATGTCCATAACAGCCTGTGTATAGAAAATACCAATTTTTGGATGTTCGTACATAACATTTGCGCCGAATCGTGCATTGGTATTGTCGGCAAAAATAGGGTAGAAGAGTCTTGCTACAGGAATTCCCTGTGCAAGTCCTTCCCAGAATGTCTTGTTCTTGTGGTCTATTACGCTTTGTTCGAAGAATGTGAACTGCCATCCGTTTTGTGGATTGTAAATCAAAAAGTTGTATGTCGCAACCTTGCTGGTTTTGTCGGCTGTTTCAACATTTTGCATCGTGTTGTACTGCATTAGGCGCGTTACTAGGTTCACATATTCCCATTTGCCGAACTTGACGCTTGTCTTTACGTATGGCATAGGTGCGGCGTAGTCTGAAAGTATCATCGAGTGCAGTCCGTCACCGATGAAAAGACGGTCGTAGCCGAGTGTGAAGTTGAGGCATTTGATTGGGCGGAACGAAACGTTTCCGTAGGCGTTGGCATAGTCGAATTCGGAGAAGCCGTTGAGTTTCTTAACGCGGGCATATCCGGGGATGTTGCCCTTTATTCGGTAAACTTCTGCCATATATGCTGGCAGCACAGCCTGGTTTTCGTATATGCTGGTGTTCAGATAAACATATTCGCTGAGTTTTACATTGACTATTGCACCGCGCGTGTTGGTGTAGCCGTTGATTCCTACAGGATTGTTATGGTCGGTGAGGTCGTTTAGCCTATTGTAACGGAAATCGAAAATCGGGTCGAAATAAACCTTGTATTTTTCGTTGCCTATAATAAATAGGTGTTCGTGGAACAATTTGCGGACAAACCAGTTTTTCTCGACCTTGTCGTTCTTGGGAAAGATAAGGCTGTCGTAAACTTCGTTTTCTACACCAGTTGCTGGACGAATAGCTGTATTTATTCCTTTGAAATATATTTCGTTGTCGCGTAGGTTCTGGAAATGCCCTATTGTGAAGTCGTCCTGCGCAAAGGCAGGAACGGCGAGTAGGATGGCAAGAAAGTATAGTAGTGCCTTTTTTCTCATAAAAAATTATTTTGCGCCAAAGGTAGTCATTTTTTTGTTTGGTATTAGTTCGTAATTGCATAATTTTGCGGAGTATGGAAAGTATAGTTGAATGGTTGAGTTCGCACATGTTGCCTTGTTTCCACAAGCAGTTGTTCGGTTTTAGCTGTCCTATGTGTGGCTTTCAGCGAGGGTTAATACTTTTGCTACAAGGCGATGTGTGGGGGAGTATAGTTTGTTTTCCACCTCTGGCTGCATGGTTCTTGACTTTGCTTGTCTGTATAGTTCTGTTTGCAACAAAAAAGATGACAAAACGAATAGGTTGGATAATAGTTTGGGTTAATCTTGCCGTTTTCCTATTCAACTGGATATATCAGAATGTAGCATTCTGATGGTGTTTAAGTGGCAATAAGTTGTAAATTAGCGGAATAATGTTGCAAAAAAATATTCATGTATTTTATACAATGTGGCATGATTTGTTTAATTTTGCGAAACTAAATTTTAAAATTTAATAATATGACTGATCAGATTCAAAATCAGAATGCACCGTATGCAGTAGCTGCATTGGTATTGGGTATTTGCTCCATAGTATTTGGATGCATGTTCGTAGGTTTAGTATGTGGTATAGTAGGTCTTGTACTTGCAAAGAAAGGAACAGATGCATATAATGAGGCTCCAGATCAATTTACAGGTGACGGTATGCTGAAGGCAGGTAAGATAACATCAATAATTGGTATTATTCTCAGCGCTTTGTATATCGTTTACTGGGTTATCTGGGTTGCAATACTTGGAACAGCTTACGCAAGCCTTTGGTCATCACTGATGTAAACCGAAGTTTGTTTATGTAAATTACAAAAAGTCCGGCTTCATAGTCGGACTTTTTTGTTTTGTGTGAAGACGCAACGTATTGCCTCTCTTTTTGTATGCGTAAGAGGGTTGTGAGAAAATCTATCCAAGTCCCCTCTTTGGTAAAATGTTATTGGTAACTTGTTGGTAATAAAATGATCTTGAAATGTGGTGTATATTGACAGAAACTATTGTTTTTTTCTGTTATATAAAATCCCAAATCTCTTCAACCATTTCAATTGTATAGTCGGCACCATTGGCAATAAGTTCATCCTTTGTGCGGAAGCCCCAGAGGACGCCAAGAGCTGTAAGTCCTGCATTTTTTGCAGTCTGCATGTCAACACCAGAATCGCCAAGATATAGGATTTCGTTTTGGGGTACTGGACATTTTTCAATAATCTTGTGTACTATTGTCGGGTTGGGTTTTACGGGGATTTCTGTGCTTGTGCCTACTGTAGCAGCGAATTTGATGTCTTGGAAATAGAATTCAACAACAGCATCAACGCCCTCCTGATACTTGTTTGATGCGATGGCTATGTTTATGCCTTTGTGGTTCAGTTCTTTGAGCATGGGAATAATGCCATCGTATGGACAGGTTTCTTCGTGCAGATGACCATTGTAGCGGATTATGAACTCATCAAGTATTTGTTTGCAGAACTCGTCATTGTCTCTGTATTCCTCTGGCAATGCAAGTTTTATGAGCCTGCGGATTCCTGACCCTATAAAGTAGCGGTATTCGTCGTGGGTATGTGGCGGAAATCCATGCTGGTGCAACACATAATTGCAGGCGTTTGTAAGGTCGCCGATAGTGTTGAGTAGTGTGCCGTCAAGGTCAAATATGATAAGTTTTTTCATTCTTCGCGATTATTTCTTCTTTTCAAACCACTCTGCGATAATCCTTTTGCCATCGGTTTGCAAAGTCGATGCAAATTCCTTTATTTCAATCTGTAGGGCTTCGCTCAAAGGTTCTGACATTGTGGCTGTGATTTCGTGTTTTGCGGCGCGCAGTGCTTCGCGTGGCTTTGATGCAAGTAGTTTTGCAAATTCTTCTGCCTTGGCATACAGTTCGTTGCGAGAGAAAACATCCTGTACAATTCCGTGCAGCTTTGCGTATTCTACAGGAATTTGCTTGCACGAATACACATAGTATGCGATGTCGGCAGGGGAGATGTACTTCGATAGGAACGAGATTCCGCCAGCACCGGGGATTATGCCCATATCTACTTCGGGGAACTTCATGCGGGTTTCGGGAGTGCAGAAACGGATGTCGCAACGCAGAGCGAGTTCCAGTCCACCGCCATACACAATGCCATCCAGAGCTGCAATCACTGGAATTTCAAGGTTTAGCAGTCCATCGTAAATGTAGTGCGCGTTGGTTGCCATCAGGACGGCTTTTTCGTAGTCGGCTCCAGAAATTTCGTGCAGATTGCCACCTGCTGAGAAAACTTTTTCTGTTCCTCGTATGATTAGCACTCGGCATTCCTTGTCGTTGCGTACCGATTCAACGGCTTCGTGGAATTCCTTTAGGAAAAGCTGGCTCATGGCGTTCATCGTCGGTTCGTTATCGAACTTGATGGTGGTGATTGCACCGCGGGATATTGATAATGTTTCGGGCATGGGAAGAAAGTTTCTAAGTTTCTATGTTTCACGTTTCTGGTTTCTATGTTTAACTTCGTTGAGGGCTTCGCCGTTCAATGTCGGGTCGCGTTTTAAACGTGACCGTACACAAGGTTCAACGTTGAAGACAATGTTCCCAGGTTTCAATGTTGCGAATATTTTGTAATTTATTCATTGATATTTATTTTGTCACAAAAATATAGTTTTGGTTTGGATTGGCAAAATATAGAATGAGTTTGTAATATTATTGCTCTTGATATGGTATATACCTACTATATATTGTAAACATTTGCTAATAGCCAATAAATCCACTAATAATTTGAAGATTACACCAAAACATTATTGTGTGAGTTGTTTTGTGAAGGTGAGAAGAAATAAAATACTCGGCGCTAACCCTTCAAAAAAATAAGTTACCGCCATGTATTCTGAAATAATGCTTGGCGGTAAGTGCCTAAAAAAATGAGTTACCGCCGAGGTTAAATTTATAAATTATTCGTTAAGTAGTTCTTTTATAGATATTTCGCTGTTTATGTCGCCCGAATATTGATTGGGTTTTAGTCCGTTGGTTGTAATCATAGTAAGGTGCAGGGCTTTCTTTGTATGCGTGACATCACGGAATAGTTCACGGCGTTCGTGAAGCCACTCGCTGTAGTTCTTTTTTATTTCGTATTGCGAGGTCGAATACTTTATCTCACAGAGGTTTATGGTCTGGTCGGCACGGTCGATAACCATATCTATCTGTGCGCCGCCATATTCGCTACGGTACGACCACGAACAGATATCGCTTTGTATTCCGTTGATTCCCAAAGCTTTCTTAATCTGCGGGAAATGAATGAAACATACCTGCTCGAATGCATAGCCTTTCCATACCCGTGTGCTCGCGGCTTCCATAATGTTCGACCAGTGGCTGGCATCGTGACCATTGTAGTCTTCGACAAAGCGCAGGTGAAACAATGTGAAAAGGTCGGACAACTGGTAAATCATATCGCGCTCTTTTTTTCCAAAGGCTGAGTAGCGGCTAACAATGTCGCAGTTGCATAGGTTCTTTAGTATTGCCGAAAGGTTACCGTTGTCGATAAGTCCCAGCGAATCAATAATTTCCTTTCTTGTCATTCCTTTTGCCTTCTGGCTTAGGAGTTCAACAATTCTTTTGTACGAAATAGCATCATCATAGAGGGAACTGAACATAAAGTCGTATTCTGTTCTCAATGGCGCAGATGCAGAAAATAGCAGTTCGTCAATATTTTGTACTATGCTGAGTTTTTTTCGAAGCATACTAATGTAATAAGGTATGCCGCCGAATGTCATATAGCAGTCGAGAATCTGTCTGTTGTTCCATTTTATGCCTTGGTACTCAAGTAGTTTTTTTGTTTCGGCCAATGTAAAAGGTGCAAGCCTGATACTGCGCGTTACACGGTTGTGCAGTCCGCCACGACCTCCAAGCAACTTGTCAGTCATCCATGTAGTTGCAGAACCGCAGACTACTAGTTTTATCTTTGGGTTGCTTGATGCCCAGCTATTCCAGAATAGTTCGAAGGCACGAAGAAACTTTGAGCGAGGAACATCTAACCATGGCATTTCGTCGATGAATACAATGATTTTCTCTTTGCGCAACCTGCCAAGGTAGTGCTGCAGTTGGTCGAAAGCTTCGTACCAGTTGCGAGGTTTAGGGTATAAGTTCTTGGAGTATTTGTTGAGCTGACCGTTGAAATGTGTCAGTTGTTCGCATAGTGTGGCTCCGAGTGTTCCTGTGGCGTAGAAGTCGAACTTTTCCTTGAAGAATTGTTTTACAAGATATGTTTTCCCAACACGCCTACGGCCATATACTACGATAAATTCTGGCTTTTTCGACTGGCAACATTCGTTCAATAGTTCTATCTCGTGTTCCCGACCTATGATTTTCATATAGTTAGAGTCTTAATGTTTCTGTCTGCAAATATAATATCCTTTTTAGTTACCGCCAAGTATTTTTGTTAAATACTCGGCGGTAAGTGTCAAAAAATATGAGTTACCGCCATATATTCTGAAAAAATATCTGGCGGTATGTGTCCCCAAAAATGACTTACCGCCGAGTATTCTGAAATGCTATTCGCTGGTAAATGTCTAAACTTTAAGTGTTATGCAGTTTATTTTACATTTTGGTACTTATGATTCTGCTCGGTGAGGTTTAATTGTCTATTATCAATTGTAACTGATACGGAAAATCGAAGTGTATCCCGAATAGTCATCCTGAACTTGTTTCAGGATCTATTGTAGCGGATGCTGAAATAAATTCAGCATGACCGTTTGCGTTTTATTCATTATTCATTTTCTCCTTAAACACATCATACACAGGTATATTCAATGCTTCAGATAGTTCTGTAGTGATTCTTTCCGAATTCAATACGTAACCGCTGGGCGAGGTGGGGTTTACGCAGACGGCAATGAGCTTTGTGCGTAGTAGAACCTTGATTTTTCCGCCTTTCGACAGGTAGGAGTAGAGCGATTCGGGCGTTACAAAAATCCTTGTGAAATCCTTGACAATCAATGTGGTGTTTTGAATTTCCTTTTGCATGCGCAAAAGATTCAAAACCTTGTCTGTAACAATTCCACTGGCGAAAATTGTAGTGCCGTACTCGAAAAGCTTGTCCTTCTTGTTTTCGAGCAATAGGGTGGAGTCGATGCCAAGGTCGTAGACTTCGTTGTTTTCGCCTATTGCCCAGATGCCACGTTCGGTGCGCAGAAGCTGTTCGTTTACAGGCGATTCGTAGGATTCGATGTTTATCAGGCTATAGACGAACTTTGTCTTGCGGGTGAGTTCCTTGTAGTCGTGCGAGACGGCAGCACCTGTCGAAAGTATCATGCACTCGGTAACCGATGGAGAACCTAACGACTTTCGCGACAATGCCCCGTCGATAATGGTAAGTTGACTGCCGTAGCCTTGCATTTCGGCGATTATGTCCTTAATCCACATTGTGCTAGTAGGACCGGAGAATATCAGTTTGCCTTGCGATTGCGCACGTGCGGTTATAAGTCGTCCCAATGAAGTCGATTGCTTCGAGATGTTCAGTATTTCCGATGTAATCTTGCGTGTGCGGTAGTGGTTCTCGGAGGTGATGAACATAGTCCCGGGATATATTTCAATTTCGGGTTTGTGGGTGCTTGTCACCTGGTCGACGCTTTCGCCGTCGATGCCGATTGAGGTTATGGCGAATCTTGTGCCGCTGTCGCGTAGCCTACCTATTATATAATTAAGACACTCCGTCTTGCCGGTGTTCTTTTCCATTCCGACAATCGACAGTGACTTGTGCTTCAGTATTTCGCTGACAAATGGCATCCGTTTGTGTTTAAAATAAAGGCGTGATTAACACGCCTTTATTCAATCTAGCAAATTTCTGATTTATTTCTTTGTGTGACGTTCCTTACGAGCGAGGTTGCTTGGTTCGAGAGCCATCTGTTCGCCCTTCATCAAACGGAGAACTCCTTCGGGCTTAATCTTCGACTCTTCGCTTGCTGGAGTCTGGTTGTCAACATAATCGGTTGGCTGCGAGTAGGTTGTGATAACGCCTTCGTAGTTGCGGAGGATAACCTTTGTCGGGCTTTCCGAAATCAAGTAGTTAGGCATTACTGGAATCTTTCCGCCGCCGCCTGGTGCGTCAACTACGAATGTAGGAACTGCGTATCCAGATGTGTGTCCGCGAAGTCCTTCGATGATTTCGATACCCTTCGAAACTGGAGTGCGGAAATGTTCGAGACCCATGGAGAGGTCGCACTGGTAGATGTAGTACGGACGAACTCTCATCATAACGAGTTTGTGAACCAACTTCTTCATGATATCAACGTTGTCGTTGATGCCGCGGAGCAATACCGACTGGTTGCCCAGTGGAACACCTGCATTAGCAAGACGAGCGCAAGCTGCTGCCGATTCTTCGGTAACTTCGTTCGGGTGGTTGAAGTGGGTATTTAACCATATCGGGTGGTACTTCTTGAGCATTTCGCAGAGGTTGTCAGTTATACGCTGCGGGCATACAACAGGAGTTCTCGAACCGATACGGATGATTTCTACGTGAGGAATTGCTCTGAGTCTCTGGATGATAGATTCGAGCATAGCATCATCGACCATAAGAGCGTCGCCACCCGAAAGGAGGACGTCGCGAACCTGTGGTGTGCGTGCAACATAGTCGATAGCTGCCTGTATGCGTTCCGATGGCGACTGGCAGTCGTGCTGACCTGCGAATCTGCGACGTGTGCAGTGGCGGCAGTACATCGAGCACATGTCGGTGATGAGGAACAGAACTCTGTCTGGGTAGCGGTGGGTAAGACCAGGAACTGGCGAATCTTCGTCTTCGTGAAGCGGGTCGAGTAAATCGGCAGCCGACTGGTGAAGTTCAGCGGCAGTCGGGATAGCCTGCTTGCGGACAGGATCGTTCGGGTCGTCGGGGTTAATGAGGCTCAGGTAGTAGGGAGTGATAGCCATACGGAGAGTCTTCAGCGACTTAGCAACGCCTTCTTCCTCTTCTGGAGTCAGCTTCACATATTTTTTCAGTTGTTCGAGAGTCTCGATTCTGTTTCTCACTTGCCATTTCCAGTCGTTCCATTCTGCATCGGTAACGTTCGGAAACATTTCTTTTCTTCTGCTTGCCATATATTTTCAGTCTAATTAAAAGAATTACAATAAATTAATGCCAATAAAATATTAGCGGTGCAAAGATATAATTTATTTGCGATTTACGAATGACGAATGACGATTTAATTTGAAAATTTGAGGTATTTGATAATTGGAATGATTTAGAGAAAAAATAACTCAAATCCGTCATTTTAAAACAACGCCTTTCCCGTCATTTCCTTCGGCTGTTCTATGCCCATAAGTTTCAGAATGGTGGGGGCGACATCGGCTAAAATACCGTTGTTCAAGGATTTTACCTTGTCGGAAATGGCAATGCAGGGAACAGGGTTGAGCGAATGGGCGGTGTTTGGCGAACCATCGGGATTTATGGCGTTGTCGGCATTGCCGTGGTCGGCGATGATGATGACATCGTAGCCGTTGTTGCGAGCGGCGGCAACCACTTCGCCAATGCACTTGTCAACATCCTCAACGGCTTCCCAGATCGCCTTGTAAACGCCTGTGTGTCCGACCATATCGCCGTTTGCAAAGTTGACAACAATGAGGTTGTGTTCGTTCTTGTTAATTTCGGCAACAAGGTTGTCCTTGACGATGAATGCGCTCATTTCGGGCTGTAGGTCGTAGGTGGCAACTTTGGGCGATGGTATGAGTATGCGCTTTTCCCCGTCAAATTCGGTTTCGCGACCACCATTGAAGAAGAATGTCACATGTGCGTACTTTTCGGTTTCGGCTATGCGCAGTTGCTTCAGACCGTTGTGCGAAACTATCTCGCCGAGAGTATTTTGCGGATATTCCTTGCCGTAGATAACATTCACGTCCTTGAAATTCTCGTCGTAGCAGGTCATTGTGTAGTACTTGAGCGG
>JBGUHW010000011.1:0-3748 GCA_045112395.1 Bacteroidales bacterium
CAAAGTGAAAATCGGTTGTCGTTTTTCTGTAAAAATCAAGAGGTAAGAAAATGAAAAAATCACTGAAATTCAAAGTCGGCGACTATATTGAGCATACGGCATCAGCACCGTTCTACCACAAGGTAACAGCCGTTGGCGACCTGTACTACACAACCGAAACTTACGACTATGTAACCCACCAAAGGCGTGGCACTTCAAAAGTTGGAATCGGGGCGCAGGATGTGTATAGGAAAATTGACAATCCGCAGTCGGACAAATCCGACATTTCCTTGTTCCAGTTTGCGCAGCACCTTTCTTCGCGGTTCGACGATGGCGAATCGTACGATTGGGCAAAGGTTCAGAAACTGGCCAAGGAACTTGGCGTTAAGTCCACGCAGCAGGAACTTATGCAAGCCTGTGAGCTGGCTGTAGTGCTGTCGGCACGGCAGATAGCACACAACGGACAGTCGATTGCACAGCGTTTCGCTGCAATGAAGGACTTGTACGGTCAGCAGGTTACGGTGCGTCCGCTCGATACGCAGAGCAGGATTCTGCAGCAGTATTCCACACCTTGTCCGCTTGCCTTCCTGCTTGGTGTGTTCGTTGACAAGAACGACCAGTTCTGGAACGGTCGTATTCTCGAACCGTCGGCAGGTAACGGACTGCTTACGGTGGCGTTGCACGAAAGCCAGACCGTTGTAAACGAAATAGACGAGATTAGGGTAGCCAACCTGAAGCAGCTCGGTTTTGCTTCCGTGACGAGCGAAGATGCTTCAAGCGAATCCGCTATGCAGAAGTTTGGAAACAAGTTCCGAGGCATCATCACCAATCCGCCGTTTGCCAAACTTGCCGACAAGGACAAGATTGAAAGGCACGGCTGGCCGATAAACACTCTCGACTACAAGATGGCTGTCCTGGCACTCGACCGTATGTCCGACAATGGCAAGGCTGCAATCATCGTCGGTGGCAAGATGTGGAACTCGTACTGGAAACCGCTGTCGGAACGAAGCGAAAAGCAGGTGCTGTTCGGGCAGTGGAAAACATTTCTGGGCTACCTTTACGCACAGTACAATGTTGCCGATGTCATTTATATAAACGGCGAAAACATCTACCGTAAGCAAGGCACTACATATCCCATTGTCGCTATACTTGTTGACGGACGGCACGAGTACGACGAATCGGTAAAGCCAAACTATGTGTTCGACAGCGAGCGCGATGTCATAATTGATACTTTCAACCAGTTGTTGGAGCGCATAATGCCGCACTTGGATCCGAACAGGCGCGACGAATCACCTGCCATAAGTTTGCTCAAAGCAAAGTTCGGGAAAAATGTAAGACCTTCCGACTACGAAGCAACAGGCGACAATCCAATCCACGCCTACAAATATCCGACAGGCACAATGTATGCCGACACGCGATTCCAACTGCACGACAGCAACGGCTGGGACTTCCTTCCTGTGGCGTTCAGGTTCGACAGCGGAACTGTAGATGTCAAGTGCAATGTGCTTCCAGAATACGAGCGGCTTATCGACAGCCTTAAAGATAACGATATGCGCAAAAGGCTTGCAAGGGCAAAGGCAAAAGCCCTGCTTATGTATGCCTATGCGCAGAAGCAGAATGAACCAAAATTTAACTGCAAGCATCTTACGGCAGAAGATGTAGCCGCTTTGATGGATAGCGGTCATAACGAGGCTGATATACCCCAGATAGACGATATTGCCAACATTGCAACATACGAGATTGCTCCAATACCCTACGGTTCTGATTACGAACTGGAGCAGTTCAATCAGATGGCGAAGCCCGTAGCATTAAACAGGGCAATAGAACTTGTCGGCAGGAAAAATGTAATATTTGGGTTGGCTCGTCTTGCATTTCACGGCTGGAGCGGAAGTGTGACCAGAGGTAATAGTCAATATACATTGATGTTGTCTGCACCAAAAAGCTACTGGATTGGAGGTGTTGACGGTGCAGTATTAAATAATCATAAAAAAATCAAGGATTGTATGGATGTTTTAAACGGAGCAGAAACCGAACACGAAAAAAGAATTGCAAAATTCATAATGGAGATAGGAACGGCAGACCTAAACGATATGGAAAACCAATTCTTCGAGGCTTTTATTGAAACTCAGGGTTATAAAATGGTACAAATTTCTGATTTGTTCGGTTTGTTTAACTGTTTGAGGATTCAAGCAAATGATTATGGGTTTGGGTCAAAACACATCTTGGTAAAACATTATGGAGTTACAAAAGATTATGTTACTGCCGATGAAATTGTCAAGATTGGCGAAATAATTAAGTCAGTAAAACCAGAACCAGACGAGGAAATCCCTTATAGACATATTTATAGGCTTGAAAAGAATGGTATTGTCTATAAAGTTGTGGTTGATGTAAAAAGAGGCAAGACTGGCGTTTTGATAACTTTTTATACGGATAGGAAATAAAAAAAACAAGGGAGGGATGCCCGACACGATTGTCTTGGGATTTACATTTCGCCTTGTTTCATAGAAACGCAATGTTTCACACCGCAAAAGTAACTAAAATTTTAATAAAGCAAACAAAAAAGTAAAAAAAATGAGTGATTTAAATAAGCGGAGCAGTATTTTGCCGACGAGGTTGACGAAACCTATTCTGCAAACGGTGGCGACTGGAAACCGCTTCCGATTGACCGTAGCAAGATACCAGCAAGCACAAGTGCAAAAGCCGATGACGAGGAACTTGAACTTCTGGAACTGGAGGCAGAGGCTTTTGCCCTGTATGCGTATTTGCAGATGAATGTAAAATAGGAGGAGTGTATATGAGTTCATTTAGACAGCAACTGAAACAGTTTTTTGCAAAGACTTTCAAGGGGTATTACTTAACAGTAACCACCCCTAAGAAGTTTTTGATTGATTGCGGCGTACCCGATTTGCCGATAGTTATACGACCATCGAAACTAAAAGAGAAAATGGAGCAGCACGATTTGACAAAGGACGATTTGAAGAATCTCGGCACTCTTATAAACTCACCGCTTATGGTGTTCCATTCCCAAAACGATGGCAGGTTCGATACTGCATTTAGCATAATCACAGAAAGGGAAGGAAATGAAGGCTTGTTGTGTGTTATACTTTATATTAACGAGGTAATCAACAAGATAGAAGTCAACAATATTGCAAGTATTCATTTTCGTAATATCAATTCTCTCATAAAGTGGACAGAGGACGGATATTTGATTGACAGTGATATTGACAAAACAAAAAAGATATTCAGTGACTCATGGCACAATGCCTCGAAGTGTGAATATCTTTTGTCCTTGTTGGACGATGCAAAAGTAAAACATAATTCTGAACTGGCAAAAAATAATGGAAAAAATTTGCAGGGAGCGGAAGATTTGGAACTTATGGAACTGGAGGCGGAGGCTTTTGCTCTGTATGCGTATTTGCAGATGAATGTAAAAAGAGTTAAGCCCACGATAATCACAAGGGAAAATCTGGCGAGCGAATACGAAAACTACAAGCACTTGCTCAAGGATGATGAAATGCGCAGCAAGGTCAGGGAAACCATTGACGACCTGCTTGAATTTTATGGCGATGACGAACCGCTAATTAGCGAGGCTGTTGATGCTATGGTAGGACTGGTAAATTATTATGTAGCCAAAAATAATTAACAATAATAGTAACTTAAAAATTTAAACGAGATGAAAATCACAAGGGAAAATTTGGCGAGCGAATACGACAATTACAAGTCTATGCTCAAGGACGATGAAATGCGCAGCAAGGTCAGGGAAACCATT
>JBGUHW010000012.1:0-10523 GCA_045112395.1 Bacteroidales bacterium
GCCGTTTAATAGTCTGCTGTCGTAATAATGTGTTGCGAAAGTATTGGACCTGAATGTGCTGCAGGTGTCGAGTCCATGGTTTAGCCATGTTTCGTTTTCGGGATATTCGATTCCATAACTATGCTTGAAGTAGGATAGTAGGCTAGGAGTAATGTCCATGTGTGTGACTATTGCTGGAAAACGATGACTTTCGCGAAGCATGGGCGACCAGATGATTAGCGGAACATGGTAGTTGTCTATGGTGTTGCTTCTGTCCTTGGTGTTGAATTTGTGGTCGCCAGTGATTATGAATATGGTATTGTCAAACTTTTCGCATTGCTCATATTCCAAGAAGAATTTTTTTAGGCAGTCGTCGGCGTACATGAACGAGGCGTTTTCTATTACGGGTGTTGAAGGTTTACTTTTTTGTGGCAAGGCTTTGTACTTGCTTATGTATTCTTCGGAGTTCTGGTAAGAGAACGGGTCGTGGGTGGAAAGTGTGAGATATATGTCCAAGCGAGGTGTTTTGTCTTCTTTTTTTACATCCGATAGTGAATGCAGAAGCATATATTCATCGAGAAGTCCCCATTTGTTTCTTTGTTCGACTGATTCGTATTCGGGATTGTCGTAGAACAATTCCATTGAGTTGCGCTGTGCGAATATGTCCATGTCGTCAAATCCGTACCAGCCCCCGTAGAAGAATGTATTTTTGTAGCCGTTCTCGTTGAGTATTGTTGCAAGTGTACGGAAATTCGGTGCATCTCGTCTGTACGACATGAATCCCTTTTCGCCGAAAGGCAATGCGCCGAGTATTGATGGCAGTGCCCCGAAAGTGCGTTCTGCTGTTGAAAGGCAGTTCTCCCAGACTAGCGAATGTTCGGCAAGCGAGTCGAGGAAAGGTGTGGCAGATGCTATTGTGCTGTTTTGTCCGCTTATGTAGTTGCAAAGTCCCTCGACAATGATAATGACGATATTTGGTTTTTCATCGCTCTTTTCAAGGTAGTCGGAAAGAATGTCGGGCGTTTTGTCCTTGTGCAAGAAAGGGTAGTGGTAGTCAACAAATTCGTAATCGGGGAAAAACGCTGCAAATTCATTTGACTTTTCTTGAAGTTCGTTGCTGGTAAATAGGATTATGTTGTTGTCTGTCTTAAGACTTTTGAGCAGATAGGCGGTCTTGTTCTCGATTATGTAGTATTTCCTGAATTCCATTCGTTGTCCGTTAAGGCCAGGGAAGACTATACTGGTTATGGCGATGGCGGCAAATAGAATTTTTGCCCACATTGGAACCCTGTAATGCTGTTGCGGAAAAATTATGTATACGATTGACAAGATGAAAATTAGCACCAATATAGGAATGTTGTACCAGCCGTTGGCATTTAGGGTTACGAAAATTTCCTTGGGCGAGTAGACGGTTATTATGCTGTCGAGCGGAATGTGAGTAACAGCAAAATATATTGTTAGAATGATGTTTGTGCTGATGTATGTGACGAAAATTGTCCTTATGGTAATGTTTGCGGCTGTTTCCGAGGTGCGGCTTATTAAATAATATATTAGGTATAGAGCTGCTACAATCCATCCTATGTATGCGATGTCGGAAAGGAATCCAAGAAGGCAATTTAGAAATATGTCCGACTGGTAGTGGGTGATTGACAGTATGATGGCTTCTGTTGTCCTTATAATCAAGCATATACCTAACAGCGTTATGCATTCGCAGCAGTATCCGTCGAGTGGTTTCGACAGAGATTTCAGTCTGTCCTTGAATCCTTTGCCTTCCATTGTTTTTGCCATGCCTTAAATAAACGGACAACGCCTTGTGATATTGTCATAAAAACAAAAAAACTGCAAGTTTTGCTCGCAGTTTTTCGGTGACCCATGAAGAATTCGAATCCTCAACCTTCTGATCCGTAGTCAGATGCTCTAATCCAATTGAGCTAATGGGCCAAAATTTTCGACTGCAAAGGTACTGCTTTTTGTTTAATTGGCAAGGGAAAAATTACTTTTTTTGAATTTCGGCTGTATTTTGTTGCTAATTAGTAAGTTGTCGTTTCTTCTGAGTGCATGATGATACCATTCATAAAAAATCTTTACATACAATAAATTTATATCTTTATGCGTTAACTATATCAAATGGTATTACTATGAAAAATTTATTTTTAGTATTCACACTGTTCCTAGCTTGTTCTTCGGTAGTATTTGCAGGCGGTCATTTTCCGCCCAACGGCAAAAAGTGTGAAATCTGTGGCAAGGTGATATATGTTGATAAAACTTGTATGACTAATCTTGACTGGAGAGAAATGCAGTGGCATTTTAAGAATAAACCAGAAATATTTGCTGGTTCGGTTTCAGAAACAATTATTGATTCGGCAATATGGAAAAGCGTGAATGGTGATGATTGGAAGAAGATTGATAATTATATACGTATTGATGAGTCGCCTGTTGTAGGATTTTCGATGAAACAGTGCAAAATATACGCAGATTATCGTGCTGCCGTATTAATGGACCTTTATAACAATTACAGCAAGCCGGAGCGTTATAAGGGTGTGAAGCTGGAATACTTTATCCTATCATCTGAGCAGTATGTCGAATTGTTGAAGCAGAAATGGTTTGCCAAGTCTTTTGTCGATGGCTATGCCGAAATTACCTCCGATGGCAAGTTCGTGAAGAACGGCAAGATTTTGGATTCGGTGGATGATGACAAGGTTACGTTTAGAATGTATGCGGTGATAACGGAATAAAATATAGCAATAGATATGAGGAAAAGTCGTCAGCAAGGCGACTTTTTTGTTTTATGCAAATCTGCGGAGTTTAGTTTTTGAATTTTCTTGCAAAGTCAATAAGAATTTTTAGTTAACTTTGCAGTTCGAAATTTTTAATTGTATATGAAGAGAACTAAGATTAGTGAAGTGCTGAACTCCACGGAATTTGGAAAAGAAACAACCGTAATGGGTTGGGTTAGGACAAAGCGTGTTAGCAAGAACGTATGTTTCATCGCATTGAACGATGGCTCTACTATAAATAACCTTCAGATTGTATTGGATGTAAATCCTGAGTTGGAACAGAAGCTCGCTGGTGTTCACACTGGCGCTGCATTGTCGGTGGATGGAAAGACCGTCGAGTCGATGGGTAGCGGACAGAAGGTCGAATTGCAGGCAAAGGACATTACCGTTTTCGGCGATGCAAATCCAGACGAATATCCTTTGCAGCCTAAGCGTCACAGCCTCGAATTTTTGCGCGAAATTGCTCATTTGCGTTTCCGTACAAATACTTTCGGTGCAATTTTCCGCATCCGTCATGCAATGACATTTGCAATTCACAACTTCTTCAATAGCAAGGGATTCTACAATGTTCACACTCCGCTTATCACTGGTTCCGACTGTGAGGGCGCTGGCGAAATGTTCCAGGTTACTACAATGGACCTCAACAACTTGCCGCGTACTGAGGAAGGTAAGATTGACTATTCGCAGGATTTCTTCGGCAAGTCGACTAACCTGACGGTTTCCGGTCAGCTCGAAGGCGAACTTGCAGCAACGGCTTTGTCGCAGATTTATACTTTCGGACCTACTTTCCGTGCCGAAAACTCAAATACTCCGCGCCACCTTGCAGAATTCTGGATGATTGAACCGGAAGTTGCATTCTTCGACCTCGAGGATAACATGAACCTCGCCGAGGAAATGTTGAAATATTTGGTTAAGTATGCTCTAGACAACTGTCGCGACGATATCGAATTCCTCAGCAAGCGCCGCGAGGAAGAGCAGAAGCAGAAACCTGCAAACGAACGCGATGAAATGAACCTCATTGAGCGTCTCGAATTTGTTCTTCACAACGATTTCGCACGAGTTACCTACACCGAGGCAATTGACATTCTTATGAACTCGAAGCCGAACAAGACTGGCAAGTTCGTATATCCGGTTGACAAGTGGGGCGTAGACCTGCAGAGTGAACACGAGCGTTACCTAGTCGAAAAGCACTATAAGCGTCCTGTAATTCTCATCAACTACCCGAAGGAAATCAAGGCTTTCTATATGAAGCAGAATGAGGACGGAAAGACAGTTCGCGCAATGGACGTTCTTTTCCCGCAGATTGGCGAAATCATTGGTGGTTCGCAGCGTGAGGAAAGCTACGAAAAGCTTCTTGCAACAATCGAAGAACGCAATATTCCAAAGAAAGATATGTGGTGGTACCTCGAAACCCGTAAGTTCGGTACAGTACCTCACAGTGGTTTCGGACTTGGTTTCGAACGACTTATACTTTTCGTAACAGGAATGTCGAATATCCGCGATGTGATTCCGTTCCCACGTACACCTAAGACTGCCGAATTCTAAAAAAATCCGCCTATGCTCAAAACGTCGCTCGAACAGAAACTGACCCAGAAGTTGGCTCCGCAGCAGATTCAGATGATAAAGCTGTTGGAACTGAATACTTTGCAGCTTGAAGAACGCATCAAGAACGAGATAGAGGAAAATCCTGCCCTTGATGATGGCGGAGATGGCGACTACGATGATGGGGAAAGCATTGTAGAGAACGACAGCGATGTTCTTACCCACGAGGAAGAGCGCGATGATGGCGATATGGATTCTGATGACGAATACACTCGCGATGACGACTATTCGCTCGATGATGACTATGGCGCAAACGACGACGATGAAATTCCAAACTATCGCCTTGAAGTGAACAATACTTCGAAGGACGATGACAGGGTTGAAATGCCGTATTCTGCATCAAAGTCGTTCAACGAGCATCTTTTCGAGCAGTTCATTCTGAAGGATGTAACTGACAGACAGAAGTTTATTGCTCCGTTCCTTGTCGGCAACATTGATGAGGACGGCTATCTGCGCCGTGACTTGGATGCTGTCGCTGATGACATTGCCTTTTCGCAGAATACTGAGGTTTCGGTTAAGGAACTGGAAGAGGTTTTGATGGTTATTCAGGATCTTGATCCAGCCGGCATTGGTGCAAGAAGTTTGCAGGAATGTCTTCTCATTCAGCTTCGTAGAAAAGAGGAGCAGACTCATGGTGTGAAGGTTGCGATAATGGTGCTATCGGATTGCTTTGAGGAGTTTACCAAGAAGCACTACGAGAAGATAATGCAGAAGTGCAATATTACGGAGCACGATCTAAGGTCGGCAATCGATGTCATTGTGAAGTTGAATCCTAAGCCTGGGAATTCATACGGTGAACCGCAAAGATCCAATATACAGGCTATTATTCCCGATTTCATTGTTGAAGTAGAAGATGATGATGTGTATGTTTCGCTGAATAGCCGCAATTCGCCTGAACTTCGCATTAGCAGGTCGTTTTCGCGCATGATGGACGACTATTCGTCCGATAAGGGAAAAAACCGTGAGGTTGTGACTTTCGTAAAGCAGAAGATTGACAATGCCAAGTGGTTCATTGATGCGATAGAGCAGAGGCGTAGAACTTTGCTTTTCACCATGGAAGCGATTGTTCAGTTCCAGCGTAAGTTTTTCCTCACTGGCGATGAAGCAGACATCCGTCCGATGATATTGAAGGATATTGCCGAAATGACTAACCTTGACATTTCAACGGTTTCGCGTGTGGCAAATAGCAAGTACGTATCAACACCTTACGGCAATTTCCTGCTTAAGTTCTTCTTCAGCGAGGCAATGCAGACCGATTCGGGCGAGGAAGTTTCTACTCGCGAGGTGAAGCAGATTCTGAAGGAATGCATTGATGCAGAAGATTCTGCAAAGCCGCTTACCGATGATCGTCTTTCGGAAATATTGAAGGAGAGAGGTTATATAATTGCTCGCAGAACCATAGCAAAGTATCGCGAACAGCTTGGCATCCCTGTAGCACGCCTCAGACGAAAAATCTAACCATGCGTGGTTTCCTCGACATATTTTTCAAGATTGTTAGCGTATTGGGGCATCCCATACTTTTGCCTACATATTTTGCATTGACTATCAATGGGATATACGGACTGAGTCCATTTCTAGTTTTCGGAATCTCTTTCGTTTTTCCATTGCTGATGATATTTTTGTGGTTTTATGTAAGTCAGTTTCGTAGGAAAATCATTCATGAAAGCACAGATGTCGTTTTGAATCAGGAAGATATAACAGCTATGTCGGGAAGTTTTGTCGAAAGGATTGAGGGATTTTTCGAGACAACTCGCAACCGTACATTTGCCATGCTGATAGTTATTGGCTTTTCTATTCTTGGATATTTTGTGTATAGGTTGCCGATGTGGAGCCTTCTCATGCTGTTGATAACGGTGGCGTCGCTAGGATGTATGTTAATCAACAATTTCTGGCGACTTAGCATCCATTCGTATGGTTGGGGATTTGCAACTTATCTTGTAGTATTTCAGTATTCGTATGTTTTTGACAGCGGTATTGTTATGTCAATGATTGTGATATTGTTAAGCGGCCTTGTCTTGTCGTCAAGGCTATATCTTGGAAGGCATAACAATTTGCAAGTGCATCTTGGGTATTTTTTAGGCATGGCAGTTCCAGCACTGCTCTATTGGGCTTTGAGCATGTAGGAAGGGTGTAGGGCTGATGCCCGTTTCAATGCCTTCGGCGTTTGGATGTTTCAGGTTTCAATGGCTAACGCCGTTTCAATGTCTACGGCGTTTCATGGGCTAACGCCCGTTTCTGGTTTAAAGGTTCTTGTAGAATCGCGCCATGGCACGATTGTACAAAAATCAAAAAAATCAAATTGTAGCGGCGCAATGTGTTGCGCCGTTTCCTAGACCTTCTTTATCTTGCTTCTCGCATTCTCCAATATGAAGTGCAATCTGTTGAACACATTGGCTTCGGAGGTGCCTGCATCAAAGTCGAGGAAGAGTAGGTTCATGTCGGGGTAAATTTGCTTAATTTTCTTCTCCATACCCTTGGAAATGATGTGGTTGGCAATGCAGCCGAATGGCTGTAAACTTACCACGCTGCTGATTCCGTTCTTTGCATAGTTTGCAATTTCGGCAGGCAGAAGCCAGCCTTCACCGAAGTTGGTTGCCGGGTTTACAATCTTGGTCGCATCTTCAAATGCTTCAAACAAGTTGTCGAATGGACGGTAGCTTGGGAAGCCTGCGCAAATCCTGTCGTACTTGCGTGCAAACCTTGCTATAAGATTGTAAATGCTTGTGCTTATGAATGTTGGCGTCTTGCTGGGCTTGATGTGGTATTTGCGGTTTACTGCATTGTTTACCAGTCCGTTGATGAAGAAGTTGTAAATCGACGGCACTGCAACTTCGAAGCCCTGTTCGTTGAGCCAATCCACGACATACTTGTTGCTGAATGCGTTGTATTTCAAGTATATCTCGCCGACGATGCCGATGGTCGGGAAGGTGCCTTCGTTTATGTTCTCGCGGAATTCAGCAACTGCTTTCTTAAGAAGTCCCTGAAGCTTTTCGCCCTTCTTGTTTTCGATGTACGGGAAACTCATTTCAGTGTATTTGTCCCTGATTTTCCGAGCAATACCTTTTGTCTTTTCCCTGATGACTGCTCCCTGGTACAATTTGGAAAGGCAGTCGGCATACAGCATCGTGTTGAGTAACAGACCGATATTCTTCGAAACATGTAGGTCGAATCCTGGCTGGTAGTTTATCTTGCTGCTGCCTGTTGCTACCGAAACAACTGGAATATTCTCAAATCCTGCCGTCACCATTGCGTTCTTAATCAGCGACAAATAGTTGCTGGCGCGGCATTGTCCGCCTGTCTGTGTTATGGCTACGGCTATGTCGTCGGGATTGTATTTTCCGCTTTCGAGCGCCATCATAATTGTGCCGATGACGATGGTGGCGGGGTAGCAAATGTCGTTGTTGGCGTATTTAAGGCCATATTCGTTTGATTCTGGCGTTCCTTTTGGCAGGTTGAGGAGATTGTAGCCCTTGGCCTTGAAAAAGGCTGGGATGAACTCTGAATAGCCTTCTGCGAAGTAGGGGCCAATAATTAACCTGCGTTTATCTACTTCCATGAACGGCTTGGTGGTTACGAACTTGGTTTCCTTGCGATGCCCGTTGTTGAGCTTGAGGCTTTCGACGAGCGAACGGATTCGCAGACGCAACGAGCCTATGTTGTTTACATCGTCAATCTTTAATATTGTGAGATTCTTGCCTTTACGGTTCAATATGCTGCCCATTTCGTCGAGGATGAAGGCATCGGGACCGCAGCCGAACGATGTTAGTTCGATAAACTGGACATTGTCGGGGGCATTGGCAACATAGTGCGCAGCCTTGAAGATTCGTGTCGGGAAGCTCCACTGCGTGAGCGAGTGCAGTTCGTCGAAGATGTTTTCGTTGTCGAGGTAGGAGACATTTTCGGTTACGACATCTATTCCCATCTCGGCAACTGCCTGTGACACTTTGTGTTGTATGAGCGGGTCGATGTGGTAGGGACGGCCTGCCAGAACTATTACGGTTCTGCCGTCGCGGTTGGCGTTTTCAATCACTTCGGCGGTGCGCTCTGTCAGTCGTGCGCGGAAGTTTGACTGTGCTTTGATGGCATTTTCGATGGCTTTGCGACGCATTTTTTTGTCGATGCCAAGAGACTTCAAGTATGCATTGCACGACTTCCAAAGTAGCTCGTCATTGCCAAATGTAATTATTGGATTGTCAAGTCGTATGCCATATTTATTTTCAGTATCGATTGAACTCTTTATAACGTCTCCGTAACCGCTCACAATGGGGCAGTTGTAGCTGTTGTTCGACTTCTCGTCGTCCTTTACTTCGAGTACGATGTAGGGGTAGAAAATGAAATCGACCTTCTTGTTGACGAGGTCAAGGATATGACCATTCATCAGTTTTGCCGGGAAGCAGATGTTGTCGGACATAATCGACTTGACGCCAGGCTCGTAGAGCTTGTTTGTCGAGTCTCCAGACAATACGACTTCGTATCCCAAGGTGCTGAACATAGCCTGCCAGAATTGGAAATTCTCGTACATGCCCAATGCGCGCGGTAGTCCGACTTTCTTTCCGTTCTTGGTTGTTGAGTATTCGTGTTTTGCAAACAACATGTCGTCCTTTTCTGCGTGCAGGTTTATGCCCTTGGCGGTGCTTTCTGACCTGTTGGAGAATACTTTTTCGCAGTTGTTGCCTGCGTAGAACGAATTGCCGTTCTCGAACTTGAAAACATTCACAGTGCATTGGTTTTCACAGCCTTTGCAGTTTACAATGGATGACTTGTATTCGTTGAACTTTATAAGTTCCGAAATGCTCGTCTCGTTATTGCAATCTGTTGACTTTCCGTAGATTGCTGCGCCAAAGGCACCCATAAGTTCGGGAATGTCGGAGAAGAACACGTTTTTGCCTGTGAGAACTTCCAAAGCCTTTACTATTGAAAGGTTCTTCATTGTTCCGCCCTGAACTACAATATTGTCGCCAAGTTCGTTCAAGTTCTTTAGTTTCAGTACTTTAAACAGGCAATTCTTGATGACGGAGTAGGAGAAACCTGCGGCAATGTTTTCTATTGATGTGCCTTCGCGAAGCGACTGCTTTACCTTCGAGTTCATGAAGACGGTGCAGCGTGTGCCAAGGTCGTAGGGATTGTCGGCAGTGCAAGCCATGCGGGCGAATTCGGCAACCGGATAGTTTAGCATATTTGCGTAAGTCTCTATGAAAGAGCCACATCCCGACGAACAGGCTTCATTAATTTCAATACGCTTTATACTACCATTATCGATGAAGATGGCTTTCATGTCCTGTCCGCCGATGTCAAGGACAAACGACACTTCGGGACAAACTTCGCGGGCTGCAATGTAGTGCGCCATCGTCTCGACAATGCCGTTATTCATATTAAAGGCTTTCTTTAATAAATTTTCGCCATATCCTGTAGCAGTGCTGCTTACGATTTTGATTTTTATGTTTTTCTTCTTCTCGAATTCCTGCAGCGACCTCATGCTTTCTACGAAAGTATTGAAGCTGTTGCCGTTGTTTCGGAGGTAGTCCTTGTATATTATGTTGAGGTTATCGTCGATAAGGACAACCTTGGTAGTGGTGGAGCCCGAGTCGACGCCAAGATGACATCTTATTTCCGAGTCGCTTTCGGGTTCGATTGTCTTGAGCGAAAATTTCTGTCGGTTGGCTTTCCATTTTTGGAATTCTTCATCGGAATCGAAGAGCTTTTTTAAGACATTACCATTTGATTTAGAAATAGAATCGTGCTCTTTGTTCAACTTTTGAATTAAGTTGGAAATTGACTCTGGTTTCTCGTTGTACTTCTTGGCGAGGAAGGCGCATCCTAATGCTGGGAACAATTCCGTATTTTCTGGAATTATACAATCTTCATCGTTGATTTTTAGGATTCTAACGAAGCTTTCTTCAAGTTGTGGTATAAACTTAAACGGTCCGCCACAGAAAAGAATAGGTGGTACGATGTCGGTTCCCCTTGCTAATGAGGAAGTTACCTGCATTGCCACTGAATTCAGCACTGATGCAGCAATGTCCTGCTTGCTGGTGTTTCGGCTTATAAGGTTCTGGATATCAGTCTTTGAGAATACTCCGCAGCGTGAAGCGATGGGGTAGATTGTCTTGTGGTCTGCAGCCAGTTGGTTGAGTTCTATCGGTTCTATGCCGAGCAGTGTGGCCG
>JBGUHW010000013.1:0-46892 GCA_045112395.1 Bacteroidales bacterium
GTGTACCTCCCTGCAGAAGGCAAGAAGATACTATTACCATTTGGTCCTACAAATAGTAGTCCATGAACTCCATTTTGTGTGATATTTTTTTTAGTACATTTAGTCCACAATTCGTTCATTTCGCCTTTTGTCGGCATTCGCCAGTTTTTACCCCAGTTGGCAGTAGCAGCATCATCTGTGGATTGTAATTCTGTCAAATTATCTATAAAACCTTTATCGCCATCACTTGAATTGACACAATATTTGGTAAGTTTTGTATCGAAAAAGTTATCGTGATAATATTTATAGGACCTTATGTTATATTTTCTCTTCGGTGTTGTTTCTCCCCACGCAAAATAGTCTCCATAGTCTTCTGGATTATTTGCTCCAATATTGCAAGTCGCCCACTTGGTGCCAGATGGCAAACCAAGGTCAACCCATTCGTGGTCTGGGCTAAATGACATTATTTTTCCATAATTTGTCCCCACCATATTTGTTGCGTATGCTTTGTAATAGTAAGTTTTACCTGTTGTCAATCCTGTTAGAGTATATGAAAATGCTCCTTCAGTACCAGTTAATGTAACCTTTTGTGTAAGGTCATCTTTTGATGTGCCATAGTAAAATCCGCAAGCAGTTACGCCCAAACCACCGTTGGAAGTTACATTGCCTTTGAGGATTACACTTGTAAGGTTATTATTTTCGACACTAACTGTGCTAACAATAAGAGCAGCCACTACTGGTCGAATTGGCATTCCCAAACTACTATGGCTAGGCTCTATATTCTCACCTTTAAACGCCATTTTACACGAACTAGACCAGTAATAACACGAATATCCTAAATATTTAAGACCATTGGAGTTATAACCTGCCGCGCGTAGATAAATACTATTGCCGTTTGGTCCTACAACTTTGTAACCACCACCAGGACTCCTTATCCATTTGCATTTGCTTGCTAATTCTTCAAATTCTTCTTTTGTCGGCATACGCCACTCATTACCCCAGTTGACGGCAGCAGCATCTGCGCTAGCGGGTAGCATTGCTGGTTTGGATGAATATGTATTATTTTTATCGGTATAGGATGTCTTAGTTCTTGTTTCTCCCCATGCAAAATAATCACCAAAATCTTCTGGTCTATTTGCACCAACATTACAAGTTGCCCATTTGGTACCAGAAGGCAAGCCTAAATCTACCCATTCATGCCCATTTGTTTTTCCACATGTACCAGGTTTAACTACCATCGGATTACTTAACTTGTTAAAATTTGAATTGCAAACTGGACGCACAAGATAAGCATTGGAACGATTACTTTCGCTAATTTTCGGTACACCATTTACATCAAAATAATATGCATTGTAGGTATCTTCCCCTAATGAACTTGACCAATATATAGCGCCATCATAATAAACTCCTCCACTATACAAGTTGGTATAAGGAAGTATGATAAAATTGCCATTAGGCCCTACAAATTTCCCACCATGGTGAGTACACACGCTTGCCAATTCTTCAAAATCGTCCTTGGTTGGCATACGCCATCCTGCACCATAAATACAATTTGCAACATCGTCATATGCTTCAAGGACAGTAAGTTTATCAGAACGAGTATATTTAGAAAAATCATAATGGTCTTGAAATCCAGAAAGGCGAAAATTTTCAGTTATAGTTTTTCCCCACCTAAACTTTTCACCATCATCATCTGGAGAGGCTGCCCCAATGTTACATGTTGCCCATTTTGTACCGCTAGGCAAGCCTAAGTCAACCCATTCGTGTCCGTTTAATTCTCCCGTTGTCGCCTTTGATGACTGTGCAAATGTTACTGCACTGATAATAAGGAATAATACTGCTATCAAGATTGTCCGTTTCATTTTACTTTAAATTTAATAATTATTCTAATTCCTTGTAAAACACTATTCTTATTGTTTATGTTTCATACAAGACTAATTTTCTTCCTTTGAAAACACTGTTTCTTCATTATTGTTTGCATTATCATTAAAACCTTTGAAAAGCGTGAGTGTCATCGAACATTAAACGGCGATTAACCCTATCAATAATAATGTAGCCAGCCGTACCGTCGCCGTAATAATAAACCAACTGATTTCCCTCAATAGTATAACTACCCCTATAATCAAATTCGCCATCATACATTACGACAATCATATTTTCATAAATACCTATGCGTTCTTCTACGGTAACGCCGTATATCCGTGCTACATATCGCCAATTGCCTTGTATCCAGCTAAGATCATCTTTTTCGTACTGCTGATTGCTACCATTTCCTCTTTCCTCCATTTCCTTTATGCCATCTTCGCATTTCTCCTTAAAGGACTTTCCGCCATCAGAATACCAAAAGTCAACAATTTCCCAAGTTCCAGAAACTTTCTCAAGAGACACTCTACGGTTATCCTTATTATTTCCATAATAAATAGTTATATTTGCTTCGGCTGTGGTTGTGGAAAGCATTGAAACATTATCTACAACTTGTCTGCCTAAAAATTCTTCTTGTAATAAAAACCAAGTATCTTCATCAAAGTATCCAACCATATCTCCTCGCGCTCTTGCCATATCGTCAAGCTTATTTTCAAGTTTGACAAGTTCTGGAGCGTGGTAATGTATTATATTCACATCCTTATCAAGCCATTCCTGAAGCATATCCTTCAAATCTTCTGTAACATAATCCTCAAGTTTTGCAACCATTTGCTGCAATACTTCTGCTTCTACATTTCTAATATCTGACTGCAATTTTGAAAGCAATGCCAATGTTCCAACAAGGGGCATATCCTTGACAAAACTTTGCTTCATCGAATGGTTGACATAAATATCAGAAGTAGCAATAGAATTAGCCGTTCTTTTGTAGAAACTACTTGCCGTATCAATGGGGCTATCAGGATCATTCTTGTCGGTTCTGAACACTCTCATATTGAGTACCACATCCCTGAAGTTTTCCATCCATATCCTTAAACTATCACCCATTTTATCATCTCCAAAGACCGAAGAAGCAGCATAAGTGTCATCTGGATTCTTAGCAGTGCAGGTGTCATTTTCAATGTTGCTTGCATCAATGGTTTCATCACTCTTGTTTAAGCACTGAACCTTTATTCTTCTGATACCATTGAAAAGTTTGTTGCACTCAGTTTCAAATTCATGAGCTTCCTTTTGTAACATAGCATATCTTCTCGGCTGTTCAGCGGCCTTGGTGTCGATTGCGTCGTATAGGTGTTTTATAGATATATATGAGATATTTTCAGTGGTTAGCTGGATACCTGCGTCTAGTGCCACTACTGCATTCACCATATTCTTATCGTTGAACCCATTTGCCCAAAAGACAATAGCCAATACAATTGCTACAGCCAGAAGAACGGTTTCTGATACTAATGCAATTTTAATTCTTCGCTTGTTGCCTCCATTTTGTAATTGTCTTTGCTTTTCATTGATAATGTTTCCGCATTGTGGGCATTTTTCTGCCTCTTCCGATATTTGCGCCCCGCATTTGGGACAAGTAATTATAGCCATATACTATTCTTTTCTTAAATCCGCAAAAAATAATATCTCTTATAAATCATCCCTGAATCCTTCATCCAAACCTTTATTGAAGTTATCACGACATGTTTTAAATGCTTCTTCTGCATCTGGGGTGGACGGCACTCCATATATATCAATCCAAATTGTTTTGAAAAGGCCTTTACTCCAATCATAAGCATCTGACGGAAAAGTACTTGATTTGGCACTAGTGCCTTCTCCAAATCCATATTCGTATGACCAGTTTATAGCCTTATCTAATAGAAAAGTTCCTCTGCTTGTCGTAAATGTTTTATCCTCTTTGGTGCTTCGTGAAGTGTTTTCTTTTCGAACTTGTTCTCCATTACATTTATTATTACTTTGGTCTTCCCAGTTGTCGTTATTGGGACTGCTGTTACCACCGCACGAAATTAGCACTAAACTAATGGCTACTGCCATAATCAACCACGATAATTTAAAAATTCTTACCATATTACTTTAAATTTAGTTATTAATAAATATTTTTTTTGCAAAGATAAATCCTTAATACACACTTGGTTTGTTCAAGTTGTACCAAAATGGTTCAAGTTGTATCAAGATATTTTTTGTTGTATCAAGAGCCATCTGCGGACGGTTTTGTAAGTTATTTTTGCACCCGACAGCACCCAACGGATAGTTATACAAAAGAAGCGTGGTGCTGATATACCACTTCTCTAAGTGAAGGTCCTGAGATTACCTGTGAGGAAGAAATTGCAAACAGTCCACGCTATATGCGCAAACCTTTACACTCTCTTGCCTCTGTTGAAAATTTCTCAGGTTTTCACTTACAAGAACGAGCATAAACGCTTCGTTAATCAAATATGTACAGCTTGGTTCATCGCCAAACCGAGGACAAAAATAGGAAAAGGGAATGGAATGGCAAAATTTATTTTGTCAGTCTTCAATAAGTTTATTTCTAGGAATTTGGTCTGTTTGATTATTATCCGCTCATGCCGCGGAGGCATTTACTTTTTGTTGGCAAAAAGTAAACAAAAACCATGTCCGCTGAGTCTGCTTCGCTAAAAATCGGCTCCTTTACGCTAAAAGTCAGAAACTTGCCTTCGCTTCTCTTCGGCTTCAAACAGACTGACTTTTTACGCTCCATTCCACCGATTTTCTTAACGCTCACCAACCAAGGCGGCAATCAAGGTATCGCTTTCAGCGATTTGCTTAAAAAGGTCGCGGAATTCCGTCTTCGCAGAGATTAGCGACCACCTTCGGTCCATTACTGCGAGTATAAATATTGAGACCAGTCCAACAAACTGTCAGCCTGTTTGACCATAACATTTTCTCCGCCCTATTTCCCCATCTTGCAAAAAATCACTATGTTTGCAACACTAAAAAAAATTCAATGAAACGATTAATTTTCACAATAATACTGGCAATAACCGCCATTACCGCATCAGCACAAACCGATACGCTTTCATCAAACTGGACTTTCCGTCAGGTGCGGACAAACATCTGGCACAAGGCAACGGTTCCGGGAGTTGTGCATACCGACCTAATTGACAACAACATAATAGAAGACCCGTTTTTCCGCCTAAACGAGCGCGGTGTGCAGTGGGTTGACAAGGAGGATTGGGAATATAAGACCACTTTCGACATCAGCAGCGAAATGTTTAATCGCCAAAACATTGAACTGACATTCTACGGACTGGACACTTACGCCGATGTCTATCTAAACGACAGCCTAATCCTGAAAGCCGACAATATGTTCCGCACTTGGACGGTGAATGTCAAGGGAATAGCAAAGGCAAAAGGCAACGAACTGCGCGTTTACCTGCATTCGCCAATAAAGGTTGACATTCCCAAGTTCGATGCTTTAGATTTCCGCTATGTGTCGGACAACGACCAGTCGGCAAACGGCGGCATTTTCGACAAGCAGGTCGGCATTTTTGCAAGAAAGGCCGGCTACCACTACGGCTGGGACTGGGGTCCGCGACTTGTAACAAGCGGAATCTGGCGACCTATAGTTGTAAATGCTTGGGATAACCTGAAAATCAACAATGTAAGATATATTCAGGAAAACATTACCGCTAAAAATGCCTCGCTCAAAGTTGTTGCCGAAGTGGAAGCCACAAAGGCTGGCACAGCCACAATGACAGTTTCCGCCGACGGACTTTCGCAAAAATGGACTACAAAAGCACAACTAAAGGCTGGTGTGAACACAATCGAAATCCCCGTAAGCATACGCAACCCGAAACTTTGGTGGTGCAACGGACTTGGCGAACCAAACCTATATCATTTTACCACAAGCGTTTCGCTCGGTGGCACAACCGACAGCCGTAGCGAAAACATTGGTCTGCGCGACATTAAGGTTCTGCGCGAAAAGGACGAGTTCGGAACATCGTACACGGTGCAAATCAATGGTGTAAAGGCTTTTATGAAAGGTGCAAACTACATTCCGCAACATAGTTTCCTTACCGAAGTTACCGACTCGATGTACGAGCGCACAATCATCGATGCCGTGAATGCCAACATGAATATGCTTCGCGTGTGGGGTGGCGGAATTTACGAAAACGACATTTTCTACGACCTGTGCGACAAGTACGGAATCCTTGTATGGCAGGACTTTATGTTTGCGTGCAGTTTTTATCCCACCGAGGGCGAAATGCTTGAAAGTGTGCGTCAGGAAGCCATCGACAATGTGGTGCGTCTGCGCAACCATCCGTGCATTGCGTTGTGGTGCGGCAACAACGAGTGTCAGGCGGCATGGTACGGCTGGGGATACAAGGCAAGGTACGATGCTATGGGCAATGGGATTTCCGAACTTATAATGAAGCAATACACCGATTGCTACCTTGTTACACTTCCTGATGTAGTTGAGAAATACGATGATAGATTCTATGTGCCGTCGTCACCATTCAACGGGAATCCGTACAGCAAGCCCGAAACTGGCGATACGCTTTGGAATCCCAATGGAGACGGGCACTACTGGGGCGTATGGCAGACCGAAGGTAAAATCGCTACATTCAACGATGTAAGATGCCGCTTTTTCTCCGAATACGGTTTCCAGTCGTTCCCCGACATGCAGAGCGTAATGCAGTTTGCGCCAAACAGAGAAGACCACGACATTCATTCTGAGGTGATGATGTCTCATCAGCGTGGCGGAAGCAATGCCAACAACCGCATTCTTTGGTACTTGGAAAGCGAATACCGCAAGCCTGCCGACTTTGAGGAGACCTTGTACCTAAGCCAGTTGCTTCAAGGCGATGCCATCAAGACTGCCATCGAAGCACATCGCCGCGACATGCCCTACTGTATGGGAACGCTTTTCTGGCAACACAACGACTGCTGGCCAGTGGCATCTTGGTCGAGCCGCGATTTCTACGGACGATGGAAAGCACAGCACTACTTTGCAAAAAAAGCCTACCGAAACATACTGGTATCGCCAATTGAAAAAGACGGAAAACTAAGTGTTTACATCGTTTCCGATAGCATCAGCGAGTGCAATGGAAAACTTTCGGTAAGCGTGCTCGACTTCAACGGCGACACCATATTCAACGAAACCAAAAACATAACCGCCAAAGCAAATACTTCGCAAATATATTTCAGCAAACCGACAAAAGAAATCATTGGTCGCAAAAAGAGAACGGAAATATTCATTAGGGCGGAATTTATCCCGCAGAATGGCGGTTACATTGCCGACAATAACTATTTCCTATGCACAATGAAGGAAATGAATTTCCCGCAAGCCGAAGTTGACAGGAAAACCGAAAAGGCAGATGGCGGATACTATGTAACACTCAACAGCAAGACATTTGTCCGCGGTGCCTACCTAAGCATAATTGGCATTGACAATGCATTCTCCGACAACTATTTCGACATTCTACCCAACCAGCCAGTGAAAATCTATGTGCGGACAAACATTTCCCAATCAGAATTTGACAAGCAACTTCAGATTCGTGCTTTCAATGTATGGACACCAATTAAGAAAACACTTCCAATAATAGAAAAGCCGATAAGAATAAAGGAGATCATCAAGTAAAAAATCACTATATAATATTCTGCATAATGCAAAAAAACAAAGGCAGCAATTGTGCTGCCTTTATTTTTAGGTTATTATATCATTTATTCTGGCAAGTCGTCAAGTATCTGACCTGCGTCGTAATGGGTGCCATTGTAATCGCCACCGCTTTCGAGCCATACATTGCCACCAGCGCAATTTATGAATGTGTTGTTGCTATGATTAATTCTGCCAAGGAGTTCAACATCATCCAATGTAATTCCATAGTGCAGGCTCTTGCCTATGGTGCAGTTGGTAAGTGTTAGACGCGATTCACTATATACGCAAATGCATCCACCGTGGAAACTCTCGGTGTCTTCACCGCAGTTGACCACTGTGCAGTAGTTCATCACTGACGCTTGCTTGGTGCTGTGATACTTAATGCCATTCCAATAGCTTTCTTCGTCTTCCATACCACGGAAAATAATAGGCTTTTCGGCTGTACCATCAGCAATTAATGTGCTGTTTTCATTCATATCAATATTTTGATCTGCCCTTATATAGAACTGTGTACCAGGTTCAATGGTAAGTTTATAACCACCATCAAAATGTAAGCCATATTCAAGATAATAAGGTATAGGCATAGCCTTTATAGTAGTGTGATCTTCCATATTGATGTCGCGGCATCTTGCAAATATAAAGTTATGACCGTTGCTGATGAAAGTGTTGTTGGCATTAAGGTCGAGCAAGTTTACCCAGTATTCGCCAACAATTGGATATTGTGCACAGTTCTTTATTGTGTTGCCTTCGAAAGCAGTTAGACGTGTGCCGTATTCCATAACAAATCCATAGCCTAGAGAACCGTCGATTGTGCAGTTTCGCATTGCAAGTTTTGCATCATAAACGTCAATTACGCCATCCCAAATGTAATCGCTGCTTCCACCACGGATGAACTGTACATATTCCCATACGTTGTCGTTGCGCTTCGATTGGATTTCGATTCTGCCCCAAGAACCATTGTTAGGATTGTTTAAAGGGCCTACAAATTTGATGGGCTTGTCGGCAGTACCAACCATACGCAAACCTGCATCTCCGTGTACTGTCATACCACCATTTTCGCCTGTGAACATAATCGTTACGCCTGGTTCGATAGTAAGCAATGCATTACCTTCTATGTTAATCCAGCCGTCAACAATGTAGTCAACATCGAGACCAAGGTCTGGCCAAGTGGTGTTTTCACTGATGTTGTCGCTAAAGTTAACAGAAGTGCCATTTCCGCCACCTTGTCCGCCACCATTAGGATTGTTTGAGAAGATAGCCTGATAGGTCTTGTCGCCAGTTACCAAAATGGTGCGTGGATTGTCGGTATTGCCATCGTCCCACTTTATAAAATAATAGCCCGATGCTGGAATTGCAGAAATTACAATTTCTGAATTTGCAACGTAAGTTCCTGAACCTGTTACAGAACCCCATTCGGCATTGTTTGTACCCACTATGATTGTGTATTCCTTTATACACGAATTCATTGCAAATATTCCTAAAAGGAATGTCGTTGCGATAATTAATAATCTTTTCATACTATTTAAGATTTTTAAAATTAGACAATTAGATATTATAACTTTATCGGAACAAAGTTCTTGCCGAATGAAGTGTTTTACAACCCCCCATTTGGGGGATTTTTTGAGGCGCTTTTATTTAATTTTTATAATTTTGCGTCAATGATAATGGTGAAATTTGTATCTCATATTGTTGTATTGCTTTGGCTATCTGTCGTTTGTATCGCCGGATATGGCCAGTATTCCGACCATCGGAACAGGAATGTAGATTCGGTTGAGATGCTGTTGAATAGCAAGAATCCGCCCAAGGGCAAGGAGTTGATGAAGGCATATAACAACCTGATGTGGGGCTATTTGAGTACCGACGGGGCAAAGTCGCGGTATTATGCCAACAAGGCCATTGAGTTGTCGTACGAAGAGGATATGCTCAATGCTCGGTCCGATGCTTTGCGTGTCCTCGGACTCATCGCATACGGCAGCGATGATTTTGATTTGGCTATCGATTACTACAACCGTGCCCTGGAGGTCTGCGACTCAATGAAGGAAGATAGCCGTTACAGCGAGTCCGACATCGACGACAACTTGAGCGTTATATATGGTTCCATTGCCAACGTGTATAATATGCAGGACAAGGCTCATCTTGCAATACATTATTACCAGAAAGCTCTTCCAATTTTCGAAAAGTACGGCTGGATGGAATCAACAGCAATATTATATCATAATATAGGCGAACTGTACAATAGCATGGGCAATTCCGATGAAGCCAGTCGGAACTATTTGAATGCTGTCGAGGCTGCACAGAAGTCTGGCGATTCGCTGCTTGTTGCCATGTCGCACAAGGGTTTGGTTGCGATATATAATGATGCCGGCGATATGGCAAAGGCCGAGGAGGCTGCAAATGTTTGCTATGAATATTACCGCAATCATATAGAGGAGGAGAAATGCGACTACATTGTGACTATCCTTGCGTTTGCGAGATTGCAGATGAATCATTACAAGGACTTGGACCGTGCCGAGGGATACATTTCGGAAGCATTGTCGCTGCTTGATGATGAGACAAACTGGGAATCGAGAAGCAATGTCTATACCGCCTGCTGCGAACTGGCAATGGCTCGCAAACAGTGGAAAAAAGCAGAGGAATATGCCCTTATGTCGCTCGAAGATGAATATGAAACTTATGATGACATTGGCATATACGTTTATCTGGCTCAGATATACGCCGAACTGGGGAATAATGAAGGCGTGAAGGAATACTCGGAAAAGATTTTCAATGGAATGATGCAATTTGCCAATTCAAACTATCAGTCGGGACTTTCGCAGATGGAAGTGCTGTACGAAACCGAGAAGAAGCAGGCTGCCATTGAGCAGTTGACACGGGAAAAACGGTGGTATATAATTGGTTCTGTCCTTGTAGGATGCATAATGCTTTTGGTTGCGCTGTTGTTTTTCCTATTGTGGCGCAATGTGCGTAAAAACAGGCAGAATGCTGTTATTGTTGCAAAGTTGAGCGGCGAAGTCGCCGAACGCGTGCGCATTGCCCGCGATTTGCACGACCGTATGGGCGGCCTGCTGACAAGTATAAAGAGAAATCTGGAATACGCGGAAAATCCCGACGAGACAAAATCATCGATACAGGTTGCCAAATCGCAAACCGACGAGGCTATATGCGAGATGCGCAATGTAGCCCATCACTTGCTTCCCGAATCGTTGAAACGCTACGGCCTCAGGGTTGCCCTGCGCGACTATTGTCGCAGCATGAGGAATGTGTCGTTCTCATTTGTCGGCGATGAGACTGGGGCGGTGGTGAAGCACGAAGAAGCAGTGTATTGCATAGTTTACGAACTTGTAAACAATGCCGTGAAAAATGCCGAAGCCGAACATATCCGCGTTCAGTTGTTTGTTGATGAAGACACCACTATCATCAACGTAAGCGACGATGGCCGAGGCAATATTGAATTTGACGGCGAGGGTTCGGGATTGCGTAACATAAAGGCCAGAGCCGATGCTATTGGAGGAACGTTTAGCGTGTATTCCGAACCAGAAAAAGGTAGCGAGATAAATGTAGAATTCAAAAACAAATAATTTTAGCAGAGGATGATAAGCGTTTTAATAGTTGATGATCACCGGATTGTTGCAGAGGGGTTGTCGAAGCTGATCGACGAAACCGAGGATGTAAAAGTTTTGGACATTGCCTGCACTTTGTCCGAAGCCGAACATTTGGTCGAAGTTAACAAGCCACAAGTGCTACTCCTCGATGTCGCTTTGCCCGATGGTGATGGTATTGATACGATTCCTCGTTTGTCGGCGATTAGTCCGTCTTCGCGTTTCATCATTTGTACAAGTTTTGCCGAATCGGCGGTAATACAACGTGCTATGCATGGCGGTGCTCATGGATATATCTTGAAAAGTACAAGCATGGACGAACTGCTTGAAGGAATTAGGAAAGTGGCCGAGTCGGGTTCGTTCATTTGTAAGGAAGCTAGGTCTCTTGTTGAAGATGATTCCGAAGTTCCGCCTACTCTTACAATGCGCGAACGAGAAATTCTTCGGTTAATGGTCGAGGGATATACTATCAAGGAGATTTCCAGCAAGTTGTGCCTTGCTTTCGAGACGGTACATAGTTACACAAAATGCCTTAGGCATAAACTCGGTTGCGGAAATACGGCATCGCTTGTAAGAACCGCAATAACTAGACACCTGGTGTAAATTAGTATTCTCTCCGATTCAATTTTATTTCCCGAAAAAATATTACCTTTGCAAACGAAGAAAAACAAGGCAAACAGGCTAAAAGTCTTGCAGAAGACCAGACAAACAGTCGAATTGTCCGACTGCAAGCCTGTTAGACTGTTAGCCCGTTAGACAATATAGTTATGCCCAAGATTAGAGTAACAAAAATATTCGAGTTCGACACCGCTCACACACTCCACAACTACGACGGACTGTGCAGCAACATTCACGGACACACCTACAAGCTCCACGTTACCGTCATCGGAGAGCCGATAGCCGACATATCATCGCCAAAATACGGAATGGTGGTTGACTTCGGCGTGCTGAAGAACAAAATCAAGGAGAACCTCATCGACAAGTTCGACCACAGCCTCATCGTAAGCCGCAGCGAGAACACAAGTTTCGCAGAAAGCAACAAGTCAATTTTCAAGCGCATACATATAGTTGATTTTCAACCTACTGCCGAGAATATCGTTGCTCACTTCGCTGAACTTATCAAGCCTCTCCTACCCTACGGCATAGAACTTTTCAGCCTAAGGCTTTACGAAACATCAACATCTTTCGCAGAATGGTACGCAGAAGACAATGAATAAGTCGAACAGGCTTACAGTCTTGCAGGCAGACAGTCTGTTAGCCCGTTAGCCTGTGAGCCTTCAAGCCCCAAATCTTCAAATTATCAAATCTTCAAATTTAGAGTATGCAAACCTTCAAATATCATATCAACGAAAACCGCGGACTACGCTTCATATACGAGAAAATGGAAATTTGCTCGGCAACAGGTCGCAAACGGCTGCTGTCGCAGCGTTTCATCACAAACGACTTCGAGCTGAAAATGGAACTCGACACCCTTGAAATTTTCGCAAACTTCGTCAGCGACCGCGAAAACGCCAAAAGCATAGTCGCAATTCAACACCGCCTGTACTGCCAGAACGACATACACGAGACCATACACAACCTGCGTTCGGCTCAGACACTCGACGACATAGAACTTTTCGAAGTGAAAAATTTCTGCATGGTTTCGCGCGACATCTGCAAATTGATAAAAGACACCCCAATTGACATACTGCCGTTCCACGACCTCAATCCAGCAGTCGAAATCCTTGACCCCGAGCACAATGGAATTAATAGTTTCTATATCTACTCGGCATACGACGAGAAACTTGCCGCTCTGCGCAAGGAGTACGACATCGCCAAGAATGCCAACCAGAACGAAAAGGCCGAACGCATACGCCTTGAGTGCATCGAAATCGAAGACCGCATCCGCGAACACCTGTCTGAAAAGTTGCGCAACTACAGCGAAGCCATCCAAGCCAACTACGACCAGCTTGCTTATTTGGACATGTTATTGGCAAAGGCACTGCTCGCACGCGACTTCAAATTGTGCAAACCGACTATTTCAGCAAACGACACAACCATAAAAGGCGCATTCAATCCCGTTGTTGCCGAATCGCTAAAGGAACGCGGCTGCGAATTCCAGCCCATCGACCTGCACTTCGACGACACGCCAAACCTCATAACAGGCGCAAATATGTCGGGCAAAACGGTAGTGCTAAAGACAATGTCGCTCATACAGATGATGTTCCAGTTTGGGTTCTTCGTACCAGCCGAGAGTGCCGAAATTGCTATGGTCGAAGAAATTATGACCAGCATTGGCGATGCCCAGTCGGAAGTGAACGGATTGTCGTCGTTTGCAATCGAAATGCTCAACATCGACAAGATACTCAAGGCGGTAAAGTCGGGACAAAAAATTCTAGCCCTAGTCGATGAGCTTGCCCGCACCACCAACCCCAGCGAAGGCCGTGCATTGGTAAATGCATTCATAAAAATTCTGTCGCGGCATGCAACACGCAGCCTCATCACCACCCACTACAACGGCATAACCGCTCAATGCAACCGCCTGAGAGTAAAGGGACTGCAAGTACCAGAAGGCACAAAGGTAACACCTGAAAATATCAACCGCTACATGGATTATTCGCTAGTACGCACCACCGAAGAGGAAGTTCCGACCGAAGGTCTTACCATAGCCGAAATCTTTGGCATCGACGAGGAATTCCTTAATGAAGCAAAAAATATGATTTTGTAAAGACTCAAAATTTTGCGTCTCAACATAAAAGCAGGGACTTGCTTAACGAAAATATAACAGTTCGTTAAACAAAAAGAAACATATATATCGATTGGAAAAAGTATCTTTGTTGCTGATAACTAAAACTACTTTTCCTATGAAAAATTTATTTACAACATCAGTTTTATGCTTAATGACAATGGCGTTCTGCCTAAAGGCAACAGCGCAATATGACGAATTCAATGACCCGTTTGAAGGAGAAATGGTATTCGTAGAGGGCGGAACTTTCACAATGGGATGCACAGATGAGCAGGGCAAAAGTTGCAAGACAATAGAAAAGCCGGCACACGAAGTCACAGTAGGCAGTTTCTATATTGCCAAATACGAAGTAACCATGGCGCAATGGTCGTATGTGATGGAAAGAAGCGACGCTGCAACCCTATCGAAATGGGGCGATTATCCAGCTACAGGGATGACTTGGAAATATGCCAACGATTTTATCGACACGCTTCGGTACTACACTGGCAAGAAATACCGTCTGCCCACCGAAGCCGAATGGGAATTTGCCGCCCGTGGTGGTAACCTAAGCAAAGGCTTCAAGTACGCAGGAAGCGACAAGGTTCTGGAAGTCGCCCACTGCACCGCGCAACGCACCGAAAAAGTCGGACAGTACAAACCCAACGAACTTGGCTTGTACGACATGAGCGGCAATGTGTGGGAATGGTGCAGCGACTGGTACGACTACTACGACGAGCATCCGCAGACAAATCCCAAAGGACCCGACACTGGCGTGCTTCATGTTTTCCGTGGTGGCGGATGGGACGACGACACGCCAAGCTACTGCCGAGTTTCGTGCAGATACGATGAACAGCCAGCAAGCAGTGCCAACGACAGAGGTTTTAGAATTGTGTTGGAAGTTGAATAATAATTGACTATCTTTGCCGTCAATAAAAAATTAACATAATGAGAAATTTTATTTCAACAGCAATCCTTTGCCTATTGGTATTGGCAGGCATAGCGCAGAACAACGATTTTGTTTTTTACACCGACAACGGCGACAAGTTCACCCTATACCTTAATAATGTAAAACAAAACGCAACTGCCGCTACTAATGTCAAAGCGGAAAACATAAGTGGCAAATCAATATCGGTAAGAGTGGTATTCGAGCGCAGCGGTGTCCCTACATTCAGCAGGACAATGTCAGTTAGTAGCAACGACAAGGAAATAAAGGTACAGCTCGTCAAAGGTCGCGAAAATGTCTACACAATGAAAACAGTAAGCACCACCGACCGTCATCACTCTTCATCGAACAACAATAGCACCACAGTAGTCAAGGGAAGCAATGGTTCTAACGAAACCAAGGACAACGGCCATGGTGGTAATGGTGGACACGGAAATAACAACGGTGGACACGGCAACAACAATGGCGGCTACGGTAACAACGGACACGGAAACGGCGGACATGGTAACGATGGTCATGGAAATGGCGGTCATGGAAATGGCGGTTATGGAAACAACAATCATGGAAATGGTGGTCACGGTAATGGCGGTTATGGAAATGGTGGTTATGGCAATGGTGGCTACTGGAACAACAACGGTTACGGACCAAGCGACAATCCACGTTGCAATATGCCGATGCACACCAACGACTTCAATTCGCTGAGGTCACAAGTAAGAGCTCGCTATTTTGACAGCTCGCGTATGACAGTGGCTAAGCAGGCATGTCGTTACAACTGCATGACATCCGACCAAATCAGAGATTTGTGCAAGGAATTCGCATACGAAAGTAGCAGACTCGACTTTGCAAAATATGCCTTCGAATACTGCTACGACCGCTACAGATATTACATTGTTGGACAGGCATTTACTTATTCCTCATCGGTTGACCAGCTCAACAGGTACATCACAAACCAGATGGCTAACTATCAGCAACCATACGGCGGTTACAACAATGGCGGATATTTCCAAAGCGACAATCCAAATTGCCACTACATTATGTCCGACCATGATTTCAGCGACTTGAGGCAGATGATAAACAACACGCCGTATTCGAGCACAAAGATGACAATTGCAAAGCAAGCATGCTCGGCAACCTGCATAAGCGCCGAACAGGTTAGGGAAATCTGCCGTCTGTTTACTTTCGACAGCGACAGGCTCACATTTGCAAAATACGCCTACGACCACTGCTACGACAGACGCAACTACTTCAAGGTAAACGAAGTGTTTACTTTCAATTCTTCTGTCGAAGAACTCAACAGATACATAAACCAGCACAATTATTAAAAGATTGACAGGCAAAAAACATAGCGGGAAACTTAGGTTTCCCGTTTTTTTTATTATTAATGCATTTCATCTGCTTGAATTTTATAACTTTGCAAACTGAAATGGCAACAGGGAAGTCCACATATTACCTTGATATGCTCGAAATTGTGCTACTCTGCGCAGTTGCCTTCCTTATCCCCTTGCACATTGAATACACCTCTCCAATAATTGCTGCACTTGGACTTTTGTTCCTTGTACGGCCACGAAACTACAAGGCTTTATGCGAATCTGCCCGCACACTTGGCTTCTGGGCAATGATTATACCTTTTGCGTTATACCTCATCGGTCTTACTTACTCCGAAGACCTGAAAACAGCGTTACACAACACAGAAACAGCTCTATCGCTACTGGCGTTCCCGTTCATAGCAACTGCCTTCAGGCAAAACTGCATCGAAAAGAAACTTGACCTTATAAAAATATCGCTCATTGCCGGAATTCTAGCCATAATGATAATTAGCATAATCAACGCATACGGCAACTACACAGAAACACAAAATGCAGATATGTTTTTCTATGTATACCTGCTTAGGTCGCCACACCACCATTCATACTATGCCATGTTTGCCATAATAATACTTGCCGAGAGCCTGATGCATAGAGATTGGAAACAGCAGAAATTGTTAACTATCAGCGAAATAATTCTCATTATTGCAAATGTTGGATTCATCTGCCTGCTTTCGTCAAAGATTACGATTTTGATTCTTTCCATATATACTGTATATCTAATAATCAGAATGTTGCTATCGAAACGCATTCCGAAATGGCTGTCGATAGCGGTTACGGCAAGCATAATTGCCATTGCCCCGGCCATCATGTCAATACCTATGGTAAAATATAGAATCGACAGCATGGTTGCTAGTTTTAAGGCGCAACACGACAATGAGCAAACAGCATACACGCGCAACGAATCGACAACCATCCGCATCAAGTGCATGGCTTCCGCATTGGATGTCATCTCCGAAAACTGGCTCATTGGCACAGGTCAAGGCGATGTATATGCCGAAATGGAAAAGAAAATGAAACTGCGCATGGGAGAAAACTACGCAGGCACTTGTGCTCCTCACAACCAGTTTTTGCGTACATTTGCCTCGTTCGGAATCATGGGAATAGCCTCTCTCCTACTGCTATTCTTCGCAATGTTCCGCACGGCCATCAAGTCGCGCAACAGCGCAATGATATGGTGGTGCATAATAACCCTCTGTTTCTTCTGCATCGAGGATATGTTCTGCATTATAAATGGAATAATATTCTTCTGTCTGTTTACGGGAATAATGCTGCTGGGGAAAAAGGCTAACAGGCTATAAGGCTAACAGGCGGACAGTCTCGCCCCCATCTTTAAGGCCATTAAGGCCTTTAAAGACCTTAAGGCATATGGGGGCAAACCTTCAAGCTTGTTAGCCTATGAGCCTTCAAGCCCCAAAACACCTTCTGCCATTTTGTCACCCACTCTGACACCAAAATCCAGAAAATCAAACTTTTTTGTGACAAAACAACACCCCAAAACTTTTGGTATGACATGAAGAATTTTGCCATAAAAAATTCCACTCATTACGCAACATACTAATATTCAGCATATTAAAAACAAAAATAGCCGTTTTTTTCAACATTTTTCCATTCCGCTGGCACACAGATTGCCATATCTCGGTCGTGAATTTTTCAAAATTGTAAAACAAAAAAAAACATAAAATTATGAGTAAGATTATAGGAATAGACTTAGGTACCACCAATTCATGTGTGGCAGTTATGGAAGGCGGCGAACCTGTTGTTATCACCAACAGCGAAGGTCATAGGACCACCCCTTCAATAGTAGGTTTCTTGAAGGACGGCGAACGTAAGGTCGGCGATCCTGCAAAGCGTCAGGCAATCACAAACCCGTTGAACACTGTTTTCTCAATCAAGCGTTTCATGGGCGAAAGATACGACAACGTAACAAAGGAAATCGAGCGTGTACCTTACGAAGTTGTACGTGGCGACAACAACACTCCGCGTGTTAAGATTGGCGACCGCAACTACACTCCGCAGGAAATTTCGGCAATCATTCTTCAGAAGATGAAGAAGACCGCTGAGGAATACCTTGGCGAAGATGTCAACGAAGCAGTAATCACCGTTCCTGCATACTTCAGCGACTCGCAGCGTCAGGCAACCAAGGAAGCTGGCGAAATCGCAGGCTTGAAGGTAAAGCGTATCATCAACGAGCCTACCGCAGCAGCTTTGGCATACGGCCTCGACAAGAAGAACAAGGATATGAAGGTTGCTGTATTCGACCTCGGTGGCGGTACATTCGATATTTCAATCCTTGAACTTGGCGACGGCGTTTTCGAAGTTAAGTCGACCAACGGCGATACCCACCTCGGCGGTGATGATTTCGACCATGTTATCATCGAATGGCTTGCCGATGAATTCCAGAAGGAAAACGGCGTTGACCTCCGCAAGGACTCTATCGCACTCCAGCGTCTGAAAGAGGCTGCAGAAAAGGCAAAGATCGAATTGTCGTCATCGACATCTTCGGAAATCAACCTGCCGTACATTATGCCGGTTGACGGTGTTCCAAAGCATTTGGTAAAGACCTTGACCCGTTCGCAGTTCGAGCAGTTGGCCGACCGTCTTATCAACGCTACCATCGCTCCTTGCCAGCAGGCATTGAAGGATTCAGGTTTCTCGGCATCCGATATCGACGAAGTTCTGTTGGTCGGCGGTTCAACCCGTATCCCGGCAGTTCAGGAAAAGGTAAAACAGTTCTTCGGCAAGACCCCGTCGAAGGGCGTTAACCCCGACGAAGTTGTAGCTGTTGGTGCAGCAATCCAGGGCGGTGTCCTCACTGGCGACGTTACCGATGTATTGCTTCTTGATGTTACCCCGTTGTCACTCGGTATCGAGACTTTGGGCGGCGTAATGACAAAGCTCATCGAATCGAACACCACAATACCTTGCAAGAAGCAGGAAGTGTTCTCGACCGCAGCCGACAACCAGCCATCCGTTGAAATCCACGTATTGCAGGGCGAGCGTTCGATGGCAAGCGACAACAAGACCATCGGTCGTTTCCACCTCGACGGCATTCCAGCAGCACCGCGTGGCGTTCCGCAGATTGAAGTTACCTTCGACATCGATGCAAACGGCATCTTGAAGGTTTCGGCAAAGGACAAGGGCACAGGCAAGGAACAGAGCATCCGTATCGAAGCTTCATCGGGACTTTCTGACGACGAAATCAAGCGTATGAAGGCCGAAGCCGAAGCCAATGCCAACGCCGACAAGGCTGCAAAGGAAAGAATCGACAAGATCAACCAGGCCGACTCGATGATATTCCAGACCGAAAAGCAGCTCAAGGAATTGGGCGACAAGATTCCAGCCGACAAGAAGGCTCCTATCGAAAGCGCATTGAACAACCTGAAGGAAGCTCACAAGAACCAGGATGTGGCTGCAATCGACAAGGCAATGGAAGCATTGAACAACGCATTCCACGCAGCCTCCGAGGACATGTACAAGAACGCAGGTGCCGGCGCAGGTCAGCAGCAGGCTAACCCCAACATGGGCGGACAGCAGCAGCAATCGGGAAGCTCAGGCAACAACTCGGATGAAGTTACAGATGTGGACTTCGAGGAAGTAAAGTAACTTTTGATTAATAATTAGTAAGAGTTTCGTTGAAACTCTTACTTTTTTGTATATAGATTATGGATTATAGCAGAAAACAAATAGACGAGGCTTGGGAAAAAGCGACAACAGACGAAAAAAACGACCCTAACGTATGGCGCAAAGACCCATGTGGTGCATGGATTAAATATCACCAATACGGAGAACAAACTGAATATGGTTGGAATATTGATCATATAATGCCTAAAACTTTATTTAAATTAAATTATTACGAATTTTCCGAAAACAGACGTGCAATGCATTGGGAAAATAATAATAAAAAAAGTGACGACTTCCCTATATATACAGGTATTGTAACAAGTGATGGTAATCATAACATACAAAAAGAAAGCGCATTCAATATAAGTGAATCAACTATTACAAACTTAATTAAAAGTTTATCTGGTTTAGGCAGTTACATACAAAAGCACAAAGAAGAATGGGTAAATATATACGGGAAAGAACAAGTTGATAAATGGATATATCTATAAGATATATAGAACTAGAATTGACTCCTAAAAGTGCGATCCCAACCGGTTGCACTTTTTTTGTTGCATTTCGTTCATTCTTGTCTGGAGCAACCAGGGAGCAAGAGTGGAGCAACCTGGTAGGGAGTTGATACGAACCTGATACGGAGTTGGTACGGACTTGGTACGGAGAAAACACAGAGAAATAGCCATTATTTTTTACACTACAACTATTAGTATTCGTTTTATATTTTGTATATTTGCTTTTTGTAAATTGGGATATTATACACTTATGTCAAAACCATATTCAGAAGCAACACGAGTACAGATACCCGCTATCTTGCATCTCATTCGGTTAGGATACACATATCTGCCCAAAATAGGGAGATATGACACAAAAACAAACATACTAACCACAATTTTTACTCATAATGTCAAGAAATTGAATCCAGATATGTCTGCCGAGGAAATAAAATCATTGCTTGACAAACTTATAAGGATTCTAAACAACGACGATTTAGGTCGTGAATTTTATCAACTATTGTCGGCAAAGAGCGGAATAAAACTAATCGATTTTGACAATCCAGACAATAACGAATGGCATGTCACTTCTGAATTTCCTTGCGAAAACAAAGACACGGGCGACAATTTCAGACCAGATATCACTTGCTTTGTAAACGGATTGCCACTTGCATTTATTGAAGTAAAGAAACCTAATAATCATGAAGGTATCCTTGCCGAAAGAGACAGGATCGACAAGCGCATGAGCAGAAAATGCTTCAGGCGGTTCTTCAACATAACGCAATTGATGATTTTTTCCAACAACCAAGAATATGACAACGACAATCGTGTTCCTATTCAAGGTGCTTATTATTGCTGTACAGCCCCAAAGAAAGCATTCTTCAATGTTTTTAGGGAAGAAAACAAGAATTTTGTAAGTAATTTCCCATACAAAGACATAACAGAGGAAGAAGAGAATGTTGTTCTCAAAACAAACAACTGCATTGTTATTAAAAACGAAAAAGAATATCACACAAATAAGAATGTCGATACTCCAACAAATCGTATTCTAACATCAATGCTATGCAAAGAGCGTTTTCTATATCTGCTCAGATATGGCATTGCATACGTTGAACAGAAGATTGACCTTGAAGACGGCACACAAGGAACCGAATTGCAAAAACATATCATGCGGTATCAGCAGTTATTTGCTTCCTTGGCAATCAGAAAAACATTAGACAAAGGAAAAAAAAGCGGTATAATCTGGCACACCCAAGGAAGTGGAAAGACCGCATTAGCTTACTATTCTGTGAAAAGTTTGACCGATTATTTTGCAAAACACAATACCGTAGCCAAATTTTATTTTATCGTTGACCGTATTGACCTAATGGAACAGGCAACAGACGAATTTGTAGCAAGAGGTCTTGTTGTTCGCAATGCCATAAGTCGCGAGGAGCTGATGACCGACATCGGCAGTAATGCAATTACAGAAAATAGCGATGGCAAACTTGAAATAATGGTCGTAAATATTCAAAAATTCAAGGAAGACTCGAAAAAAGTTGAAATAGACAATAAATATAACACTAAGCTACAAAGAATTTTCTTTATCGATGAAGCACATCGCGGATATAAACCACAAGGCAGTTTCTTAGCCAACTTATTGGATGCGGACAGAGATGCCGTAAAGATTGCACTGACAGGAACACCACTATTAAAAGAGGAAAAAGAATCGTGGCGCGTATTTGGCGACTACATACACACATACTACTATGACAAGTCTATTGCCGATGGTTATACTCGCAAACTTATGCGAGAACCTATCGAAACCATATACAAAGAAAGAATAGAAAACATCTTAGACGAACTCGCAGGAAACATACAAGTCAAGAAAAGCGACATAGACAGGAACAAGATTATTGAACACGAAAGCTACCTAAACGCGCTACTTGACTACATCATTGAAGACTTCCGCCGTTTCCGAAAAGAACAAGACGATGATTCAGTCGGTGCAATGATTGTGTGCAAGACCAATTCGCAAGCACGCAAATTATATAATTTATGGCTGGAACGCTTCAAAAATGCACAAAAAATCCTATTGTATCAAGAAAATCAGTTATTACACGCAGCGGAGCCGATGTCCATTTCATACGGATACAAGCCTTTAACCGCGTCACTTATACTTCACGATGAAGGAGACAAGGAAGAACGAAAGGACTACATCAAAGGCTTCAAGAAACTTTTGAATGTAGATGTACTTATTGTTAACAAAATGCTGCTTACTGGCTTTGACGCACCCAGACTAAAAAAGCTATATCTAGGCCGTTCACTTGATGGACACGATTTGCTACAGGCCCTTACCCGTGTAAACCGACCATACAAAGATTTCAAATACGGATATGTCGTTGACTTCGTAAATATTAAAGAAAACTTCGAAGCCACTAACGACAGGTACTTACGCGAATTGAATCGTACCGCAGACGAAAGCACTCCCCATGCAGAAGAAATCGGACAATCAGTTTTGGTTGATAAAGAGGAAGTGGCAGAGAAAATCCAACAGGTAAAATGCGTATTGTTCAACTTCACGACCGACAACAAGGAAGAATTCAGAAAGGAACTTGACGATGTGGAATCCAAAGATAGCTTGTACGAACTTCGCAACACTCTTATTGAAGCCAAAGCTATTATCAATCAAGTACGTTCCTTCGGCGATGAAGAAACAAAGGAGATAATAAGTAAACTTCCACTTGGTACTATACCGACATTGATTACAGAGGTAACCCACCGTATTGAACGCATCAACCTGCTTGAAAATACAGAACACAAAGCCGATGTTTCCGGTATTATCAACGTAGCTCTTTCCGAACTTGAATTTGAGTTCAAGAAAGGTATTCCAGAAGAACTGCGTATAATAATCAACGACATCAAGGAACGCTGCGAACGTGTTCAGGCTGAATTTGAAGCCAATTTCGACCAGAAAGAAGAAAAATATGTACTCCTGGCAGATGAATTCCGTGAATATTTCCGCAAGAAAGGATTTGTCCCACAAGATACAGCCGATGCAAAGGCAAGCATAAAATATATGGACGAAGTTATGAAGAAAATACGCGAAATAAATCGCCGCAACAACATACTGAAAAAGAAATATAATGGTGACGAACGCTTTGTCCGCATTCACAAACGTATCGAAGAAGCCAACCAGCACCGCGAAAGACCAATAATTTCAGCACAAGAATACGAAATTGCCGAAAATCTGTCAAACATGAAAGCATCCATTGACGACATGCTATTCCTTAATATAAATATTCTGAACAACGAAGAAGCGTTCAAGCAAGACATTCTATCCATTGTCGGACAGGAACTGAGAGACATGCACATATCAAGCCAAGATATCAAGAAAGACATGGAAGACCGTAAATTCATCAACAACTTAATAACAACCGAATATCTACAACAATACAACTACGCATACTAATAGAATACAATATGAGTAATGAAGATATAAGCAAGGCGACCATCGCCCTTATTGACTCGCTGAAGAGTACAACTAGCGCATTTGGTCTGGCAGGAACTGGCAGCGAATACAAGATTGTTATCGAACTGTTCCTATACAAGTTTTTCAACGACAAATTCGGATACGAAGCCAAGAAAGACAAAGTATATGGACCACGGCTTGCCCAAGCGGACAAATGGGATGCAGAATACGACAAGTTTACAGAAGATGAAGTTGAAGACCTGTTTAGTTATCTGCCTGCAGCAGTCCCAAGGCTCAAGCCCGAACATACTTTATCGCATCTATATAATTCGTCAACATCTGGTGACTTTTCCACTCTGCTCGATGCTACATTAGTTGACATTTCAAATCTGAATGCCGATCATTTTTCTGTAACGACATCTGGAAAACATAAAGTAAATATTTTTAGTCCAGTTACAACAGAACTGCGAGATACCCAGAAACGTGATGAATTTGCGAAATCGCTTATGCGAAATGTGGCATCGTTCAATTTTGAAGATGTATTTTCTGAGAAATACGACTTCTTCTCACGAATTTTTGAGCATTTGCTAAAGGGATTCAACAATGCAGGAGGCGGCAAATACGCCGAATATTATACTCCTCGTGCCATTGCACAAGTAATGGCTCGCCTGCTGGTTGGCAAAGCCACCGACCTACGCAGCATTACCTGCTACGACCCCGCAGCCGGAACGGGAACACTGCTTATGGCTTTAGCTCACCAGATTGGCGAAAACCGCTGTTCAATCTTTAGCCAGGATATGTCGGAAAAGTCTAGCGATATGCTTCGCCTGAACCTAATACTCAACAACTTGTCAGCATCGCTTCCCAATGTTGTGCAAGGCAACACTCTTACAGAACCATCGCACAAAGAAGCAAATGGCGTGTTAAAGAAATTCGACTTTATAGTTTCAAATCCCCCCTTTAAACTTGATTTTCCCGAATTCCGCGACACTCTTGCCGCCGACTCAATACGCTTTTGGGCTGGAGTTCCAAACGCAGTAAAAACTGTCGACCCCAACAAGCCCAAGATGGCTATATACACCTGCTTCCTGCAACATGCGCTCAACTGCCTGAAACCAAACGGCAAGGCTGCAATTGTAATTCCTACTGGATTCATAACCGCCAAAAGCGGAGTTGAAAAAAAGATTCTCCAGCGGATTGTCGATGAACATTGGGTATATGGATGCGTTTCGATGCCCAGTAATGTATTTGCAACAACAGGAACAAACGTATCGGTTATTTTCTTCGACAAATCGGCAAAAGCCGACAAGGTTATCCTAATAGATGCAAGCAAACTTGGCGTGGAATATAAAGAAGGTAACAACCAGAAACGGAAACTGCTGGACGAAGAAGTAGATAAAATTGTAAATACTTTTATAAACAAAGAATCTATCGAGGATTTCTCTGTTGCCGTTACATACGACGAAATAAAAGCCAAAGGCTACAGCCTTTCTGCAGGTCAGTATTTCGATATCAGGATTGAATATGTTGACATCAGCGAAGACGAGTTCAACGCACAGATGAAAGCCGACAGCGAGGAACTTGCAGAAATGTTTGCAGAAAGCCACGGACTCGAAGACGATATTATGAAACAACTAGCGGGACTGAGATTTGTAAACTATGGAACTGAAGAAATATAAGTTGAGCGATTTTTTGGATTCTTATGGAGATGGAATACATGGAACTCCTACATATTCAAATAATGGTGAATATTATTTCGTTAATGGAAATAATTTGAATAATGGAGAGATTATCATAACACCAGAAACACAAAGAATCACAAAAAACGAATACGAAAAAATAAAGCGCCCCCTTTCAACGCAAACCATTTTATTATCAATAAATGGAACTTTGGGTAAATTAGCATATTATAAAGATGAAAAAATAGCATTAGGCAAAAGTGCATGTTACCTAAATGTAAAGCAAGAATATGACAAGCATTATGTTCATTACATTCTATGCACTGAGAATTTTAAACAATATATGCTGAAAGTTGCATCTGGTTCAACAATAAAAAACTTTGCCCCAAAACAAGCCGCAGAATATGAGTTTTACGCACCTTCTATAGAACATCAACGCAAAATTGCATCAGTCCTATCTTCTCTTGACCGCAAAATCGCCCTTAACCGCCGTATAAATGCCAAACTCGAGCAAATTGCCAAGCGCCTATACGACTATTGGTTTGTGCAGTTTAATTTTCCAGATAAAAATGGCAAGCCATACAAGAGTAACGGTGGCAAAATGGTGTGGAACGAGGTGCTGAAACGAGAAGTGCCGGAAGGATGGGAAGTTTTGGACATCAATAAACTTTGTCAAATTATTGATTGTCTTCATAGTAAAAAACCTGATTATTGCTATGAGGATGAAAACTCTTATCTTTTATCTTTAGAGAATATAACAAAGGAAGGCTATATAGATCTTTCTAACAAATACTATATCTCTCGAAAAGATTTTAAAGAATGGACTAGCCGTATTTGTGTAAAAGAAAACGATTTCTTATTTACAAACGCAGGACGCGCTGGAGATATGGGAATGGTTTCCGAAGGCATTTCATGTGCAATTGGAAGAAATATTACAGCAGTCCGTCCCAAAAACATAAGCCCATGGTATCTCAGATGCTTCTTCAAGAGTTTATATATGCAGGAGCAGATTTTGAATAATCTAGACAAAGGCTCGTTTTTCATGAGTTTCAATGTTAGGTCTATCAAGAAACTTCAAGTTTTGATCCCTAACGAATCCATAATGCGAAAATTTGTTGCTTTCATTGAACCACATATCAAAAGAATAGAAAAGAACAACAAAGAAATCTCTCGTCTTACCGCCCTCCGCGACAGGTTGTTGCCTCTGCTGATGAACGGGCAGGTGGAAGTGAAATAGGGAAAAAATAAAACAAAATGGAAGAAATTGTACAAAAACACGAATATTACGCCAGAGCATTTGTAAGTTGTAGTTTAAGACCAGAAGACGAACCATTTGTCAATTTTGTGTATAGCATATTAGAAGCTTTTCACATAAAACCAGACGGTACTGTTGGGAAAAAATATGCAGCACCTGAGAATACAATAGAATCGATGAAGAAAAATATAAAAGATGCCGATATTATTGTTATCTGTGCTACACCAAGATACATTCTAAAGGATATACATAACAACAATGAAACTAACGGCATGTCGGAAATGATACATGTAGAAACAGGAATGGCATTATTAACCGAAAAACCAGTAGTTGCGTTTGTACAAAAAGGGACAAATGTCGGAAGCGTAATTCCCAACATTACACAATATGTTGAATTAACAGGTACGGAAGAAGACTTTCATAAAAAAGAAACCATTATATCATCGTTATTAAATAATGCATATAAACTTTTTAGAAAAAATTATCTTCAAAGGAAAAGAGAAACCGCAATAGCCGTCCGTGATAAGGAAAATACAGAAATGTGGGCAACAATTGGCAAGGTTGCAGTTCTAATAATTGCCATATATATAATAATCAAATTTGTAAAAAAGAGCGATTGACAACTGCTAATCTGTGAAAAATGAAAAAAGAAATACACAAAGATATAGATGCAGAAAAGAAACGGACTTTGGAACAAATGATTTCCGATGGAATCATAAATCGGCTACTATATAAATATAGAGCTGATGATGAAAACAGCGAGAAAATTTTCACAGAGCACACATTATGGTTCGCTCATCCAAAACAATTTAACGACCCTTTTGATTGCTGGGCAAATATTCAATACATAAACCAAAAAGGATTGTATGACCTAGCAGAAAATGTTCCTATGTCTGATACATTAAAATATATCTACAAAAATGGTATTCCCGTGTACACGAAAGAAATGCATAAACGAAACATTGACGAGGTTTTTAATCGAATAGGAATATGTAGCTTTAGCAAAAATTGTCAAAATATTTTAATGTGGTCCCACTATGCACAGTATCACAAAGGTTTTTGCCTTCAATTTGACACATTAGAAGACCCGTCGTTTTTTAGTTTAGCATTACCAGTCAATTATGTGGACACTATGCCAGAATATGATATGTTTACTGACATCATCGATATGCTTGATAAAACCATAAAGCCGAAATCAAGAGTGTGGGAATATGAAGAAGAAGTTAGGATTATCAAAACGCACAGAGAAATTGACTACAATAAAAGTCAAGCATTTGAATTTAACCCCAATGCCCTAAAAAAGATAATTTTTGGTTGTAAGGCAAAGAAAAATACAATTAGAAAATATATAAAACTATGCAAGAAGAATGGATTCAAGTTTGTTAAGTTTTCACAAATGCATCAAAAGACAAATGGTTCGTTTGAATTGGAAGAAAAGGAAATAGATATACACTCATTATAATGTTCTCCTCACTATTGTGCCGGATTTGTAATATGCAAATAATTCTCCCGACAAACACAATACAAGCAGTGCCCTATGGTGACGATATTTTGTAAATCACCATATAAATCCCACTCATCCCAGCCATAAAAACCAGAAAAATTATTGTATCTTTGTCCCAAATTGGAAATAACAATATAGCAGGTTCACTTATGGCAGAATCACAAAATATTGAATACAAGAAGGTTTGGAAGGACGAGTATCTAAAGTGGATATGTGCCTTCGCTAACACTGATGGTGGTACACTTTACATAGGCATAAACGATAAAGGTGAAATTTGCGGTGTGGAGAACAGCCATCAACTGTCGGAAACAATTCCTAACAAGATACTCCACACAATGGGTTTAATCTGTGAAGTAAATCTGCTGGAAAAGGACGGAAAGGAATATTTTCAAATCATTGTCGAGAAATATCCGTTCCCCGTAAGTTATCACGGAAGATATTACAAGCGTTCAGGCTCTACCACTATGGAAGTCACCGGCTACGAACTCGACAAAATGATACTTGCGGTTCAAGGTCGTACTTGGGACAGTGTTCCTGTTCCCGGAGCAAAAGTCGAGGATTTGGACAACGATTCCATAAAAATCTTCAAGCGCATGGCTCTCGACCACAACCGACTTGACAAAGCATCGGTAGATGTTCCAAACGAATTGCTAATCAGGAATCTGCGACTCTTTGAAAACGACTATCTCACCAAGGCAGCCGTAATGTGCTTTCATCCCGACCCCGAAAAATATGTAACCAATGCATACATAAAAATCGGCTTTTTTGCCGACAACGATGCCGACATTCTGTACCAAGACGAGATTCATGGTTCGCTTATTATGCAGGTTGAGAAAGCTATGGACTTGATTTTTACCAAATACATGAAGGCTCTCATCAGTTACGAAGGTATTCATCGCAAGGAAACATTTTTCTTCCCGAAAGAGGCATTCCGAGAGTTGCTTTTAAACGCGGTAATCCATCGCGACTATATGTGTCCCACTCCTATCCAAATAAGGATTTACGAACATAAAATCCGAATCTGGAACATAGGTAAGATGCCGGCTGATGTTCCTGCTGAGAAACTTTTCGAGCCGCACTCATCCGAACCGAGGAATCCCAACATTGCCAATGTATTCTTCAAGGCAGGATATGTCGAAAGCTGGGGAAGAGGCTACAAAAACATAACCGAAATCTGTGAGTCCAGAAACGCAGTACTTCCTATGCCAGAGGAAAATTGTGGCGGACTGGCAGTTGAATGTCTCCCAAGCCAAGAATACCTGGAAGCAGAACGGAACAAAGGGAAGATTGCAACAGATGTCCCTGTAAATGATACAATAAACGGAAATGAGCCTCTAAATGACACAATAAATGACACAATAAATGACACAATAAAAATATCTGCCACTGAATTGCAAATCTTAAAACAGATAAGACAAAATTCTAACATTACAAGGGAAGAATTAATAGAAAAAACAAAACTATCCGATAGTACCATCGCAAGAGGACTAAAATCTCTACAAATAAAAGGTCTTATTAAACGTACTGGCGCAAAGAAGAACGGTCATTGGGAAATCATTGAACAAAGCAACAAATAACGCAGTAGTAATGTCCCTGTAAATGTCGGTGTAAAATTTTACCGCCAATGGAGAAGAAAGAATTACAGGACAAACTGCTGGAATCTTCTCAATACATCACCCCAAAAATTCCATATCGAGATGATATTGCCGCGATTCTTATTTTATTAAATTCTACTTTATAAAAATTATATTTTTTATAAAATATCACTTTATAATTTTGTCATATCAGTAACATTGCATATATTTGCACGGAATTTATTAAACAGTATTTAATAAATTTGCAATATTTTATAAATTGAAAAATTTAAATTATTGACGTATAATACAGGGAAGATGGATAAGAATGTTTTGAGACAGGTACTGGCAGACAATGCTAAACTAATTGGCAGACTTGATGTTATTCCAAGAGAATATAATGTCGAGACTGACAGAAACTATATATTTACTGGCGTCCGTCGGGCAGGAAAATCGTATATGCAGTATGCGTTGATAAGGAAATTGCTCTCGGAAGGATATGATATGAACGATATTCTTTATATGAATTTTGAGGATGAGCGAATCGACAGCTTCACTATGGCCGACTTCAACTTGCTGCTCGAGTGCCATCAGGAACTTTATGCCCGCCGTCCACATATTTTCCTTGACGAAATGCAGAATATCGAAGGATGGGAAAAGTTCGCCCGCCGTATGGCCGACAGCAAATACCATATATGCCTAACAGGAAGCAACGCCAAAATGCTAAGCAAGGAAATAATGACCACGCTCGGCGGCAGATTTCTCCAGAAGGACATATATCCTTTCAGTTTCAAGGAATATCTTGACGCTTTGAACATTCCATACGGCAATATCAATCTTCTCGACACCGACTCACGCGCATCATTCTTCCGCCATTACAACGAATATCTTACCAATGGCGGTATGCCCGAAACCATCAATATGAATGTAAAGCGCGAATACCTAAGTAGCACTTACCAGAAGATATACCTGAACGACATTGCCACACGCAACGGCATCAACAATATGAATGCTCTGCGACTGCTGGTGAAAAAAATAGCGGAAAGCGTGGGACAGCCCTTGTCGTATAATCGCTTGAGCCATATATTGTCGTCGTTCAACGGAAAAATTTCGGTTCCTACAGTACAAAGCTATGTGTCTTATGCCGAAGATGCCTGGTTATTGCTTAGGCTGAGGAATATTACAGGCTCGCTGTCGGAAAAGGAAAGTGCCTGCAAGTATTACTTCATCGACAACGGTTTCCTGAATCTCTTTTTGCTAAACGGAGAACCATCGTTGCTTGAAAATCAGGTGGCCTTGGAGTTATTCAGACGTTTTGGACACGAATCGGAACACGATACCGTATATTTCTACAATTCTGGCGTAGAGGTTGATTTTTATGTTCCCGAGAAGGAATGGGCAATACAGGTTTCGTACTCACTTTCGGACATCGACACCCGCAAACGCGAAACAACAGCCTTGGAAAAGATCTCAAAAGTTCTGCCATGCCGTCGAAGAACTATAATCACGTACGATTCGGAAGAAACCATTGTAGATTCAAAAGGCGAGATTGATGTTGTTCCATGCTGGAAATGGCTACTTGAAGAATGATGGTCTAGAATAAATATTTCCTAATTTTATTAAGCACCACTTAATAAAAATTACATATTTTATTAAAAGATATTTTATAAGGTTCCAATACATCAACCCAAATTCCATATCGGGATGATATTACGCATTGACTTGAAATCACAAATTGTGATTTCAAAATTCTATTTGTGCAGTTGGCAATTGCACAAATTTCCATGTTTCGTGGGTTGCATGCCCGGTTCGGGCGGTTGCGTATCCGTAGGGGACGGTTTCAAACCGCCCCCTACGGATATTCCAACAACACGCCCGTTGTCAATTTGTATTATCGCGTGAAAATGGTCGGGCATGACAACCAATATTGTCATTATTTGCACAAATTCCATTTTTTTATGGTGTAAATTTTCACTGGCATATAGAAACAAAAAATTATTGTATCTTTGTCGCTCACAAAAAATAAAGTACGATGAAAAGATCATTATTTCTATTATTCGCCATCGTTTCTGTAGCAGGAATGATAGCATTCAGCGGTTGCGATACAAATGTAACAACCTATACTGTAACTTTCGATGCCAACGGCGGCGAAGGAACCATGGATACACAATTGTTCACCGAAGACTACGAAAAAGCGCTTAGCGCCAACAAGTTCACACGCGAAGGCTATTCGTTCGCAGGATGGAACACAATGCGCGACGGCACTGGTACAGCCTACGCCGACCAGCAGAAGACAAAGGTGGTTGCCAACATGACTCTCTACGCACAGTGGAACGAAGAACGCCCCGTAACCATGCACAACGGTCACGAATACATCGACCTTGGATTGCCAAGCGGAAACATGTGGGCAACCTGCAACATTGGCGCCGATGCCCCCGAAGCTGCCGGAAACTATTACGCATGGGCCGAAACAGCGCCAAAACAGACTTATACCGCCGAAAATTACCCGTATATACGCCTTGTGGTAGAAGGTGAAGATACTCTTCAAAAGCTTACAAAGTACTGCCCATACGGTCCTTACGGCTACGAAGGTTTTAGCGACGATCTGACTAGCCTTATAGCTGAAGACGATGCCGCAGCAGTAAACTGGGGCGGCCAATGGAAAACGCCATCGGAAGAAGATTATAATGAATTGATTGAAAATTGCGCAATAACAACAGATACCATAAACAATGTGGTAGGACTTACATTTAAGGCCACAAACGGGAACTCGATATTCATGCCTGCCGTCCGCTACTATTCTGATGAAGGTCTAGCCGATTATGCATTTGGTTGTTACTGGACAAGTACGCTGGCAACAGATATAAGCTCTACAGACCCGACTTGTGCTTTTCATTGCTCTTTGCGTCCCGAATACGAATATGCAGAAGTGTACCCATGGTCTCGCGAGTGCGGCATGCCAGTGAGGGCAATATGCAAGATTAGCAAATAGGAATATAAGGTTCAAAGTTTAAAGTTCAAAGTTTAACGTTTAAAGTTCAAGGTTCAAAGTTTAAAGTTCAAAGTTCAAGGGTTTAAAGTTCAAAGAGTTATAAAGATTGCTTCGGCATTACAAATGCTAATACTTGATCGTGTCGGATTACCGCCTTTGGCAGTGAGCTAAAGGTTGCAGCAATAGGGCGAGCAAAAGTTTGCAAATCCGACTCAACTGCTAGAAAAAAAATTATTACAGATAAGGTGCCTATTCGGCACCTTTTTTTGTTCTATTCCACAAAAAAAGCCACCTCATCGGTGGCTTTTTATCTGCTAAAAATGAATTGTTTTACTTATTTATGCTAGCATTCAGTGCATTGATAGCATCACCAACTTCCTTGGTGCAAGCACCGCCAATATTGATGTCTCTTAAAAGCTTTATGCCATCGTCAGGTCTTTTATCTGTCCAGCTATTTATTATGGCTACAGCATCGCCACATTTTCCTTCATCAATGAATTTATTTACCTTATCGATGTCAGCTCTTTTAATAAGTAAATTTTTCTCTTGCGATTGAGTTTTTGGTGCTTCTGCATTTTGACCAGCATCCGTACCCTTAGTTTCATTTACCGTTTCTGTTGTAGCGTTCGAATTATCACCATTTCCCTTGTTTTCACCACAGTCGCAGTCGCAGCAAGAAACGCCCATAAGTGTTAAAAATAAAGCACTTGCAATAATTAATAATGTCTTTTTCATTTGGTTAAAATAATTAAAGTTTACTTTCGCAAAGATATTGTTTTTTTAAATGATTCTATTGCCGGCAGATAAAAAAGTGCTTTTTAATTTTAATTTTTGCATATTTTTGCAGTACAACTTTTGAACCTATGAACTTTATAAATATGAAATTGAAATTTTCCATTTTCCTAACCATGGTGATTCTGCTGGTGGGTTCCGCATACGCGAAACCGATAGATGAAACAACTGCTCGCACCGTTGCATCGCGCTTTTATGCCATGAAATTCGACCTTGCACCAGAATCACTAATTCCCACAATAGCATACACAGCCCCCACCCTCAGAGGCGAAAATGGTTCAGTTCCCAGTTTCTATGTCGTAAATTTCAACACAAAAGGCTTTGTCATCGTAGCTGGCGACGACAGAGTTAAACCAATTCTGGCATTCTCGGACGAAGGTGCATTTGTTGCCGAAAACATGCCAGCCAATATTCGCTTTTTCTTGGATGGTTATGCAGAAGAAATTCAATATACAATTGATAACCAGCAATACAGCGACGAAACCGCGCAACAACAGTGGAATCAATTGCTTTCGGACACCTCACTGGTGCCAAAAGCTGGCAATGTGATAGTGGGTCCGCTGCTAGGTAATAACAAATGGAACCAGACAAAATACTACAACGATCTCTGTCCCGACGATGCAAGCGGAAACGCTGCTTATGGCGGTCATGCGGCTGTAGGATGTGGCGCGCTTGTCATGGGTCAGGTAATGCGCTACTGGCAATATCCAACCACCGGACGCGGAAGCCACTCGTATACTAGCAACAATTACGGTTCTCTTTCCGCCAACTTCGCTGCAACAACCTACCATTACGAAAGTATGCCCAACCAACTCACCGCATCTAATCATCCCGACAGTTGCGTAGAAGCTGTCGCCACTTTGCTGTATCACTGCGGTGTTGCCGTCAATATGAACTATGGTCCATCAGCAAGCGTATGCAATTCAAACAAGATTGTATCCGCACTATCAAACTATTTTCGTTATCCTGCTACCGTACAGTACATTGAACGCGGAAGCACATCTTCGACTACATGGCTCAACTACCTGAAAGGCGAACTCGACGAAGGTGCTCCATTTATGTACGGCGGAAGCGGAAACTATGGCGGACACGTCTGGACATGCGATGGCTACCGCGACGACGACTATTTCCACTTCAACTGGGGCTGGGGCGGACAGCAAAACGGATATTTCCTAATAACAAACTGCAGTTCGTACGGATTCAACAGCAACCATGCAATCATTATTGGCATCCGCGGACCCGAACTGCCCACAGCTATCGAGGAACACAATCCGGGAAATGTCATGGTTTTCCCAAATCCGTCCAACGGCATGGTGTATGTTCGCGCAGAATCGCAACAGCTGCAAGAACTGCAAGTCTTCGACTTGTCAGGAAGAATGCTCCTACAACAGAACATCAGCGAAACAGAATCTTCGATTGACTTATCGGGTTACAATGCAGGAACATACATACTTAGGTTGACCACCAGCAATGGTGTAGAAACAAGAAAAATCGTCATAAATTAGGACTTTCTTGCTTACATAAACGACACATTGCAACTAACACCAATAATACTTATCTATCTCACGCCTTTTTCCAATTGTCAAGAGTCTTCTCACTGACACCGAGTTTCCGTGCTGCCTCCTTGCGAGAACCATATTTTTTTTCGGCCCATTTGCGAAGCTCTTGATGAAAGGCATTTTCGATTGACTTAGCATCAGTCATTTCTTCTGGAATCTCAGTTATTATTGTATTGCCAACAGCTGGATTAGAGTGATAAAGTTCAAAACATTTCTTTGCATACTCAAAGGGGGAAACCGGAATTTTCATTTCTCTACAAATTTCTTTCTGCACGTCAGGTTCAAACTCACCGAAAATTTTGTAATCTTTGGCTATGTTTTCCAAATCACGGAAATTTCCCTTCAAATTTCCCTTCAACGCCAAAGACTTTAGCCAATTCATGATTTGGCTGTCTGTAGGAGCTTTTATACCTGCGTCCGGATAAAGTTGCTCGAAGATTTCTTTCCAATCCCCCTCCAAATCCTCTAATGTTTCTCTAACAGATGGTATCTCGACCACATACTGCACAATGCGGTCGTAAAAGTCGGGCAAAAGTATTTCATGGAGTTCGCCTATGGTTCGGTTGGTGGCGAAAACCAATTTTACATTTTCAACTGGATCTTCTTTGATGCCACCCACACGCCTGATGTGAAATTTATTTTCCTCATCGGTTTGAAATGCTTTCATCAACTTTGCTTGCACCAATTTGTCCAGATGATGAAACTCATCTAAAAACAATATGCCGTCTGACGCCTCTTCAATAAGTCCAACTTTGCCATCTTTATCAGCACCAGTAAAAGCCCCCTTTACATAGCCAAACAACTCTGATTCTGCTATATCACTATTGGTAAACGATGCACAATTAGCCTCAACAAGTTTCCCCGACAACGGAACAGATTTATTCTTCACCAGTTCCCTGATTGTATAAGACTTTCCAGTTCCCCTTTCTCCCAATAGCAAGACAGAAAAGCCCGACACCAGAAACTTTTCGATTTTTTTGTTTACCAATTCGCGCTTTTTAGATTTTGTGTGAGGGTATAATTTCAATCTTGAACTGATGTCGTCAATAAGTTTTGTACTTACTGTTTTGATTGTAAAAGGCTTAAAATGCTTATCTATTCTCTCTTTTTTGTCGTATGTTTTTATGAATATAGTTTTTGGAGGCAACAAATTATTGCTTGCCAGTATATGCCATACCGACTGTACTTCAGGTCCACAGAGAGAAATATCTATAACACAATTATAGTCACGCTTTATTTTACTAGAAAAAAATTTCCTAATTTCTTCCGCAATTTTTTGCTCATCTCGCAAATCTTCAATTACAAGTTTAAATTCTTGAAATTTTTTTTCATCATAAACTTTGAAAAAATTACTTTGTTCCTTGAGCCATTTTATTTGTTCGCTGATTTCATAATGGTGTATATCATGCCACATATATTCCTTAAAATCATTGAATTGATGATCAAAATTTTCTTTTACGAATTGCAACTCCTTATCAACATCATAACTTATATCTTTGTTAGCTCGAATTTTTCGATACAAATCTATCAAACCTTTTTCTTTCAACACCTCATCTTTCTCAAAAGAGCTATTATAATCATAACGTCTGGAAGTTACTTTATTTATAGCTTCTTGATTTACAGTTAGATAGAATACCTTATCGAACACTTTTTTCCCGTTATTATTGTCAAAAATATTGTTACAACAGTCCTGATCGTATTCTTCTTTTTCCAATTCTTTTATTTCCAAATCACTGGGATATGTGGTGTTTTTATCATAAAAACAGCTCAAAATATGCTTCAAATAAGCTATTCCGTGCGTCGTATAATGCATACTGATGTAAACGTCCATAATTAACCTGTTTATATTTACACACGCAAAGGTAAAATATTTCCTTTAAATTACCAAATATTTCCTATACGCAATTTATATATACTTGATTTTCAATAAATTACATATATGGCACAAATTTAGCATAAATATAGACATCGAAAAAAATAAAAGATATGAAAGCAACGATAATGAAAACGGAACACTGCTTATTAAGACAATGGGAAAGAGGAATTTCCGATTGTCTACTTTATAAGGTATGCTGTACAATACCAAAATTCGACAAAGGGAGAAATTGCTATCTGGTCGGAAAAGACACACAGAAACGACTGGGCGTTCCGAAAGAGAACCTTTTGATAGTAATGAAAGGCAATATCGTGTTAACAGTGTACTACATAGAGAACCTCACGGCTTTCTTTTTCAGCGGAAAGACAGGCGGAAATTACCATATAATTTAAACATAATTTTAAACCATAATAGACATGAGAATACTAATAGTCATCCACGGTTATCCACCGTTTTACATGGCAGGGTCTGAAGTTTACACCTACAACCTCGCACGCGAGCTCGCAAAAACCAACGATGTCTTTGTGTTTCACAGGATTGAGGACAAGTCATTGCCGCTCTACAAATACACAGACACCAAGGACGAGGGAGTAAACATCAGGTACATAAACAATTACGAACCGGAGAACGCCTCATTCTACGACAAGTACCTGAACCCGGCAATCGACGAGGCATTCCGCGAATATGTAAAGATCACCAAGCCCGATGTGGTGCATATCGGACACCTATCGCACCTTTCCACGCAGATTCCGATTATCGCCAAAAGAGAGTTTGGGCTGCCAGTTCTGTTCACAATCCACGACTTCTGGATGTTCTGCCACAGAGGTCAGCTGATAAATCCGGACGGTTTCAGTATCTGCAACCTGCCAAATGTGAACCAATGTACCCAATGCGCCCGTTATCATTATCGTAACGAAAACTTTAGCAGCAATCTTATAAAGGAACGCGACGAACACATAAGAAACGTTATTGATTGCATAGATGTTTTCTTTGCTCCCTCGCACACGCTCGAACAATTCTATATCGACATGGGTGTCGACAAGAATAAGATACTCTATTCCAAATATGGATTCAACGTCTCCGACATCAAAAGGCACCCTAAGACTTTGCACGAAGAAATTACCTTTGGATTTACTGGTCGAATCATCTATACAAAAGGTGTGCATGTCCTGTGCGAAGCTTTCAGCAGGTTAAAAGGCAAGGCAAAACTCCTGATATGGGGCGATGCAGAGAGCGACTACGGCAACGAACTGAAAGAAAAATATGCTGGCACTCAGATAGAATTCAAGGGTGCTTATCACAACGACCAACTACAAGAAGTTCTTGATTCATTCGACATACTGGTTTGCCCATCAATTTGGCTGGAGAACGCCCCGCTCGTAATACAGGAAGCTCAGAGCGCCGAACTACCCGTACTTGTAAGCAACAAGGGTGGCATGGCAGAACTTGTACACGACGGAGAAGACGGCTTTACCTTCGAACTTGGCGATGCCGAAAACTTGCGCAATAAGATGCAAGAAATTGTTGACAATCCTGAAAAACTCCTAACTCTCAAGTCGCCCATCGAAAAGGTGCGTTCCATAACCGACGATGCCGAATTCTGCATACAGAAATACAAGGAAGTCGCTAAAAATGAAGTGACATACCCTCATAGGCCGAGCCCATGGAGAATAACTTTCATCACAAATCCCGACAAATGCAACCTGCACTGCAAGATGTGCGACACCTTCTCCGAAAGCAATAGGCACCGCCTGAAAGAGAACCACCGCCCCGAGATGGAATTCTCAGTCGTTGAACATACCATGGAACAACTCGCGCCGCACGGACTGAAGGAAATCATTCCGTCGACAATGGGCGAACCTCTGCTGTACTCTCATTTTGAACAACTTCTGGACTTATGCAAAAAACACAATGTCAAAATGAACCTTACCACCAACGGCACATTTCCCAAGGGCGTAGAGTACTGGGCCGACAAATTGCTGGAAGTAGCTTCCGACGTCAAGTTCAGCATCAATGGCATTGCACCCGAAATCAACGAAGCCATAATGTGTGGCATCAACACCAAACAGCAACTGGCTAACATCGAATACTACCTTAATCGCCGTCAGAAACTAGCCAACCAAAGCACAGTAACACTCCAATGCACTTTCATGAAATCGAACCTAAACGAACTGGAAAACATTATTCGCTGGGCAATCGACCATGGTGTTGATCGCGTAAAAGGCCATCATCTGTGGAAAACATCCGATTCGCTGGATTGCGAGATGCTTAGGACAAAGGAAAACGCAGCTCTTTGGAACGAGACATGCGCCAGATGCAACGAAATTGCCTCAGGCAAAATACGTTTGGAAAACTTTACACCGATAGACCTTGACATGCCCGATCTGGACAGCTCAGACACCTACTGCCAGTTCTTGGGCAATGAACTATGGATCGAATATGATGGGTCCTATCAAATCTGCTGCTGTCCGTCCGATGTGCGCAAAGACTTCGGCGACTTTGGCAATATCAAAGACATTTCTCCACTCGAAATGTGGAACTCTCCCCAATACCTCGACTTCATCAAGAATTGGGGCAATAGTGAAAATTGTAAAAAATGTAACATGAGGAGGAAAAGAATATGAACTTAAAAGCTATTTATCATCACATGGAAAAGGGCGCACAAGCCGTCCCCGAAAAAGCAAACTGTAAAATCGTGTTCCGTCATTCAATCCGGAAGAGCATCGTATCAGGTGTAGGAAGAGAAGTGCCACTCACGAACGAAGGAATCACATTGGCACAATGGTTTGGCCAGAATCTTAAATACGACATCGGGTTCTTTGCTTCAAGTTCGTGCGAAAGGAACATACACACATGCAAAGAAATTCTTGCTGGCAAAGGCGTTCATAAAGACATTGTCATCGCTTCAGAAGAACTGGAATGTCCGCAAGCAAAGGACAAAGAATTGAGCGGTAAAATATTTGAACAATACAACTTTAAGAGCGACATAATAATCCATAAAGTCAAGACAGAAGGGCTACCCGGATTCAATACGATAAAAAAGGCAAGCCAAATAATGCTGGACTTCATCTTTTCCAACGGAAACGAAGAAAACACCGTTGACCTTTTTTGCACTCACGATTTCCAAATGGCAATATTGTATGCTTACCTTTTCGACTACGATCCAATGGACGAAACACTAAAGCATCAGCAATGGCCAATGATGCTCGAGGGAATGATTTTTTGGGGCGACAGAAAACACTTCTGGTGCTCCTGGAGAGACGAAATAAAAGAGTTTATTAATTTTTAAAGCACTTATCATGACTAAACCGACATTAGCAATTTACGGCATCAAAGACCGGAACCTCTTTGAATATCCGGCATACGTACACGACCACAATGTATGTATAATGCAAGATGGCAAAGTACTGCAGTACTTGCAACTGGAGCGATTCACGCGCCGAAAATACGACAACCGCCTCGACCTGTTTTTGGAACAGCTGATCGATCAAAAGGTCATCGACAGTCCCGAAGATTTCGACCTGGTATGCGTAAACGACTTTGTAGGCAACGCCTTCATTTCCCAAAACGGTCGGCTTCGCTTCGAAGCCGACAGATTGCAAAATTTGTCGTTCGATTCTTTCAAGGCGAATGCCTATTATCAATACGACGGTTGGAACGGCAAGGAACTCAATGCTTTTCTCTGTCAGCACGAAATAGCTCACATCTGCTCCAATTTGCCATTTTATGGCGAATTTAAGGACAACTCCCTTTTGATTTCTATCGATGGTGGATCATCACTGGGTAATTACTCGGCCTTCTTGTTCAAGGACGGCAAAATCAGTCACATCGAAAACAACTGGACCGATTTAGGATTCGCATCAAAACTGTTCAACGACAATTCGCTATCTTTCAGAATGTTGAACGCAAAACCTGGAGAACATTGCTCTGTACCCGGCAAACTAATGGGATTTGCAAGTTGGGGCAACTACGACAAAAAAATCGAAGATTGGCTCGTCAAACACAATTACTTCAAAGAATATTGGAAAAAAGAAGACTCTATCTTGAACTCCATAAATCAAGAATTTGGTATTGTCGCCAAATACGACACTCACGACCCATTTATGCAAAACATCGCTGCCACAATGCAGAGGATTTTTGAGAACGCCATTTTACAAAAGATCTCTCTGCTTCAAAAGCGTTTCCACTGCGACTATCTGTATTATGGTGGTGGCTGTGCCCTGAATATCGTTACCAACACTAAAATCATAGAAAGCGGAATGTTCAAGGATGTTTTCATCGCACCCTGCTGCAACGACAGTGGCCTGAGCATAGGAGCAGCAGCGTTTATAGAAATGCAAAAAGGCAACAAGATACAAATTCACGATCCTTATTTGTGCAATGCAGGGCTGGATAATACCGACTATGAAATATCGGACAACGAGATAGCAGCAACTGCGGAATTTCTTCTGAAACGAAAGATTATTGGTGTATGCAATGGCTCTGCCGAAATTGGTCCGCGTGCGCTAGGAAATCGCAGTCTCATTGCCCTTGCCGACAGCAAGGAACTGGCGCGAAAAATGAGCATGGAAGTGAAAAAACGCGAATGGTACCGCCCAATTGCACCCATCATGCTGAAAGAAAACGCCGAAAAGGTTTCATTCCAAAGACCAAACTGCCTAGCTAAGTTTATGCTGATGGACTTCACTATAAAACCAGAATTTCAGAGACAGATGGAAGGCGTTGTTCATTCCAATCAAACCGCTAGAATTCAGACTATCGAAACAGAAAACGACAATAAGTTTATGTACCGCCTTTTAAAATATCTGAACGATAAACACGGTGTAATCGCACTCATCAACACCTCGTTCAACGCGCAAGGTGAACCAATTGTCCATACCCCGCAACAGGCCATGGAATCAGCAAAAAGGATGTGCATCGACGGACTTGTACTAAACGGCAAATTATTAACTTTAAATAACTAATAAACAATGAATTACAACAAAATCGTATTATCCGACGATAATACACAATTTTACTTCGAAGGCAAACCTATTTTCAAAAGGTTTGCGGAAGCGCTGAAGTTTCACACTCCGGGTTTGGCACCCGTGAAAGACGAATCGGGATGGTATCATATTGATACAGAAGGCAACAACATATATCCAGAACGTTACCTGCGGGCGTTCGGTTTCTACGACAACCTTGCCTCGGTTACTGATGCTTCGGGCAATTGGTTCCACATCGACATCAACGGTCAACGCATTTACAGTCAGAACTATGCTTTTTGCGGAAATTTTCAAGAGAATAAATGCGTTGTCAGGGATTTTTTGGGAAGCTATTTCCATATTGACATTTCTGGAAATCGCTTGTATTCCGACAATTACAAATATGTCGGTGATTTCAAGGACAATTATGCTTGCGTAAGGCTTTCAGACGGTTGCTTTGTTCATATCGATGGAAACGGCAAGATGCTCAACGGGAAAAAGTTTCTTGATCTTGGTGTCTATCACAAAGGTTTTGCCACAGCAAAGGACGAAAAAGGTTGGTTCCACATCGACAAGTCGGGAAATCCCGTGTATGCGGAACGCTATCTCATTGTAGAACCATTTTACAATGGGTTCGCATTGGTAACGGATTTCTTGGGCAATAAAATGATTATCAACGAAAAGGGAGAAAAAGTATTATGTATCTGAAAAATGTTTTAATCACAGGCATTTCGGGATTTATTGGAAGAAGTCTTGTTGAAGCAATTGTTGACTCCAAGTTACCCTGGAACATCTACGGCATCGACATCAAACCGCCTCGGTTCAATGATTCAAAGTATCTGGAGAACATCGTTTTCGACACAGTGGATATTCGCAACCGGAAAGCTGTTGCTGAATATTTCGCAACCAGAAAGTTTGATGGTGTAATCCATTTGGCAGCCGTAAGCCGCGTTGTTGATGCAGAAAACGACAAAGAAAATTGCATACGGACAAATTTGTATGGAACACAATATTTGCTTGAGAATATTGCCCTGACACCCGAAACCTGGGTTATTTTTGGAAGTAGCCGCGAAGTTTATGGAGAACAGAAATTATTACCAGTAAAAGAAAGCGCAGCAAAGAAACCTATAAATATTTACGGAGAATGTAAGTTGAAAGGAGAATTGCTGGTCAAAGAGTTAATAACCAAATATGCTATATTGAGATTCTCAAATGTGTACGGCAATAGTTACGACATAGACGGCCGCGTTATACCTGCTTTTTTCAAAAGGGCCACAAACGGCAAAACTTTATTTCTTGAAGGTGGCAACCAGATTATTGATTTCACACATATAGACGACACGACCAACAGTATCATAAAGGTTGCCAAATTACTGCAAGAAGGCGCAATAAGTACAGAAGAAATACATATCAGCCCGGGTAACGAAAACAAAATCACAGACATTATTGCATGTTTGGAAACATATCTCGGCAAGAAACTCAATGTCGAAATAAGAGAAAAACGGAACTATGATGTTGTTCGATTCATTGGCGACCCGTCACATCGCTTGGCAATACTCGGCAATACACCTTTTAAAACACTAACCGAAGGAATTGCCATTATGATTAGTTCATTCAGAACGCCGAAAGCAAACCACTCTGCCATTTCATATTCTATATAATTGAAGATCTGATTTCGTTCACTTTGTTTCAGGACATACGCAAAAAGCCACCTTTCGGTGGCCACTTCTGTTTATAATGAAAAACTCGCAAATTGTTCCTATTTGCCAAAAAACAAACTCAAAGCCGATTTTACCGATTCGGTATTGTCACCAACTTCAATGTCCATATCGCTGACATTATCGAGACTATACACTAGTCCGTCGGAATATTCGGCTCGGACAACAGTCCCCGGCACGAGCCAAAACTCGCCACGAGTTTGCACCCAGTTGTAATCCATCATTTTGGTGTACCAAATCTTGCAATTCCACGATTCAGTAATCTGCATTACACCAATAGTGCAATCGAAATCACCCAATCGTTCAGAGCCTATATTAGGCGTAAACTTCATAATTACAGGTTCGTCAACATAGACAGAATCTGGATATTCCTTCGTTAATATCTCATTCATAACTGCGAGTAACCAAGGATCCGGCTTCATCCTTTCGATGATTTTCTCCCTATTAATCTCAGTATATTTCAAATGTGACACATCAGCCACATAAATTCCATCGTACCTATCCACCACATGAATCAACTTGTAGCCAGCAGGCTTGTGGCAAACAATATTGCAATCGAGAAACGGAAGCGTCGTATCCGAAGCCTTAGGTTTGCAATCGTAACTCGTTACCGCATAATTTTCTCCTGCGAGCACATGGAAAAACGATATATGACCGGTTTTTGTCGTCTCCTTATAGACAAGATATTTGCTTGTACCCTGCGCAAACAAAGTTATAACAGCAAAAACAAAAACCGATAATATTACAAACTTTCTCATATTTATTTTCACATATAACGCACAATTGTATTTTTTATTGTATATGGACAAAAAAAAAGAGGAAGATTTCTCTTCCTCCTGATTATGACAAAGTCTAACTATTAGTTTCCACCTGTTACCCTGTAGCCTGCCAGGAAAATATTTTTTGGAGTAACACTAAGCACTGGAATCGGCGAAGTGTTAAGCATCTGGTATGCATACGAACCAAGTATTAAGTTCGAGAATGCTGTTGTCTGCTCGGTCATTATTGCAATAAGGTCTGCATCAACGGTCTTTGCATACTCGATGGTAATGTCGGTGATGTTGTCACCGATAAGGTACGATGTCTGATAATTAACGCCTTCCTGATCGAAGTACTTGCGAACCGTTGCAGCATAAATTTCAAGTTTGTTCTTTATGCCTTCGCTGTCGGATGTTGCAACCTTAACAATATGAACTTCAGCACCGAATGCCTTAGCGATAGTTGCTACCAGCGGAACTTTCTCGCGGGTTTCTTTGGTAATGTCGAGCGGAAGAACTATGCGCTTAACATCGCCAATGTACTTGTCGGAGTAAACCGAAATAACAGGCTTTGTTGTGCTCTGGATTATACGGTATGCGTTACTGCCAAGTATATAGTCGCTCAAACCCGATGTACCATTTGTCGAGCATATAATCATCGAATCGTCGAAAGCGTTTGCCTGGTTTACAACTTCTTCGTGAACACTACCATTCTTAATAATATAGGTAAGCCTGCTAACCGAATTAAGTTTCGGCTTATATTCGGTAATCAATTCTTCGAAATTCTCGACAATCGAATTGTACTGGTTTTCGAAATGAATCTGCAGACGGCCGTGCTTTTTAGACTGAACGTGAACCATCTGTATGTCGCAGAAGAACTTGTTGGCATAAATTATAGCCAATTCCAAACCTTTCATTGATTCCTCGGAGAAATCTATCGGGACAATTATCCTTTCCATAAATACAAATTTTATTGGGTGCGAAGATAATAAATTTTATCAAAGCAAAAAATAAATAATTTAAAGATTCAAAAATTTAAGAATTCAAAAAACGGAATGTCATCATGAACTGCTCCCTGAACCACTCCATTCCTGCTTGGGGATACTGGTAATAGCAGTTTTGCCATCCCCCCAGCATAGGCATTAAGGGCTTTAATGCCCTTAACGGCCTTAATGCTGGGGGGAGCAAAAACTGCTCGTCTGCACAATCTTCCACCAAAAATGCTTACCTTTGTAGCCTAAAATTCAAGCAGGAATGGAATCATACAACATAATAGGCCTAATGTCGGGCACATCGGCTGACGGACTCGATGTCGTGCTGTGCAAGTTCGAAGGCAGCGACTACAACTGGAAATACAAGCCGATAAAGGCAAAAACCTACGAATACGACAACCAGACAAAAGCTAAGATGCTCTCGTTGCACACGCTTTCGGCAGAAGACCTCAAGCGAGCCGATGTGTGGTTCGGCAACTTTTCCGCCGATGCAATAAACGAGTTCCGCAAGGACATAGCGGAACACATCGACCTGGTGGCATCGCACGGACACACCGTCTTCCACAACCCGAACGAAGGCTACACGATGCAGATTGGCGACGGAAATGTCATTGCCAAGAAAACCAAGATTCCCACCGTCTTCGATTTCCGCAGTGGCGATGTAGCCCTTGGCGGACAAGGCGCACCGCTTGTGCCTATTGGCGACGAACTTCTGTTCGGCGGATACGATGCCTGTCTCAACCTCGGCGGATTCTCAAACATCTCGATGCGCAACAAGCAGGGCGAACGGATTGCCTTCGACATTTCGCCCGTCAACATCATAATGAACGAGTACGCCCGCATTCTTGGCAAAAACTACGATGCAAACGGCGACATTGCAGCCTCGGGCAAAACGATTCCCGCCCTACTGAAAAAACTTTCGTCTATAAAATATTACAGCCAGAAACCTCCGAAATCGCTCGGGCGCGAATGGGTTGAGCAGGAAATGAAGCCAATCCTCGCAGAATACGCCTCGGAAACCGTTGCCGACATGCTCAACACACTGTCGGTACACATCGGTGCGGAAATCGGCAAAGCCATAGGCAGTTGCGGAAAAGTGCTGATTACTGGTGGCGGAGCGTACAACAAGTTCCTTATTGACAACATCCGCCGAAACTGCAATTCGGAAATCATAATCCCCGACGACACCACAATAAACTACAAGGAAGCAATAATTTTCGCCTTCCTCGGACTTCTGCGTATCTGTGGCAAAAACAACTGCCTATCATCGATTACTGGTGCAAAAAAAGATTCGTGCTGCGGAGTGGTGGCGGTGGGATGAGAAAAATATATCATACAATATTGATTCTCTTTTTCATTGCTATTCTATCAATAGTAGCAATCGTCTGTCCTGCACAAGATTACATACAATATCACAAGACATTCAACAAGATTGACGAAGACATATTGTCGGAAAATTATACTCGTGCAATAGAACGATTAGACAGCATTTACGAAAACTACGACTTCATTTTTGCACAACATTGTATGAAAGCGTTGC
>JBGUHW010000014.1:0-3639 GCA_045112395.1 Bacteroidales bacterium
TCTCAAGAAATTACCCCAGCCCAAATAAAGGCACTACTTGAAAAACAGCTACACGATATTGGCATCAATGCCAACATAACCATCTCTGGCAACAGCGCAAACATACAATTCGAAAACATTGCGACTGACGAAAAGCCAGAAGAAAATCCGCCAGAACAACCTATTGCCGAAGATGAATCTTCTACTGAAATCTCAACTGCTCCTACTATCGAAGAACAAATCGAAAAACGCAAAAATGACCGCAACAAGAAGGCAAATCTGATTGACAAGTTCATCGAATCGAAGGCAAGGATTGTTCCGAAGAAGGACTACCACAGCGACAACAAGTTGTCCACAGAATCAATTATCGAAGACGAAGAGCTTTTCACTGAGCAACTTGCAAAAATATACATCAAGCAGGGACATCTTGAAAAGGCGTTGGAAACTTATGAAAAATTATATTTGAAATATCCAGAAAAAAATATTTACTTTGCGACCCGAATTGAATATGTTAAACGTTTAATGAATAAATAAAAAGTTATGTACAGTTTTTTCTCTGTAATGATTCTAATTTGCGCCGTATTACTTATATTAGTAGTATTGGTACAGAACAGCAAGGGCGGCGGTTTGGCATCAAATTTCAGCCAGGGCAACCAGGTTATGGGCGTTAAGAAGACCACCGATTTCCTTGAAAAGGCAACTTGGACTTTGGCAATCTGCCTTGCAGTTTTCTGCCTTGCAGCCAGCTTCACAATTCCTCATGTAAAAAACGAGGAACCTAAGACAGAACAGGCTCAGGAAGCAGCAGAAGATGCTCCAGCTGAAAATGCAGCCGAAACAGAAGCCGCTGCCGAGTAATTTAAACAAGGACACATTTCTTAAAAATGCCTGCTTCCGACCATTTTGTTGGGGGTAGGCTCTTTTGTTTAAGTAAGAATAATAACTATGAAACCGATTGTTAGCATAATCATGGGGTCGGCATCAGACTGGAAAGTCATGGAAAAGGCGGCAAACCAGCTCAACGAATTCAAGATTCCGTTTGAGATAAACGCATTATCTGCACACCGCACCCCCGACGAAGTAGAAAAATTCGCCCGCGAAGCCGCACCACGCGGAATCAAGGTCATCATCGCAGGCGCAGGAATGGCTGCTCACCTATGCGGAGTCATTGCTGCAGTAACACCTATACCCGTAATTGGCGTTCCTATAAACGCTAGTTTCGATGGTATGGACGCACTTCTTGCAATAGTACAGATGCCTCCGGGAATCCCCGTAGCTACCGTTGCTGTAAATGGCGCACAGAACGCAGCAATTCTCGCAGCACAGATGCTTGCAACCGGTGACAAAGAAATTGCTCAGAAACTCGTTGATTTCAAGGAAAACCTAAAGCAGAAAATCGTTAAGGCAAACAAAGAACTCGAGGAATACAAATTCGAATACCGCGTAATTTAATGAGAATCAAGCTTGCCATATTGCTCGCACTTGGAATTGTCCTTTCGGCATCCGCTTTCGCACAAGTCGAAACCAACAATGCTGGAGCTCGAAGTGCAGGAATGGCAAACAACTCGCTTACAATTCGCGACACATGGGCTGTTTTCAACAATCCTGCTGCCACCTGCCGACTGCAACACATTAGCGCAGGCATATACTACGAAAACCGCTTCCTGCTTAAGCAGACTGGTTATGGCGCCCTCGCCTTCCAAATGCCAGTACACAAGTCGGGTAACATATCGGTGGGAATCAGCCATTACGGATACAAGTACTACCAATACACCCGTGCAACAATAGGCTACTCGCAGCAGTTGTTTACAAACCTCTATATGGGTTTGAACATCAACTATCTGCACCTTTCGCAAGCCGAATATTACGGCAGAGCCAACGGCATGACTTTCGAGCTTGGACTTTACTCGCAACCAGTGAAGAATTTCTCGCTTGGCGTATATGTTTTCAATCCCGTAAATGTCTCATTCTTCGAGGACAAGGACTTGAAAATGCCAGTAACCATGAAACTTGGACTCTCCTACCTTTTCAGCGATGCACTGCTTCTTGCTGTAGAAACTGGAAAGGCGATAAACGGCTACACATCCATATTCAAGGCAGGAATCGAGTACAACCTGCGCAAACATTTCTCGTTCCGCGTGGGCATTTCAATGCTTCCAATCGAATATTCGGCTGGAATTGGCTACAAGGTTGCAGGCGCAACATTCGACCTTGCCTTCGCATACCATCAGATATTAGGTCTAAGTCCGAAAATATCGGTGCAGTATGAATTCTAATGCCCTGCTGAAATATTTTCTATCCGTTGCATTTATTCTCAATGCTTTTTTCCTATCTGCACAAGTCGAAAACGCAGTTGTATTACAGGACATTGTGGAAGAAATAGCCGAAAATTCGGATGACGAACTCGACTACACTACACTCTTCAATGCATTGGAAAACCTTGCCGAGAATCCGCTTGACCTAAACACGGCCACTGCCGAAGATTTTCGCGAAGTGCTATTTCTAAGCGAATACCAGATTTATTCAATTATAAGATACAGAACGAAATACCACGGTTTCCAGACAATTTACGAATTGGCATTTGTTGAAGGACTTGATGAATTGACAATGAAATACCTCTATCCTTTCGTCACCGTTAGTGGAGAAAAGCCAAAGGAAAAAACAAACTGGAAAAAGGTATTTTCATACGGAAAACACACCGTACTCGGTCGTTATCAGCGAGTTTTGCAAAAAAAAGCAGGCTACAACATTTCCGACAGCATACTCCAAATCAACCCAGACAAGTCGCGCTATCTTGGTTCGCCAGACAAATACTACCTTAAGTACAACTACGCCTACAAGAAAAAAGTTTCATACGGTTTTACAGCAGAAAAGGACGAGGGCGAACAAATCTTCCGTGGCGCACAAAAATACGGATTCGACTTTTATTCCGCACACTTCCAATTGAATGATGTCAGCATTTTCAAGAAAATAATTGTTGGCGACTATGTAGCGCAATTCGGTCAGGGACTTACAATGTGGACAGGCATGAGTTTCGGCAAAGGTTCTGGAATCGATGGCATGATAAAGAAGCCTCGCATGGTTGACCACTACTCATCAGCAAACGAATCGGCATTTATGCGTGGCGAAGCAGCCGTAATAAAACTCAAAGACTTCACTATTACCGAATTCGTTTCGTACAAATCGCTTGATGCCGGCATCGCTCAAGCCGACACTCTTACCGAGGAAGAAGACCTTGTGACAAGTTTCCTCGAAACAGGCTACCATCGCACACCTAGCGAAATTGCAAAGAGACACACAATAAAGGAGTTTGTAACTGGCGGAAATGTAACTTGGCAGGGCGAAAAAATGAAAATCGGAGCTACTGGCATCTATTATTCATACTCCAATCCCATCAATACAAACGACAGATCATACGAATATTTCAATTTCAGCGGCAAGTCGAATTTCAATTTTGGTGTAGACTATCTATTTAACTTACATAAAGTTAACATATTTGGAGAAACATCCATAAGTTCTAACGGCGGAGTAGCTACCGTTGATGGTGCAACCTTCGACTTTGTTCCCGAATTCAAAATGTCCGCCCTATACCGCTACTACAGCCCCAGGTACCAGAACATGTACGCACAGGGCTTTTCGGAAGGCAACAAGACATACAAT
>JBGUHW010000015.1:0-2435 GCA_045112395.1 Bacteroidales bacterium
CCGTGGCAGATTTCGGGAGGACAGCAGAAACGACTCGGCATAGCCATGGAAATGCTGGCAAATCCCGAAGTTTTCATCCTCGACGAACCAACAAGCGGACTTTCGTCAACCGATTCGCAGAAGATTGTCGCTCTGCTGCGCCAGATTGCATCCGAACAAAAGATTGTAATCGCGTCAATCCATCAGCCCGACTTCGAAACATTTATGATGTTCGACAAGATTCTCATAATCGACGACGGCGGCTACCCTATTTTCTACGGAAAACCAAGCGAGCCTGCAGAATATTTCCGTCGCCTTACAGGTCGCATCGACAAGGAATCGCTGCTCGAAACCCATTTCAATCCAGGCGTAATCCTAAACATCATTAACGAAACCTCGCACGACAACCAGCGCCTCACATCACCAGAGGAATGGTATGCGAAGTTCGTCGAAAACAACAACTCCACTCCCATTCCAACTTCCATAAAACCACTGAACAAACGCAAAACGAACGGACTAAAGTCGTTTGCCTCGCAACTGAAGTTTTCGTTCAAGTGCGACCTGCGCAACAAGATTCGCACTGCGATGATTATCGGCATTCCACCATTGATGGCTATTGCAATGTCGCTGCTGACAAGGTTTTCACACTCCGACGCATACGCGTATTATTCCAACCCAAACATTCCAGCGTGGCTGATGATGATGCTTATTACCGCATTTTTCCTCGGACTTGTGGTTTCGGCACACGAATTCATTTTCCTACGGCAATTTCATCGCAACGAACACATAATCAACGACAAAAGTACATCGCTGTCGCTTGCAAAAATCACAAAGTTCATCATCCACTCCGGCATAATGTCGCTTCTGCTGACACTTCCAGCCACGCTCATCGAAGGAAATATGTTCTTTTTCGGCAAATTGTTCGTAATAAACTGGCTGCTGACATTCTGCGGATGCATTACCTCAATGATTATATCGTTGTTTTTCAGAAGCATTTCGACCGTATATCTGCTTATTCCAATAATTGTAATTCCGCAAATGATATTCTCTGGAGGACTTGTGCAGTACGACAATTTCAACAAGAAATTTGTAAAAGACAGCGGAATGCCACTTTTTGCCAACCTTATGCCAATACGCTGGGCAGATGAAGCCTGCATGACCGAAGCCTACCTCATAAATCCCGTAGAACAGGAAATCTTCGATGCAAAAGTATCGCTATACGAAGCTGCCGAAAAACTTGAAAGCACAACAGACCAAGCACTTATAGCACAACTTCGCAAGCTGAAAAACGATGCCCAGGCAGAAATCGACAGCAAACTGGCACGCATAGAAAACTCCGACAGCCTTTACAGACGCTACGGCAACATGTACATCTCGAAGATTGTAACAACCTTGAAATCAAGCAATATTCCGCCAATTTACGATACGGAAACAAACGGTGAAGCAAAATTCCTCTGCGGTCGCAAAATGCTTTTCGGAAATATAATTAGCACTTATGACTACAATATTATAGTGCTAATACTGATTAATATAGCACTTTGCTTATTTATAATTCCAATAGGAAAAATCAAAAGATAGTACAAAATAACCCATAATTATCCATTTATAAAACCAAAGACAAATGACAACCAATAACAATACTGACATATTCGGACTTTGCTGCAAAGCCTACCTCGAAGGCGACAAAAAAGCAAAAATTACAGTCCGCACCGACATCGCCGAAACCGACTATCTGCCAGCCGACTACCTTTTCCGCGGATTCGACGAGATGCCCGGACACGAAAAAGCAGCACTGCTCGAGGCCAAAGGCAAAATCCTCGACATTGGCGCATGTGCAGGCTCACACTCACTCTACTTGCAAGACAAAGGCTTTGATGTAACTGCCCTCGACATTTCTGAAGGTTGCTGCGAAGTAATGCAAAAGCGCGGAATAAAAAAGGTTGTCTGCAAAAATATTTTCGAATATAACGAACAAAAGTTCGACACCATATTCTTGCTAATGAACGGCATAGGCATGGCAGGAACTTTGCCAGAACTGCCCAAGCTCCTCTCCCACCTGAAATCGTTGCTAAACGATGGCGGACAAATAGTCTTCGACTCATCTGATTTGCAGTACCTATATTTAGAAGATGACGGCTCAATGAACATCCCACTTGGAGGCAAATACTACGGCGAACTCGTGTACGACATCTCATTCCACAGGCAGCGCTCAGGCAAATTCAACTGGTTCTTTGCCGACCCATACTCAGTTGAGGACTATGCCGCACAATGCGGACTAAAAATGGAATTCATTCGCACTGGCGAACACTACGACTATTCAGCAAAACTACTTATCAGTTAATAGTTAAGAGTTGAAAGTTGAGAGATGAAACATTGAACATGAAACCAGAAACGAGAAACATCATTGAACATGAAACATTGAACTTTGAACATGAAACTTGAAACGGCTTTAGCCA
>JBGUHW010000016.1:0-7342 GCA_045112395.1 Bacteroidales bacterium
ACATTTATAAAGTACGTTTTGGGAAGATGCCCATTGGTAGGTGAAAATTTTCATACTAAATTTTTTTTTCAGTTAATAATTCGCCAAATATACAATGTTTTTTTTTAAAATCCAAAATCGTAAATCGTTAGCCTTTCAGCCTTCAAGCCTGTTAGCCTTTTAGCCCCTTTTATTCTTTCACCATTTTCAATTCCTCCGTCTCTCCGTTTAATCTTTCAACCTTTACCACATACTCGCCGGGGCGGAGACCGCTGATGTCGAATGTGCTATCGTAAACCTCCATTACAATCCTGCCTAGCATATCAATTACTGTTGCGCGGTAGAAATCGCCACAAGATATGCTGACCGTAGATGTTGCAGGATTGGGGTATGTTGAAATCTCCGCCGTACCGTTCTGCGAAATGCCGCTTAGGATGTTCAAGTGGAGCGTTACGATGGAATCACAACCATTTGCTGCAGTGAAGTTCTGCGTGTAGTCGCCAGTTTCGGTGTACTCGGTGCCGTTCCAAGTGTAGGGACTGGTGGCAGTCTCGGTGAAACTGTAATGCACCGAATTGTTTATGGTAAGGTGCAGGGTAACAACACTATCACATCCGTTGTCTGCTGTAAATGTGCGCTCGTATGTACCTGTTTCGGTGTAGGTTTCGCCATTCCATTCGTAGAAACTGCAAGCGGTGGCTTCGACAAATTCTGTTTGCGGATGGTTTATTGTCAAATGCAAGGTAACAACGGAATCACAGCCATTTGAAGCGGTGAAAGTCTTTTCGTATGTGCCGCTTTCAGTGTAGGTTTCACCATTCCATTCGTAGGAACTGCAAGCGGTGGCTTCGACAAGTTCTGTTTGCGGATGGTTTATTGTCAAATGCAGGGTAACAACAGAATCGCAACCGTTTGAAGCGGTGAAAGTCTTTTCGTATGTGCCGCTTTCGTTGTAGGTTTCCCCATTCCATTCGTAGGAATCGCAAGCCGTGGCTTCGACAAGTTCTGTCTGTGGTTGATTGATGGTAAGATGCAAGGTCAACACACTGTCGCAACCGTTTGACTGCGGTACTGTTATCGTATAATTGCCCGATTCGGTGTATGTCTGGTTGTTCCATACATAACTGCCACAAGCAACTGCTGAAAAATCGCGTGTTGGGGATTCGTTCACAGTCAAATGCAGTGTAACAACGGAATCACAGCCGTTTGAAGCGGTGAAAGTCTTGTCGTAAGTGCCACTCTCGGTATAGGTTTCGCCATTCCATTCGTAGGAACTGCAAGCGGTGGCTTCTACTTGCTCAGCCAGCGGTTGATTTATTGTCAAATGCAGTGTAACAACCGAATCGCAACCGTTTGATGCGGTGAAAGTCTTTTCGTAAGTGCCGCTTTCGGTATAGGTTTCGCCGTCCCACTCGTAGGAATCGCAAGCAGTTGCTTCGACAAGTTCTGCCAGCGGTTGGTTGATGGTAAGATGCAAGGTCAACACACTGTCGCAACCGTTTGACTGCGGTACGGTTATCGTATAATTGCCCGATTCGGTGTAGGTTGTGCCGTGCCACAGGTACGAACTGCAAGCCGTTGCCGATGTTTCGCCAGTAGGCTGCTGGCAATCCTGAGTGCTGAAGTTCCACACCGCCGACCATACCGAGTTCCCGCTTGCATTGTAGCCCTGAACGCGCCAGTAGTAGGTTGTGCCGAACATAAGGTTGCACGATACGGAAGTCCCTGCTGTTGTTCCGCTACGGACAATCGAAGCAAAAGCATTGTCGGTAGCCACCTGATAGCGGTAGCCTGTGACATTGTCGATTCCGTCCCATAGCAGTTCCACTCCCGATGGTGCTATTTCGGTGCTGCCGTTTGCTGGGCTAACAAGTGTTGGCGCAGTGGTTAACTGATATGGTGTATTAAACCGCCGTATATAAGACCAGTCAGAAGTGTCAATATCATTTAACGCCCGGACACGCCAGTAATATGTTGTGCCAGACAAAAGCGGTGATACTCTCACATTCCAGCCGCCTAAATTATTCGAATATGAAGCGGAACTAGGATCATAAATTGTATCGTATGGAGATTCAAATGTATTTGAAGTGTCAACTTCCACTTCAAAACCTGTCGTTCCTGACATTCGAAGCCAAACTAAATATACATAAGATGAATTGTCCAAAGTTATTCCATTATTAGGAGTATATAAAGTTGGGCAAGAGGATGTCGTAAATCTGCATATTTGTGACCATTGGGAAGTATCAATAGCATTTATTGCTCGAACACGCCAATAATATGTAGTGCCGAATAAAAGCGGACTAACATTTACACACGGCATCTGGCTTATTGCATGGTACGAAAATGAATCGTACATTGAATAAAGTGGAGAATCAAATGTATTTACTGTGTCAATTTCAACTTCGTAGTCTGTAGTTCCTCTTATTTCGTACCATTGCAAAGATGCATACACAGAATTTTCCAATTCTGATGCAGTATTTGGACTATACCAATCAGGACGCGCAGAAGTCGTAAAACTGCGAACTTGAGACCAGTCGGAAGTCTCTGTTTCATTTGTTGCCCTAACTCGCCAATAGTATGTCATACCATATAACAAAGGCTCAATAACTTTGTATGGCTTTCCGCTTGTGCTTGAATATGTAAAAGAATCGTCCTGAAAATAAACTGGCGAATCAAAACTACTTGTTGTATCTATTTCGATTTCATAGCCAGTAGCGCCTGATAATCTATTCCAAACCAATTCTACACGCACAGAATTTTCAAGATTTGTAGCGTCAGATGGACTATATAATGTAGGCGCATTGATAGCATATAAACTACTAACAATCAACAAGTTATACAAAAAAAACACTAGGACAATCTTTTTCATACTCATAAAAACTAAATAATTGTAATCGACTTTGAAATTAAATATTAAAGTGCAAATATAGTGAGAAAAATGGAAAGGGCAAAAAAATGTGTGGCTGGCGCCCGTTTGAATATTTTTGGGGCTTGAAGGCTCAAAGGCTAACAGGCTTGAAGCCATTTGGGGCTTTTAGCCTTCTCTTCTTTTAGCCTTTTGGTCCGAATGCAATTTCTATACATTCAGTGTTTTAGTAACGCAATGAATTGCGGGCTGTACAAAATATGGGATATGGGAAATACACAACATTCGTCAACAAAACGTGCAAGACATGCCAAATATTCGTCACAAAAATGTGAGAGATGAGTAAAATTTTCGTCAAGTTTTTTGGCAAATTACTGAAAATTAATTATCTTTGCAACGAGATTTTTTTAGCTTATGAAGCGAAATGTATACAGCAAGTTGCTAGAGTGGAAAAACAAGCCATCAGAAAAGCGCAAACCTCTGATTCTGGAAGGAGCAAGACAGACAGGAAAGACTTGGCTTGCAAGAGAACTCGGCAGAAATGAATTTGAGTCGTTAGTCGAAGTAAACTTCGAAGATTCTGAACAGTTAAGGTCCATTTTTGAAATGGATTTTGACATTGACCGCATATTGCTTTCAATACAATCGGCTACTGGCATTAAGGTCGAAGCAGGAAAGACATTGCTTTTCTTCGATGAAATACAGCACGCACGGCGTGGCTTGCTGTCGCTGAAATATTTTCACGACAAAGCCCCACAGTATCACATAATCGCAGCAGGCTCACTGCTCGGTGTAATAGACCACAAGGACGATTCATTTCCTGTCGGCAAGGTCGATTTTATAAATGTACATCCGCTTACTTTCGATGAATTTCTTTGTGCGCTTGGAAAAGACGGACTTGCAGATATGCTTCGCTCGCTTGACTGGAAGACGATAGAACCGTTTGCCAGCCAATACACCGAATTGCTACGTCAGTACTACTATGTTGGCGGTATGCCCGAAGCTGTGCTGACATTTGTCAACGAAAAAGACTACAATACCGTAAGAACAGTACAAAACAACCTGCTCAAGTCGTATGAACGCGACTTTTCCAATCATCCGCCAAAAGAAATTGTACAACGTATGATAATGGTCTGGAATTCGGTTCCATCACAATTGGCAAAGGAAAACAAGAAATTTGTCTATACAGCTGTACGTCCGAGCGCACGAGCAAGAGACTTCGAAACTTCAATACAGTGGCTATGTAATGCAGGTGTGGTATCGAAAGTTACGCGTATTTCTGCAGGTTGGCTTCCGCTGAAAGGCTACGAAGATGCAGATTCGTTCAAACTGTATCTCCTTGACATTGGTCTTATGGGTGCCATTGCCGGACTTGATGCAAAATCGCTAATCAATGGAGACGAATTTTTCTCGCAGTTCAAGGGTGCTCTCACAGAACAATTTGTATTTCAGCAAATTAGTATATATAAAGACATAGAAATCCACTATTGGACACCAGATGTTGGAATTGCAGAAGTGGATTTTATTCTCCAGTTAGGCGATATGATAGTACCATTAGAAGTAAAAGCCGAGAAGAACCTGAAAGCCAAATCATTGGGCATGTTCATAAACCAGTATGGAGCAACATGTGTCGTACGGACATCAATGTCGTATTTTGCACAAGGCAAAACTATTACCGATTTGCCATTGTACGCAGTAATGCTTATACCACAAGTAATTAACAATATTCGTCAACGAAACGTGCAAGACACACCAAATATTCGTCACAAAAATGTGCGAGATAAGTAAAATTTTCGTCAAGTTTTTTTGACAAATCACTGATATTCAACACATAGAAATTTATAAAAAAAAGAAAAAACTTGTAGACAACTATTTTTTTACAAAATAGACGGTTTATCAGCATATTACGACAATAACGCTAAGCGGAACATAGTGCGTAAAATTATTCAACCATGCGGATTCAATCGCAATTATAGGCGTTTTTTTCATTATTTCTCCCCAAACCAATACCTATACAGCGGAGAATCCTGCTTCATACAAAGCTTCATTGCTTCCTTTGGAATCTCGATGTCGATGCCGCCAGGGATGAAATAGACGCTGGAATTGTAGCAAACGAAAAACTTGTCCTCGCTAACATAATAGTTGCCGTTAAACACTTCCTCGTTTGTAATCTGCGAAGCGTCATCCTCGTCGCCCGATTGCCACTCGGTTGTCTGCTCCCAGATAAACTTCTCAATGACATTCTTCGCCTTGCGCGTATCGCTAAAAATGTCCTTTTCTGTCATTCGCTTGCCAGTAGCAAGGTCGTACATCTTATAATGGTATTCCATTGCGTTGCGCGGAGCAGTCGAAATTTCGTTGAATGAATAAAACGCCATTGCAATAAATCCGTCAGCCACAAATACAGGATAAATGCTGTCCAAATCGTACTCCTCAAAATATTCGAAGGACTCGTCAGTTGAATCGGCAACCGCCTCCTGGTATATGCTTACCGACTTGGCAGCACTGCGCTTAAAATCAGCAGTCACATCCACACCATCGGAAATTTCTCCAAGCACATCGTCGCGAATGGCAAGAATCGCCTTGTTGTCGGTATCGGCAGGCAAAACGGCATGGTAGGTAAACGAACAGCCCTTTGCCGACTTTACTACTCGGTAGGTCTTCATTTCTAGTTTTGGAGTCTCCTCTACCGTCGTATCCGATTCGGGCAGAGTATCGTTTGAAATTTCTTCTGCTGTTGCTTCATTTTCATCTACCGATGGTTCTGCAGTCTTGCTTTTGCAAGAACAAACTACTGCAGAAGCGAGAAGAGCCCAAAGTATGTAATGTATCTTTTTCATATTCAAATATTTTTTCTATGTTGAGTCGTGGCGCGCCGCGACTGTACTTTTTTGTATTTGAGTGTCCTAACGGACAGAAATTCTACAAATCTTTTCAAATCTGACAAATAATTTGTAAGATTTGTCCCAATTTGTTCGATTTAACTTCGTTGAGGGCTTCGCCGTTCTCGCGCAAGCGACTCCCATTTCGTTTGAGCATAGCGAAAACGCCTTTGAGTTAGTCGTTTCAACTTTCATCTTTCAACTCTCAACTTTTTATTTTTTCTTCTCCGGAAACCAATATTCGTACAGCGGACCATCATGCTTCAGGAACGGCTTCAGTGATTCCTTTGACAAGCCTACGAGCGGCATTCCCATTGCGTACGGACCAATCTCGTACGGCGAGTACTGGTAGTAGAGCGAATCGGCGCCAATGCTGAAGTTGCCGTTGATGAAGTTTATGCCTTCGTTCCACATGTCGTCCTTCTCGTCTGAGAACTCGACAGCAAAAGCCTCGACAATGATTTCCGACAAAGCCTTTTCATTCTCGTCGTTCATCACAAAGATGTCGTCCTCGGTTATGCGACGGCCGGTTGCAATGTTGTAAACCGTGTATGTCTTTCCCGAAATGCCGTGTGCCCCACCCTGATATTCGTAGAAATCGTCGTAATACACAAGCAGTTTGCCGTCGGCATAGACGGGATAAATGCTGTCGTAGTAGTTGACGGCGTAGATGTAGCCCGAAATGTCGGCACCGATGTCCTCCTTGGTCGTGTAGTATTCCGACTCGATGGAATCGGCAAAAATCTCGATGCCGCTCTGGATTTCGCGTCTGGAACTGTCGGTGTAAAACGCCACAAGGTCGGCATAAATGCTGTCGAGGAACTCGTTGCCGTTGGTTTTCGGAAGCTTCAGGTAAATCGAAACCTCAAGGTTGGCATCGAACTCTGGGAAACGACTGGTTGAAAACTCATCGTACTCGATGTCCTTGGCATCGGTGATTTCGGGAGCTTTTTCTTTGCAGGAATACAGCATCGCCGACATCAGCAGCACAAATGATATATAACATAACTTTTTCATATTCAAATATTTATTATTTTCTTTTTAACGTCATTCCGCAAAACTGAATGAACTGGCGCAGGAACGAGCCTCGTGAATTCGTTTATGCGGAATCTCCCATTAGTACACAAATGAGATTCCGCACAGTCGAACATTACAACGCTCCCCTTGCCGTATCGCGTGTATGTTCTGACTTGTGGAATGACGATGATAGGCCTATTTATTATTAATATAGTGTTATTTATGACCATATTATTTCTTTACAAACCAATATTTATATAGCCAGTTGTCCTTTCCCATATACGGCTTAATCCATTCCTTCGACACGCCCATCTTCACATCGAAACCATAGGCATAATTGATTTCGTAGGGACCATAGACAAAGAAAAGCGAATCGTCGGTGAAATAGAAATCGCCACGACCGAAGACTTCATCGATAAGGAAACCTTCGGGGTCATCAAATTCTGAGCCGTCGAACTCGCCAAGGTCCTCGTTTGCGCTCTCGCGGAACTTGCGTGCAATCTTTAGCCAGTCGGCATCATCCTTAAACATTCCGTCCCTATTCATTATCTCGCCAGTAGTGCGGTCGAAGACAATAGTGCTCTGCGAAATGTTATAA
>JBGUHW010000017.1:0-11605 GCA_045112395.1 Bacteroidales bacterium
GCAACACCGAAGAAAACCATTTCAGTAAAGCCCAAAATACCAGCAGAGAAATCGACATAATTTCGCTTGGTATTAATAATATCCGGATTCTCAAGCGATGCGTAAATAGGACCATAAAGCGGATGTATCATATTGGGGAATACGAAATCCCAATCTATCCTCTTCATTGCAAAAGACGCTTGAAATCCTGCCGCCAAAGAGAATTTCTTTGAAACTTGCAATGTATATGAATACATCGCATTGATTGACGCCGTATTAATTCGACCATCACCACTTCCCTGCACATCGTCCATAAGGTAAATTCCAACGCCACCTCTCAGTGCGTGCCAATATTGGTCGTATGCTATATTATAGGTAACATAAGTTGACCCAAATGCTGGCCACTGGTTCCTATAAGACAAGGAAAGTCGCGGACATCTCTCAGATCCTGCAAAAGCTGGATTCAAATACAATGGATTAGCATAGAACTGCGAACTATGCGGGTCCTGTGCTCTCACCACGCCATAACTCCCTATTATCAAGAGAGTTATCAATATCAAGAATCGTCTTACCATAATATTTTTACCATCAATTATTAGTAAATGATAAATATTTTTTTCTCCGTAATTTAAATTCACAATATTACATTATTTTTGTCGTTTGAAGAAATATTTGAAGATTTTTTTTTATTTTTTTTTAACAGATGAAGAAAATAATTTGTACAATATTAATAATCAACCTGTTGCACATAGCGTCTGCACAAACATTTTTTATTAAAGATTCTCTGTTTTCAATAGGCACTACAGAATTCTACACTCCAGACAGCATCAAAATAAAAGCCATACTTTTAAAAAACGGCGACAATCGCGACTCTGACTTCTTTCCCATATACAAAAAGACACTAGTTGCCAACGATGGCTCATATATAACTGAAGTATCGCTGAAGAATGTTTCATATAGCCAGGTCGACTATAATATATATAAAGGTATATACAGAATATCGGAAATTGGAAACGAACCTGAAATAAAAGCTACAGCTGTAAAATTCAGAAAACAACAACTAATAGAATTCGAAATGATGCCGCTGAGAAAAAACCCAGCAACCGGAGCCATTGAAATTGCCGACCATTTCGAGTGCGAGATAAAAACAAAGCAAGTCAAGTCTAGGGATTCTGGACGCCAATATGCAAGCACATCAAAAATGGCTTCTGGAAAATGGTACAAAATAAAAGTATCGGAATCAGGAATATACAAAATCACATACGCTCAATTAAAGGAAATGGGATTCAGCAATTTCTCGTCAATAGGCATTTTCGGATATGGAGGCATGGAATCTAAGACTATCCGCGACAATAATCCTCAGATATTTGCCGACAAGTACATAGACGACATGCCAGAACGAAGCATACTAAAAGTAGACGCCAACGGAAATGGAACTTTCGACAATGGCGACTATCTCCTATTCTACGCCGACGGTCCACATAATATAAGGTACAACACAAATGGATCTTTCACGCATGAAATTCACAACTATTCCGATTACTCATACTATTTTGTTTCGGACAAAGGCACATGGAAAACAGCAACAAACATTGCATCGGAAAGTTCAGCAAACTTAACAGTGAACACATACGACAAATATTCATTCCTTGAAAAAGATTCAATCTCAATCGCAAAGTCTGGACGCAACTTATTCTGGAGAAGTCTAGGATATTACACAACTATGAACGAATCAATAACAGAAATTAACGCCACATCGGACACAGCGACCACATACATGCACTTTGCTGCAAATTCATCAACAATCAGCTACTTCGACATCAGCATAAATGGAACATCCGTCGGCAGAGCCAATATTCCTGCATCAACTGCAAACGGAAATGAAATATATTTTTCTGCCAAATTCGTTCCTAGGGGCAACTCAACAAACTTTGTTATTACATACAACAAAAGTTCCTCAACATCAATAGGATGGATTGACTACATTGCAATAAGCCTTCGCAAAAAGCTAAATATAGCAAACGGATTCGTTGACTTTAGAGACACTAAATCGGTTGGCTCTGGCAACATAGCAGAATTCTCTGTAGCACAAGCAAGTAGCAACACTATCGTCTGGGACATAAGCGACAGAATCAACGCAAAGTCAATCTCTGGTTCATTCGCATCGGGCATATACAAGTTCAAGGCAAAAACCGACACCTTGCACGAATATGTAGCATTCACCCCATCATACTCATTCCCCTCTCCCATATACTCAAATGCAACTGACGTTGGTACGGTGGAGAACCAAAACCTACACGGATTGCAGAATGCAGACTTAATAATAATAACTCATGCTAACTTCCTTGCACAAGCAAACGAAATCCAAAGAATACACCAGACTGCCGAAAACATGTCGTCGATAATAGTTACTCCACAAAAAATATACAATGAATTCTCATCTGGCACACCAGACATCTGCGCAATGAGAAACTTCATAAAGATGTTCTATGACAGATCTTCTGCGACAAACATGCCCAAGAACGTACTTTTGATTGGAGACGGAAGCTATGACAACAAAACATCCGATGGAAGTGTTTCTAACCTCATACTGACATACCAAACCCAGAACTCATTAACAAACACAATGACAATTACTTGCGACGACTTCTTCGTATGCCTCGACGAAGGAGAAGGCGAAGTACAGTCGACTGACAAAATGGATATGGGAATAGGACGTATGCCAGTGAATACCACAGAAGAAGCTAACAATGCTGTTGACAAACTACGTAGCTACTATTCGCAAAACAGTTTTGGAAACTGGAAAAACAGAGTTACAATTATAGCCGATGATGCTGAAAACAACGAAACTGTACATCAGGTAAATGCTGAAAATATGATTGCTGCTCAACTTGAATTCAGCGCTGAATACCTTAACATTGAAAAAATATATCTGGATGACTACGAACAAGTATACACATCTACAGGAAACTCCTATCCCGATGTCAACAAGGCAATCGTCGACAACATAAACAATGGAACCCTGCTTCTTACATGGGTTGGACATGGAAATCCTAAAACTTGGGCTCACGAAAACATATTTTCATTAAATACAATCAGAACATTACAAAACAAGAACAAGTATCCGTTTTTCGTAACAGCAACCTGCGACTTCACACCTTTTGACGACCACACAATAGAAACCGGAGGCGAACTATTGTTTAACGTCTCAAATTCCGGAGCAATCGGACTATTAACTACAGTAAGACAGGTTTATTCAACAAAAAACGAAAGACTTGTTAAGAATTTCTACAAGTACCTGTTTGAAAGTCACCTTGAAGAAAACGCGGGTTCGCAGCCCAAGACTATCGGAGAATGTGTTATGCTCGGAAAGAACGAAACAGGAGACTTTAACATGAGGTCATTCGTAGTAATTGGCGACCCAGCAATAACATTGTCGCAACCAAGATATACGGCAAAGACAACAATGGTCAACGGAATACCAGCCTCTGAATTCACAGACACTATAGGCGCAACAGGTCTAGTATCATTAGAAGGAGCTGTATATGACGAAAACGGAAACATTGCAACCAATTTCAACGGAGTTGTATACACTTCGGTTTACGACAAGCGCAACACATATACAACCAAGAGCAACGATGGATACGAGCCTCTCACATACACAGCCCAAAGGAACATAATATTCAACGGTCAATCTTCTGTTAAAGACGGAAAATTCAAGTTCAGTTTTATTGTTCCTGTCGACATTGCATACTATTTCGACAAAGGCAAAGTAAGTTATTATGCAAACAACCTGACAGATAAGGAAGCATGCGGATACGACAAGTCAATAATAATAGGCGGAACCGACCCTAACGGCATACACGACACCGAAGGTCCTATCATTGAGCTATACATGAATGATGAAAATTTCATTGATGGCGGTATTGTAAATGAAAATCCAATGCTCATCGCCAAAATTAGCGACGAGTCTGGAATTAACACCGTTGGCAATGGTATCGGACACGACATTACTCTGACAACAGACGGAAATACAACAGAAAAGACTGTACTCAATAGTTTCTACGAATCAGAAATGGACAACTACAAGTCAGGCTCTATAAACTACCCCAATTCAGAACTTGAGATTGGCACACACACAATGACTGTGAAGGCATGGGATGTGATGAACAACAGTAGCGAGAAATCAATCGACTTTATAGTAACAACCTCATCGGAAATGTTGATTGACAAGCTGTTCAACTATCCAAACCCATTCTCGACTCACACATCATTCTATTTTGGACACAATCAACCATACGAAACTCTTGACGTGATTATCAGCATTTTCACCGTTTCAGGAAAACTTGTAAAGACGCTCGAAGCAACTATGACATGCGATGGCTATATAAGTGAACCTATTGAGTGGAACGGCCGTGACCAATACGATGACAAACTAGGAAAAGGCGTATATATATACAAGGTTAAAGTCAGAAATTCGGCTGGAACAACAATAGAAAAGTTCGAGAAACTTGTAATACTGAATTAACGAGAAGTTTCTAGTTTCAAGTTTCTCGCTACGCTGTTTCTAGGTTTATGGTTGGGTGGTTATCCTTACCTATTTTTCACATTCAATCCGCTAACTATTGGATTGACGTCATTTTCGACTGGCAGATACTCGACAAAGATCTTTTGCATCGACTTGAAAATGTTGTGACGCGCATCGGGGAAACGCTTCTCTATGTCTGCGATTATATCACCAGCCTGACGGCGCTTAGTCTTGTCCTCGAACGGACATTTCGCCCTTTCGGTCGGAAAACCCATGAGGTTCGCAAATTGCCGTATTTCACTATTAGTCAGCAATATTAACGGACGGATAAGTTCTACGCGTCCATCAAACATCTGCAATTTTGCCGGCATTGAGCTTATGCTGTTATGATAGCACATATTTATCAGCAAAGTCTCTACGGCATCATCGAGATGATGTCCGAGAGCCAACTTATTGCAATTGTGTTCGCCCGTTAGCTCGAACAACCGCTTACGCCTATGCCACGAACAAAGGAAACACTTCGATTTATTTGGATCTTTTTCGAAATCAACATTAATTTTTTCGTGAACAAACTCCACATCATTTTTGGAACAATAATCCGCAATAAAAGTTGTGTCTGCTTCATACGGAACATTCTCGACATCAATGTGTACGGCAACCAAATCGTATTTTTCCTTACCGAACCTGCGCCTCGTTGTCAAAGTAGCCAGAAGCGACATCGAATCCTTGCCGCCACTCACACCAACCATAATACGGTCGCCATCAGAAATCAGTCCGTACTTGTTAACTGCCTGTCCTATCTTGGAATATATGTGCTTTATTTTTCGTTTATCCGAGATTTCCGACATGTTAGTTCACCCTAAATTCAACATTCAAATAAATGTACGATCTGATGGGATTTGTGTTGACACGAGGCAACCAACCCTGATAATTGAGCGAAAGCCTTACAAAATCGACCACTTTCCAGTCGCAACCAGCCACAAGTGCCATACCATCGTCAACCACCGTCCACGCTGGCACATATCCAGTAGCGCGAGACGACGTAAGGTAGTCGTACCGAGCGAATAAATTCAATTTGTCCTTTATTATACCATAAATAATATACGCACTCGCTCCGTGTTGAACAATCTTTCGAGGAGAAAACTTTGCATTATACTCGGCTCCTATTCGCAGTTGTGGGATTATTGTTGCGCCAGCAAATCCTCCGACTGTATAAAGGTCATCTCCCTGAAACGAATATGTTGAATGGGCTTTCAACTGCAATTCCTTGATTGGCGAATAGTTAAGCGACAGCGAATAGTAATATTTACCATACGAAACGCTATCGTCCTTGATTGTTCCTGTCATCATACCGAACTCAACCGACAGATTGTCCAAAAAATCGTATTTTCCATTGAAACCCAAGTCGATAGATGGCAAAAACCTATATTCATCAAGGTATGATTTGAAAATATAACGTGCCCCCCAGAATTTTTGTTGAGTCATGTGTTGCATATTGTCGACCAAACCAGTGTTGAGCAAAAATTTCCCCTTTTTCCACGAAATGTACATGGCACGCAAATACACATTCACAGTGTTGTAGTTTTGCCCCAACGGAAGATTAGGGCTGACATCCAAGCGGATAATTGAAGAAAATCCTTTTGGCACATAGAACTGGTAGCCGAAAGTTGCCCGCTTTATTTCAAAGTTGGGTTCGTGTGTATCACCGCCTATCCCCTGATGAAAGTTCGAGAACAGCATGATTTCGGGAACGGCCTTATACTTTGATGTATCAGAAAGTGCAGGTTGGCTAGCCTTGGCACATTCGACCGAAAGCACTGCTATAGAAATAAATATCAAGTATTTGAAAAAATGTTTCATCAAAAAATAATTGGTTGCAAATTTAATATTTTTTACCTTTTTATTTACCACAAATCCAAAACTTATGTATTTTTGCATCGCACATAAAATACAACTAAAATGAGATGCATAATATCCATAATAATTGCCCTGCTTATATGCGTGGCAACCCTTGCACAGACAAAGTTCAGTCTGCTTGATGGAACACAATACAATGCCAAGGAATACACTTTCTTCAACGACAATGGAAGTTCCATGGAGATAAAAATAGAAAAGAAGAACGGCAAAATCAAAAACAAATTCATTGACATCAATGAAATTTGGTCAATTGGCGATAGCATTCTATATGTTCCAACTCAAGAAGGCGAATATTCTGTCGAAGACATGCGTTCTGTTGTTTTTGGCAAACAAACTGCAAAAAGCGAATTCAATGCATGGTGGGCATGTGCTAGCGGATTTGCCGTTGGAGCTGGATCAATGCTGTATTTCTACGGTCGTTTACGCCGTCCAATGATAGGTCTAGCCGTTCCTATTGCTTATGCAACAGGCATATCTTTCACTCGCCCAACAAAAAAAGGAATCATAAAACGCCATCCAGAATACCGCGACAATGAATATTTCGTATACGGATACCAAAACAAAGGCAACAGGAAAATATTCACCAACACTATTATCGGCACATTAAGCGGTCTGCTTGTCGGTGGTTTGGTTTCGATGGCAATACCCGCAAAATAATGAGGCACATAATTGCATTTAGCATTTTCCTTCTTTTTACCGCAATTACAATAAATGCGCAAAAAATTTTAGGCACTTGGCATGGCGACCTAAATGTAGGCAATGGAGTAACTCTTGCCATTGTTCTGAACATCAATGGACTAACAGCCGACAGCATAACAATGGACTCGCCAGAGCAGGCAGCATTCGGCATAAATGTTGACAAGGCAGATTTCTCAAGCGAAAACTTTGTCATCGAAATTATCAGTATAGATGCTAAACTAGAAGGCAAACCAAATACAGCCTGCGACACATTGAACTGTACATTTACACAGCGCGGACACTCTTTTCCGCTTACCTTAATACGAGGAGAATACAAGCCAAAGCCCAAGAAACAAGAACCAAAAGATTTTCCGTACATAGTTGAAGAAGTTGAAATATTCAACCCAGAGACAAATGTAAAACTATCGGGAACGCTTACTGCTCCTTACGACTACAAGTGCGACAAGATAGCAATTTTGGTTTCGGGGTCGGGACTGCAGAACAGAGACGAGGAAATCCTTGGACACAAACCATTCCTTGTCCTCTCCGATTATCTCACACGCAATGGAATAGCCGTCATCCGCTACGACGACAGAGGTTTTGGAAAATCGACCGGCGATGTCGATAATGCCACAACCTACGACCTTTCGCTGGATGCCGAATCGGTTGTAAAGTTCATAAGAAACGATAAGCGACTGAAAGACATGAAGATTGGAATTATTGGTCATAGCGAAGGCGGAATTATCGCACCAATGGTAGCCGCAAGGAACAGCGATGTTGATTTTGTTGTGATGCTTGCTGGTCCAGCAATAGAAATGTCTGACCTCTTGGCTAGGCAGAACTACGATGTAATAAAATCATCCGGTCAAAGCGAGGAAATTGCAAAACAATACTCGAAACTCGCACTTAAAGCATACAAGATTGTAAAAAACAAAAAGTTAAGTACCGACGACAAGAAAACTAAAGTCGGTGAGACTATCAAGAAAATGAATTCGCTTGTATCTGAAGATACTTCCGATGAAAATGCCATTCAGGAGAGCATTGATGTATTGTTTTCTCCATGGATGTACTATTCGCTGAACAGCAATCCGCAGGACGATTTATGCAAAGTCAAGATTCCTCTGCTTGCACTCAATGGCGACAAGGATGTGCAGGTTTACAGCAAAGACAACCTTGCTAGCGTTGAAAAAGCCATGAAGAAAGCAAAGAATCCCAATTTCAAAATATTGGAACTTAAAGGATTGAATCATCTTTTCCAGAAATGCATTTTCGGCAGTCCTAACTTCTACGGCAAAAACGAAGAAACATTCAACGAAGATGCAATGAAGATTATCGTGGAATGGATAAACCAAATCGGCAAATAATCAAAGACTATTCCTTACCATTTATTTCACAGCTGTCTTTCAGCGTAATACATGCATGTGAAAGTGCGAAAATGATGGCAAAGCATACAAGCAAATAATGCCGCAATAGGATGCCATCAATCAGGAAAATGCACGATGGAATTATGGCAAGTGCCATTCTTTTCCAATTGTTCTCCCTGAAGAAATATAGCGCATAAACGAACCAATATGCAACAAGCAGTATTATGTTGGCTATTGCATATATGGAAAAATGAGTATCTGATGCAAAACCAAATTCGGCAATGCCGATGTTGAAAGCCATAAGGAACATGGAACCGTATCGTCCTACTTGCTCCAGAATGTACACCGAACGACAACATTTGCATTTTACTTCTTGACCTTTGAACTTTATGGCATACAAAATGTTGGGAATCAACACTAACAGGACGGTTACAAGACCGAAGATGTTTATCCAGTTCAAATCGTCTATTATGCAATATTTTTCCATGCTAAAAACCGTTGAGCGTCATATAGAGTGTTGACAGGCAAAGCAGGAATCCAAGAATGACAAGCACTATCATAAATTTCCAGATGAATTTGAACCAGAGGTTGTAAGGAATCTTTGCCATTCCCAATGCCCCAATCAGTACGCCCGATGTCGGAGTAATCATGTTTGTAAAGCCATCGCCAAACTGGAAAGCGAGAACGGTTGTCTGCCGCGAAATCTCAACAAGATCGGAGAATGGCGCCATAATTGGCATCGTGAGTGCTGCCTTTGCCGAACCCGATGGGATGATTATGTTCAGAAAAGTTTGTATTCCGTACATTATCGACAGCGAAGCTTCCTTGCCAGTGTCCTGCATTCCGTTCGACAAGCTGTTCATTATGGTATCGATGATGTTGCCGTTTGTAAGTATTGCTATTATGCCACCAGCAAGACCAACAACAAAAGCAGCGGAGAAAATGTCCTTTGCTCCATCGATGAACATTTTTACAATGTCGTTTGCAGACTTATTCATTGCGATTCCAGCCGCTATGCCCATGGCAAGGAAAAGTCCGCCAATTTCCTCAACATACCAGCCGTAGCCCATCACGCCAACAATAAGATACAAAACCGTAAACGACAATAGGTTTATTATGTAGAAATGTACCGATTTGCGCAACATAAAGAAAGATGTAAGTACGAAAAGTCCAGAAACAATCGGTATTGCAGCAAACTCAAATTCAGCATTTCCGACTTTCAAATGGGACATTGGATAAAATACCGAGAACAGGACAACTGCCACAGACACAACAATGTAACTTGCCCAAGCCGATTTTGGAGTGTTATAAACTATATCATCCGAATGACTACTATTGTTTTTGCGCCAGTACTCATCTATGGAATAAGTAAGACTCTTCTGCGGATTTTTCTTTATGCGCGATGCATACCATAGTATAAACGAGAAGCCAACAGCATTAATTACAAGCCAACACACAAACCTGTATTCCCAGCCACTGAACAGGGGCAAATCCGACATTCCCTGTGCAATACCAATTGTAAATGGGTTGAAAATTGCACCTGCAAAACCCAAGTGAGCAGCAACATATACAAGGCATAGGCCCGTTATCGAATCATACCCCATTGATATTGCTAGCGGAACAAATATAATGACGAATGCGATAGTCTCCTCGCTCATACCGAATATTGCACCAAATGCGCTGAACAATGTCGTTATCAGCACCATTATGATGTTGTTTACACCTATTTTCTGAAGAAATTTCCGTTTCTCCAACCTTTTGCTGAAGCGTAGAAACGAGTTTATTCCAGCCGCCAAAGCTCTACTTTCGTTCAAAATCCAAAAACTTCCACCGACCAGCAATATGAAAGCTATTATGCCTGCCTGTTTCTTGAAACCATCGAAAATTGAAGTGAAAACTTGCCATGTCTGCGGACTCGCATCAACTTCGTGGTATGAATTTTCGACAATTACAGTTGTGTTACCGCCATCGGGCAAAGGCTTTTGCGTCCGCTCAAATTGTCCTGCAGGCACTATCCATGTAAGGATTGCCGCTATGACAATAATTGAGAATACAATGACGTATGTATGTGGCACTTTCTTGAACATTGTTTGCAAAATTTGTGTGCAAAGATAAGGTTTTACACGAACTTATACGATTGTTGCAAAACAAAAAAAATCCCCGCACCTATGGCACGAGGACATTTTATTTTTGAACCAAGATATTGCGACTAGAACTTATATGTAAAGCCCAATCCCAATAATTCCTTGAACTGCAATCTCTTTCCAACGCCTTCGCAGATACCGTCGCCATCGCGGTCAACAGGAACATCTACATCGTCATCGTATGCTAGCGTAATGCTCAAGTTAGCCGAGAACCAGTCGCTAATCTTCAATGTAAGCAAGTTCTCCCAGTTCATATCGACATTCTGCGCCTTTACAATGTAGTTGGAGAATAAGTCAAGCTTTGTCGTATATGTGAAAACCTTCAGGAAATCAATCTTAAACTGGGCTTTTACGTATCCACCAAATTCTGGACGGAACTTCTTGCCCGGGGTCAACATCACACCATTGTCATCGAATGTCGCTCCTTCAACACCGTATGCTCCTTGTGCTGAAAGTGCCGAATCGAGAACAAATGTCATCCTGCCCGACAACGGTGCTATAAGCAATGAGAACGACATGTTAGGATGATTTTCGAAGGTTGGCTTGAAGTCCATACCGAGAGCTATGTTCAAGTATGCCGGCGACATCCATGATGAAATTCTCGTTGAATCGGTAATCGACTTGTAACCATCGGCAAACTGAGTCTTGAAGCCTACCAAAGCCGAATAGTACCAGTACTTAAACGCATAACGTCCATATTTTGATGCCAAGTCAATCTTATCGTCTGTCTTGTAGAACAAAATGCCAGTCTTTTTTGTGCCCTGACGCATCATACCATAACCCAAATCAAGTGTATTATCCCATGTGGTCTTGTCCTTTGCGTAGTTGGCAAATGCATTGAAAAATATGTTTCCTGAAATAGACGGGTCTCCTCCACCAGCCCAGTTCTTGAACGAAACCTGCGAGAAGTTCAACGCAGCAGCTCCACCAAGTTTCCAGTTCTCATTTTTTTTCTTTGCCGAAGAATCGGCTGCTTCCTGTGCGAATACTATTGT
>JBGUHW010000018.1:0-8849 GCA_045112395.1 Bacteroidales bacterium
AATTACAAATAATCAAGCTTTGTCAATCAGTTGTGTCAATTCAACAAAATCCTCGGGCGACAGCTGTTCGGGACGAAGATTCCAGAAACGGTGCGTCATGTCGGTATCGGGAGAAATCATCGACTTCAAGGAATTGCGCAAGGTCTTGCGCCGCTGATTGAAAGCCGTCTTTACTACTAAAAAAAGTTTCTTCTCGTCAACGCCATCAATTGCAGAACGATAGCGCACAAACCTTACAACGCCCGACTTCACCTTTGGCGGAGGATTGAAAACATGCTCGTGAACAGTAAAAAGATATTCGCACCTATAATATAATTGCATCAGCACGCTCAAAATGCCATAAACCTTGCTACCCTCCTTCGATGCTATGCGTTCGGCAACCTCCTTCTGTATCATGCAGACGATTTCCGAAACTTTTTCCCTGTTTTCCAATGCCTTGAAAAATATCTGGCTTGAAATATTGTAAGGAAAATTGCCCACAATGCACATTTCGGAATCGCACAAGGCTGACAAATCCATCTTCAGGAAATCGGCTTCTTGCAGGTTGAACTTTGTCGTATCCAAATTTTTCTTCAGATATTCAACAGACTCTGTATCAATTTCCGCCAAAATGAGATTGGAAAAATTTCGTCTAATCAGTTCCTTTGTAAGAATTCCAGTTCCCGGCCCAATTTCAAGCACAGGAAAGTTCGATTCATTTTGTAAAGCATCGCCAATACGAGCTGCAATGCTTGTATCGGTAAGGAAATGCTGTCCTAGATATTTTTTTGGTCTAACCATAATGCAAAAGTCGCAATAAAAAATGATATATTTGCGAAAATTTTTCCAGCATGAACAAAAAACTGAAAACTGCCATAAAAATCATACTGTTCATTGGCTTTGGCATAGCCATATTCATGTTGGTTTACAAGGACTTCGACTTTAAAAATTTTGCAAATACACTTTCCGACATAAAATGGGGCTGGCTGATACCTGCATCGGTCATCAGTCTGTTAAGTCATGTCAGTCGCGCCCGCAGATGGCAACTTATGCTTGAAACAACAGGCGAAAAGCCGAGGTTTGTGAACACTTTTTTTGCCGTACTTAACGCCTACTTTGCAAACCTTGCCATACCGAGGCTCGGCGAAGTTACAAGGTGCGCCCTGATTTCCCGCTACGAAAAGCACGATTTCTCAAAGGTTTTGGGAACGGTAGTCAGCGAAAGGCTTCTCGACCTTCTTCTTGTTGCATTACTTACTATCGTAGCATTTGCAACTCAGGCAAATGTTTTCGGCGACTTCATTGCCCAGCACCCCGAAATAAACGACAACCTGAAAAAAATATTCTCTCCGCTGACGATTTCAATACTTGCAGTATTGGGAATCGCAGGAATTTGCCTGCTTGTGGCTATTGCAAAAGGAAAACTGGACAGGTTCAAGTTCTGCCAAAAAATTTCCAAGTTCATTAATGGCTTCTGGACGGGAATTCTAAGCCTAAAAAATGCAAAGCACAAATTAGGCATCATATTTCATTCCTTCCTGATATGGATTTTGTACTTCGTAATGCTGTATTTCTGCTTTTTTGCCTTCGAAGAACTGAGTTCACTAGGCATACTTGCCGCATTAATGCTCTTTGTTGCAGGAAGTTTCGGAATGATAGTTCCCTCGCCAAACGGAATGGGATCTTACCATTTCATGCTAATCCAAACACTAATAATATATGGTATCCCAAGCGAAACAGGAGCATCGTTTGCTCTGGTCGCACACGGACTTCAAACTTTGCTGATAATAGTTTTCGGATTGATTTCCACCGCATTGATACCAATTGTTAACAAGGACAAGTAATGGATGCAAAATCAGCAAGGATAATCAAGACGGCAGTCAAGGTTGCAATAGCAGTGCTGGCGTATGCATACATCGCCTACAAAGTGGCAACATCTCCCGACATTGGCGAACTCCCTTCCTATTTTGCAAGCATCGACACTACACGCGGAATAATACTCGCAATCATATTGCTACTAATGCCAATAAACTGGCTGTTAGAAACTTGGAAATGGCGAAACCTTTTAAGAAGCGAACAGAACATTGGCTTCGGCAGATGTCTGAAAGCTGTAATGGCAGGTGTAACCGTTGGAACACTGACGCCAAACAGAGTCGGAGAATTTGCCGGCAGGGTACTTTTCGTAGAAAAGGAAAACCGTACAAAAGCATCGTACCTGACGATTTTCGGAGACACCGCCCAATTCTGCACCACACTGATTTTTGGCATTATAGGACTGATTGCTATTGGCTCAATGCACAACGAATCGGTTCCTACAGGCATACTTATCGCAATAGGCGCATCATGCACAATTGTAGCAATCATTGTATACATGAAATTCGACAAGATTGTCACAGCATTGAGCAACACAAAGTTTGCACAAAAGCACCTAGCCAAATACATTCCACAATGCGACATTAGCAACAAACAGAAACTGACGACAATATTAATGAGTATGCTTAGGTATGTCGTATTCAGCATTCAGTTCTTCCTTTGCCTTAATTTTTTCGGAATCGACATTGCACCAAGCAATGCTTTCGTTGCTATTTCATCCACCTACATTTGCACCTACCTTATTCCAAGCATTGCCGCTGCCGAACTAGGCATCAGAACATCCTTCGCTATATTTTTCATAGGAATTTTCACAACTCAGGAGACAGCGATAACACTTGCATCTCTCCTGCTATACCTCATAAATGTTGGAATGCCTATTATAATTGGTGGCATTTTACTTATTAGCAACAAAACTACAAATGACAATGAATAAACTGACAATAATCCTTTTGCTTGTTACCTCAACGCTAATTTTATCGGTGCAAAAAGCCAATTCACAAGTCAAACACGACACTATAACAGTAGTTGCAGTCGGCGATATTATGTATGGTTCTATTTTCCCAGACAGAAGCTATCTTCCGCCAAGCGAAAACTATCATGGCTTTCTTGACGAAGTAAAGCCATACTTCAATGGCGACATAGTTTTCTGCAACATGGAAGGTGTGCTCGCCGATACCCTTGTTCCCGAATGTAAGCCTTTCTGCTTCGGGATGCCATCTGTTTTCGCCAATGGATACAAGGATGCTGGATTCAACTTGATAAGTGTCGGTAACAACCACGCAAACGACTTCCGTCAATACGGAAGAGAAAATACAGCCAAAATCCTCGACAAAATGGGATTCAACTGGGCAGGCTATGCAACAAAACCGTCGTGTACCTTTACGAAAAATGGAGTAAAGTATGGATTCTGTGCATTCTCACCCAACACCGCCATCGCCTACCTTCACGACAAGCAATTGGTTGCCAACACAATAAAGACATTACGCAAAACCTGCGACATTGTAATTGTTTCGATGCACTGCGGTGGCGAAGGAAAGAAATACAGGCATCTCACTCGTGTCGATGACTACTACATAGAACAGAACCGTGGCAACGCCTACCAATTTGCCCACGATGCCATCGACAATGGCGCCGACATAGTGCTTGGACATGGTCCGCATGTAACAAGAGCCATCGAAATATACAAAGGAAAATTCATAGCCTACAGCATGGGCAACTTCTTTACCTACAATACTATAAACATAAATGACGAAATGGGACTTGCTCCAATTTTCCGAATAAGGGTAAATGCATCAAATGGCAACTTTATCGATGGCGAAATAATATCCACATACCAGACAAAGCCTAACCGTGGTCCGCACATTGACCCGCAAAAACGAGTTCTGAAAATAATACAGGAACTTACCGCTGCCGACATTTACGACAATCTGCCGAAAATAAGCAATAGCGGAAAGATTACAAAATAAAAAAGGAATCTATATACAAGTTGACTAAAGTTTGCTCCGTGGCTGTCATTCCGCAAGTTAGAACAATAACGCGATACGGAACGGGGAGCGTAATATTGTTCAACTGTGCGGAATCTCCAACTGAAATCATTTTCAACAGGAGATTCCGTACAGACAGGCTCACAAGCATCGTTCCTTTTGCTGTTCGCTTTGTCTTACGGAATGACGCACAGAACCAGAACTAAAATTCTGTGTGCCAACATGTATATAGTTACCCAAAAAAAGCCGTCTTGTGGACGGCTTTATAAATCTAATTCATCTTTTATTTTCTATCTTCGAGGTAGTCAATTATCGACTTCAGAATGTACTGACCATCGGTATTGCCTAGTTCCGGATCCACAGCCCTTTCTGGGTGAGGCATCATTCCGAAGACATTCTTACCAGCATTGCAAACGCCAGCAATGTTCATCAGCGAACCATTTGGACAGTCAGCTTCCGAAAGGTTGCCTTCGTTATCACAGTAGCGCCATATAATCTGGCCATTCTGATGAAGTTTCTTCAAAACATCTTCTGGAGCATAATAGCGACCTTCGCCGTGTGCAATCGGGATGTTAAGCGGTTTGTTCTTAGGAATCGACATTGTCATTGCCGTATCGTTGTTGTCGGCTTTAATGTACTGATTTTTGCAAATGAACTTCTGATTTGTGTTGTGAAGCAATGTGCCTGGCAACAAGCCCGATTCGCAAAGAATCTGGAAACCATTGCATACACCGAACACAAAACCGCCCTTTGCAGCAAATTCAACAACCTTTTCCATTATAGGTGAGAATTTTGCAATTGCGCCCGAACGCAGATAGTCGCCATACGAAAATCCGCCGGGGATTGCTATTGCATCGCAGTTTTGCAAATCTGTATCCTTATGCCACAATTCTACGACTTCCTGCTTAAGGATGTCGCGAAGCGCATAAACCATATCATGGTCACAATTTGAACCCGGGAAAATTACTACTCCAAACTTCATTTCTATTTGTTTTTACATGTTTTCAACCTTCTTGTAAGCATCCTTCTTTTCGCGTACAACTTCCCTCTGCTTTTCGATGTTCTTATTTACTGCAGAAAGGCCATTTTCTGCTTTGGTCTTACCCTTGGTATTCTTTTCAATATCCTTGTTTGATGACTCAATAGTTTTATTGTATCCTTCCAATGACTTTCTGTAAGATTCCAATTTCTTTGTTTCCTTATCTCTTGCCTTTGATGCCTTCTCGATAACATCACCACTGTTTTCAGGATTTATATCTCTTGCATAATCCTTAATAAGCTGTTCTGATGCTTCAATCTTTGCATTGGTGCTCTGAATATTATCATTAGCTTCCTTTTTCTTCAACTCCGCCTTATCCAAGTTCTTCTGGTAACCATCGATTGACTTCTGATAGCTAGCAGCCTTCTTTTCATTCGATGCGAGTTTCTTTTCTTCTTTTTCCAACTCCTTACCAAGCTTGCTGAGGATAGCATCACGATTCTTTGCTGTCAAATCGTTGGCAAAAACCTTAATTATGTTAGATGCTGTAGGATACATAGTCGGAGCCTGCGATGATGTAATAAAAACATTTGCTCCCAACGAAAAAGCCACCACCATATTTACAACATCAGATCCTTTTGACTGTGTAATGTTTGCATAAATATCAATTGGATTCTCGCTTATTGCCGGAATTATCACATTGTCAACGGTAATAAGGCTCTTCTTCTGTTCCAATGACTCAGGATTGTATGACTTAATCATATTAGTAAATTCCTTTATTACCGACTTTGCATCAGAAAACATTACCTGTGTCGCCATTGCTGGATAATTTGCCTTTCCAAAAACACCAGTTGTCTCTTCAACATCAACCCTTTGGGCCGTAACGATTGTTGTCATCAACAATGCTACTACAAAAACAAAAAACTTTCTCATTTTCCTTTAATTAAAAATTAGATACTAATAAATAAACAAGTTGCAAAGTTATCATTTTTTTCGATTCAAAAATACATGCTCAAAATAAATATCAACATTTTTATTCCATTGAATCCAAAATAGAAATTTACACGACCATGTTAACAACCAATTACGACAAGACATAAAATGGGCTATTGTTTTTTGCATTTTTGCAAAAAAATAAAAAAAAGATGAAGACACCTCCATTTCTATCGAAAGGAAGCAGAATTGCAATAGTAAGTCCAGCTGGATACATTAATCCTGATTTTGTTGCCTCAGCAAAATCGTATTTGGAAACAATCGGATACGAAGTCGAAATATCACCGCACTGCCTTGGCAGACACAACCAGATGGCAGGCACCGATGCAGAACGGCTTGCCGATCTGCAGGAAGCTCTTGACAATCCAAACGTTGATGCAATACTCTGTTCGCGTGGAGGTTACGGAGTAAATCATATTATCGACAAGCTAAACATGTCGGAATTCAAGAAGCACCCGAAATGGATTCTTGGATTCAGCGACATAACCAACCTTCACATACTTGCAAGTCAAAACGGTGTGAAAAGTCTGCATTGCCAAATGGCAAAGGCAATCCACAACAACCCAAACGCCGAATGCATAAGCGACATTTTCAAGATTTTGCATGGTGAAAAAATTGCATATACCGCCGAACCAAACGAGCTGAATAGAAAAGGCACGGCAAAAGGCACTCTCATAGGCGGAAACATGTCGATAATCTATAGTCTGCAAGGAACAGACTTTGCCATCGATTGCGACGACAAGATTCTGTTCATCGAGGATTTGAACGAATACCTATACCACCTCGACCGCATGTTGATAAATCTGAAAATGAGTGGCAAGCTGGCTAAATTGCGCGGACTTGTCGTCGGCACATTCAGCGACATGAAGGACAATACCAGTCCGTTTGGCAAAACCGCCTACGAAATCGTCAAGGCTCACACCGACGAATATTCATACCCAGTAGGTTTCGGCTTCCCAATTGGTCACATTGACGACAACCGCCCGTTGGTTGAAGGTGGCACTTACAAACTGAAAATTACCGACACAATTTGCACATTGGAAATGGAGTAAAAGTTTTTCAAAAAAATCATTGCCATACTGACAAAAAGGATTACTTTTGCAGTCCAATTCAAAAAGCGGGGTGTGGTGCAGTTGGCTAGCATTCTTGCATGGGGTGCAAGCGGTCGCGCGTTCGAGTCGCGCCACTCCGACAAAAGGCGGTTATTTCGACCGCCTTTTTTGTTTTTCACGCACAGTTTTCCACAATTAACATCAAAAGTTAGTAACAAATCATTTTTTCATTGTACCTCTCGACGGAAAGTAGTATCTTTGTTTGTTAAAATTGATAGCAATGGCACTGACAGCAGAAGAACAGACATACATTGAACAGCTTTACACTGACCTTATTAAGTCGGCAAAAAGGCTTAAGACCGACGAGGACATTGCCTTCGTGCGCAAGGCATTCGAACTTGCAAACGAAGCTCATTCGAAAATGAGACGCAAAAGCGGTGAGCCATACATCATCCACCCGATAGCAGTTGCAAAGATTGTCGCATCGGAAATAGGTCTGGGACGAAAAGCCATTGCCAGCGCATTGTTGCACGATGTTGTCGAGGACACCGACTACACCGTTGCCGACATAGAGCGCATGTTCGGACCAAAGATTGCAAGCATTGTAGAAGGACTTACCAAAATATCCACCATACTCGACCAAGATGCATCGAAGCAAATAGAAAACTTCCGCAAGATGCTTATGACAATGTCAGAAGACATCCGCGTGATAATGATTAAGTTGGCCGATCGTCTGCACAATATGCGCACCCTTGATTCGATGCCCGAATACAAGCAGGTGAAAATAGCCAGCGAAACCAGCAACGTGTATGCGCCATTGGCAGAAAGACTTGGCCTTTACTCAATAAAAACAGAACTCGAAGACCTGTCGCTTAAATTCACAAATCCCACAGCATACAACGAAATTTCGAAAAAGATAAACGAAACACAAATTGACCGTGACAAATACATCGACGATTTCATTGTTCCACTTAGGAAGATTATGGACGACAATGGAATAAAATGCACAATCAAAGGCCGAATGAAATCGGTATATTCCATTTGGCGCAAGATGCAGAAGCAAAACATTCCGTTCGAAGATGTATACGACCTATTTGCCATAAGGATAATTTTTGATCACCCAGACGACATGACCGACGACAAGGCCCGCGAAACATGCTACCGAATCATGTCGTTGATAACCAATGTATACGAATACCACCCTGGAAGAATCCGCGACTGGGTAAAAAAGCCGAAGCCAAATGGATACGAAGCACTGCATGTTACCGTTATGGGACCGCTTGGTCGCTGGGTAGAAATACAGATTCGTAGCCGAAAGATGGACGACATAGCCGAGAAAGGCATCGCCTCGCACTGGAAATACAAAACTGGGGAAAAGGGAAACAACCCCGGACTTAACTCCCTCATTGAAAACATGAAGGAAACGTTAAGCAATACCGAAAGTTCGTTTGATTTCCTCGACGACTTCAAACTCGACATATTCACAAAGGAAATACACATCTTCACGCCTAAAGGCGAAATTGTTGACATTCCGAAAGGATCAACAGTAATCGACTTTGCCTACGATATTCATACCGATGTTGGAAACCATGCCATAGCTGCTAAGGTAAACCACAAGATGGCTCCACTTTCACAGACTTTATATAGCGGTGACCAGGTGGAAATCCTCACATCAAGGAAACAGACTCCCAAAATAGAATGGCTTAACTTTGCAATGTCGGCTCGCGCCAAAAGCTTGATAAAAAAGGCTTTGAAAGCCGACAAGAGTAGCGACATCGACAAGGGACGGAGAATATTCGAGAAAAAGCAGAAGGAACTAAACCTTGTACTCGAAAGCAAAGACATACGCCATCTACGCGAAAAACTTGACATAAATTCCGACGATGAGTTCTTCTATCAGCTTGGTTCCGGACAAATCAAGGAGAACGACATAACCGAAATAATGACAATGCTCGACGACCATAACAACACCAAACAGGATGGTTTCTT
>JBGUHW010000019.1:0-6597 GCA_045112395.1 Bacteroidales bacterium
TATTCTACTGGGACAACCTGTTTGCCACCGAGTTCGACAAGTTCCGTCGCGACCCCGATGGCGATATGCCAAACGCCCTTCTCAACTACGGCTATGCAATACTGAGGGCGATAATAGCACGGGCACTGGTCGGAAGCGGACTCCTCCCCACCCTCGGCGTTCATCACCGCAACCGCTACAACGCCTATTGCCTTGCCGACGACATTATGGAACCATATCGTCCCTATGTAGACCTTATGGTGTGCAACATCCTCGACGACATTGGAATGCCCAAGGAAATGAACCACGACATAAAGGCCCGGCTGCTGACAATTCCGACCATCGATGTAATGATTGACGGCAAACGCTCACCGCTTATGATTGCAGCCTCGCAGACAACAGCCTCGCTCGCCCGCTGCTATGCAGGTGAAATCCGCAAGGTTAGTTATCCCGAAATGTAATGGAACGATTCAGCGAATACCGTATAATGTGGGTGCTAGTTTTCTTCGACCTTCCAACCGAAACCAAGAAAGAACGCAAGGTATACGCCGATTTCCGCAAGAAACTCATTGCCGACGGCTTCTCAATGTTCCAGTTCTCAATTTACATAAGGCACTGCCCCAGCCGCGAAAATGCCGATGTGCATATAAGGCGCGTGAAACTTCATCTCCCAGACATCGGCAAGGTTGGAATCCTTTGCATCACCGACAAGCAGTTCGGCAGCATGGAAATTTTCTTCGGACAAAAGCAAGAATCCTCCAATCCTGTTGTTCAGCAATTGGAATTGTTTTAAGGCTTCGCTCCCTGAGCATGTCGAAGGGTCGAAGCGTCAAAATGTCATAATGGATTCCACTATTTACATTCCCATCATCACAACAAAAAATCCTCCCGAAATCGAGAGGATTTTTGTTTCTGACAACAACTTTTTAAAATTCCAATTACGTCTCTAAATATTTATCACTCAGCGAGTTTCCTACATTGTGTTGTTTATCAGCGGTCAAAAATACAAATTTTAAAGCAAATCACAACTAGAAGGTGGGCGCGCCTGATTGGGTGGTTGTTGTTTATCAGCGGTCAAAAATACAAATTTTAAAGCAAATCACAACTAATCATAATCGTAGTCGTGGCATTGCTTAGTTGTTTATCAGCGGTCAAAAATACAAATTTTAAAGCAAATCACAACTAGTGGTGGTAGTTTCCATTCAAATAGCGAGTTGTTTATCAGCGGTCAAAAATACAAATTTTAAAGCAAATCACAACTCAACTGGAACATTAACCGAAAAGTAATATGTTGTTTATCAGCGGTCAAAAATACAAATTTTAAAGCAAATCACAACTGCGCAATCTACATTCATTAAATTTTCTGGTTGTTTATCAGCGGTCAAAAATACAAATTTTAAAGCAAATCACAACTCGCGTTGTTCCGCAGACGATGCGACCAAGTTGTTTATCAGCGGTCAAAAATACAAATTTTAAAGCAAATCTCAACCGGGGCTTAATGATACATTTGAAGCAACAAGTTGTTTATCAGCGGTCAAAAATACAAATTTTAAAGCAAATCACAACTCAAGGTCTTGCCCAGTAAACACCTGCAACGTTGTTTATCAGCGGTCAAAAATACAACTTTTAAAGCAAATCACAACTAGATAAAGCCGTTTTGGGTATTCGAAAAGGTTGTTTATCAGCGGTCAAAAATACAAATTTTAAAGCAAATCACAACTAACAATGTTACGTAGGGCTTGTTCGTTTGGTTGTTTAAAGAGCGTCAAAGATACAAATTTTTTACAAAGATGTTTGGCTGCGCCTCAGCATACAAACTTTTTGGTTTGTCTGCTTTCGGCTTGCTCAAACATTTTAAAGCAAATCACAACCGATGCCTATTGGATAAGTGCTTGGATATGTTGTTTAAAGAGCGTTCAAAGATACATTTTTGCTAACGCAGATGTTCAGCTGCACCTCGGCATAGCAAAAGTCCTGCGTTTGTTTTGCTCTGCTCTCGGTTTGCACGAACGTTTTTTGCAAATCACAACATCCTAACAAACAACACATTACAAAGTAAACATCATTTTTTTCAAAAAATCCTTGCTCAAAACTTTAGATTTTTACTACCTTTGACTTTGGATTTATACTAGTATAAACTTTAGATTTTTACCAGTACAGACTTTAGATTTTCACCAACATAAACTTTATATTTTTACTATGAGTACAAATAGGACGGCTAAAGAAACATTGTTAAGATTAGCATCGCAGTTTCCTGTCGTAGCAATCACAGGACCTCGCCAGAGCGGAAAAACAACTTTGGCAAAAATGGCTTTTCCAGATAAAAAATACATCTCATTTGACGACAAGTCGATAAGAGAACTGGCAACTTCAAACCCAAAGGATTTCCTAATGGCTTTTCCTGATGGTGCAATTATCGATGAAGCACAGAAAGTGCCCGAAATCTTTGATGCAGTAAAGTTTTATGTTGACAATAAAGAATATGTCCCTGGAAAATACATTCTTACTGGTTCGAGCCAGTTCCGACTGAAAGAAAATATAACAGATTCGCTTGCTGGACGTGTGGCATCGTTGAAACTTATGCCATTCTCGATTAAGGAACTAAACAGCGACTACCTGCTTGGCGACAACGCCTACGACACAATATTCAAAGGTTTTTACCCGCCACTGTACGATCCGCAGAAACACTTCATTGCTTCCGACTGGTTCGAAAATTATATCGACACCTATTTGGATATGGATGTCAAGAACCTTATAAATCCATCCAACCTGTCATCTTTCAAAAAATTCATACAGTTGTCGGCCACATACAGCGGACAGATGGTGTCGATGGACAAAATTTCAAAAGTCATAGGCGTGTCAGCGCCAACAATAAAACAGTGGTTTTCAATTCTTGAATCTTCATTTATAATACATTTCCTTGAACCAGAAACAAATAGCCTAGGCAAGTCGCTGGTAAAAACTCCCAAAATGTATTTTGTCGATTCTGGACTTCTATGCCATCTGTTAAGAATAGAAAACAAGGAAGAACTATTGCTCAGTCCGTACAAAGGTGCTGTTGTTGAAACATTTGCTCTTTCCGAACTACTCAAGAACCGCTTGAATATTGGCAAAAAAGCTAATCTTACATACTTCAGAGATCGAAAGGGATTCGAAGTTGACATTATTGCCGACTGGAAACACACTTTTGCCATCGAAATAAAAAGTTCTGCCGATGCAGAGAGCAAATTGTCGGAAAGTGTGCGCGACTATCTTGAACTTCGCGAAGACAGCAACTGCAAAGGCTCAGTTTTCTATCTCGGCGACCTTACCTGCGAAATCAACGGCATAAAATACATCTCGTGGAAGGACTGGTGCAAGGTGGAAGAATGAAACTGAAATTTATAAATAGATTGTACATAAACGTGCGCAAATCCTCGAACCTTCAGTTCATCGTACCTAATCGTTGAACCTTGAACTTTAAACTTTTAACTTTCAACTCTTAACTTTTAACTTTCCAAAATGGCACTCCATAATCTCACCGCAATCTGACGTATGCAAGTGCATTGCTCCACCTAGACAATTCTTAAACTCGCTGCAATTCGCACAAATGCCACATTTCATCCAGGCCCTGTTGCGGAAAACCTCAAACTTGTTGTCCCACACATCAAGGAAATCATCGGTATAGATGTTTCCCTGCGCAAAGCGCCTGTCAATGTTGGGACAAGCGGAAATAGAACCATCGGCAAGCACCGAGCCTATGTTTATGCCGGCACGACAGAAATAATGCCAGTCGCGAACCTTGCGGTCATAGTTTCCAAGATAGGCCTCGCAACTGAACTTTGCATCAATCCTCCCCTCCTTGCGCGTTGCAACAATAAAGTCCATTAGTTGCTTCAACTGAGTGCCGTCGAGCCTCAAGCCGTCATCGGTTGCAGCCCTGCCGATAGGCGCAATAGTAAAGAAACGCCACGCCTTGACATTATGATCAATCAGCATTTGCTTCATTTCATCAAGTTGACCTAAATTCATCGGACTTACACAGGTAACAATGTCGTAGGTCGGCAAGTTTTTCTCGTTGGCAATCAAGTCAATGGCGTTCATAGCACGGTCGAAACTGCCAGCGCGCTTGCGAAAAGCGTCATGAGTTTCGCGCAAACCGTCAAGACTAACCGTAATACTGCACATTCCAGCCGACATGAGTTTACGATGCATAGCCGAATCGTAGGCAAAACCATTAGTTACGATGCTCCACGGAAATCCGTGTCGGCGCAACTCGCGTCCACATTCGGCAAGGTCAGGACGGACGAGCGGTTCTCCTCCAGTAATTACAATGAATACCGAATTTCGCGGATAGCGTTTCTCCAAAGGCAAAATTGCCTTCAGAAAATCCTCGAACGGCATATCCTTAAATGCCGATGAAGCAGTACAATCCGAACCGCAATGCCTGCAATTCAAGTTGCAACGCTGCGTACATTCCCAGAAAAGGTAGTTGAGTTCGTGGAGCTGGGTTTCCTTTTTGCGAAAATAGTTATGAAAAAACTGGTGCATCAAGCCTTTATTTGCGACAAACAGATATTCAGGCTGTCGCTGTCGGACTCAACAACAGTGTCCAGCGAACCGTAACGTCCAGTCGTATCGGAAAAGCTCAGGCTTATGCTATCCAAAGCAACATACGAGTATGAACTTAGGAAGAACTCGCCATTTTCATCGGAAACAACAATTTCGTCAAGATCGGCAGACGAAACGCTTATGCCCGACAACGGCTGTTGCGAAACATTGTCGATAATTTTTCCGCCAACGCTCATTTTGAATCGTTCTTCCTCAACCCTATTGTAGCTTGGAGTTCCGTAGCAAGCCTGCATTATGAACATAACAGATGTAAAAGCAGATGCGGCAAGCAGTCCGCGCACCCATTTGTAAGTCTTATTTTTAGCCATAACTATTTGCAAATATTATTTGGCAAATTTAATGAAAATCTTGTACCACACAATGGTGTTTTACATTTCTTACAAACAAAAAAATGCAGTTTCTCTCGAAACTGCATTAAACTATTTATATTCCGATTATTCCAAATTACTTTTTGCGATAAAGGCAAAATTCCCAACCAAGAGTTACTTCTGCAATGCCAAAGAAAGCAACCCAACTATCCGACCCATAATACGTAGTAGTATATGGTTCATAATAATATGAACCTTGATGATAATATGTCGTTGTATATTCAAGATTAAATACAGACACGCCCCAATACCCTCCTAAAGTAAAATAGAAACCCTTGTCAGTATGATAACTAAATCCACATCCTAAACCTGTGCTTCCGACAGCAGTTCTCGTCCAATCAATGGTTTTGGTTGCCTCATAAAACGAACAAGAATAATATGCCCATTCATTAATTACACCGACATGGAATGTTGAATTAGAATTTCTAACAGGCAAAAGAACCTTTACTGTATAACCACCGCCGTGACCATTTATATTGGTTGACTTACTATATGCTTCATTATCATCCAAATAAACAGTATTCATAGCACCAATACCGCCATATTTGTAGAATCCATTCACCTGAAATCTACGATAACGGACTTCCATTCCTGCACGTGGTCCAGTAAAACCGAAACCGCCCAAATCGGCAAAAAGAGAAATGCCGGCAACACGCTGATTTGTCCAGTAACGAGATTTCCAGAATTCGCCGTCATCGTTATTTCCATTATTGTTATTGTTCTGTGCTGGCTGTTCGTCCTTAAACACATCTTTCTGACCGTTCTGGTACTTCACCATAAAAACATCACTCTTATTAATGGTATATGTAGGACCATCAGGATTGTCGAATCGCTTGTATTTCACTTCAGTCTGCCCCACTTCGGTAACCTTTGCCTGAATTTCATCACCATTCTTCATTGTAATTACATCCTGCGCAACAGCAAGAATCGGGAACAGGCAAACAATCAAAAACATCAAAACCTTAAAAATCTTCATAAACTTTATTTTTAATATTGAAGGACTTCTATTTTTAATATCGAGTACCGATTTTCCACACCCTGCGAAGTCCCGTTAATCAGAATATGAAAATCTCGGCAATACAAATCTACAAAATTTATTTTTATAAATATAGTTATTATAAAAAACTTTTAACAAATTTTAATGATTACAAAATATTCAAATTCAATACATTGCATTTATAGTTACATTTAAACGCATCTTTTGTTAATAATAGTTAACTACAAAAATTACTTTTAAACATCAAATTAACATCATTTTTATCGTGAAAAAGAAAACGTACTACCCCCCAAAAAATAATTATCTTATTTAATAACCCTATTAAATAAATTTATTAGTTTTGCGACAAATTATAAAAAGCAAAGGATGAACAAGGACAATAACATGGAACAGCAGATTCTGCAATGCGCCGAAGAACTGTTCCTCGAGAAAGGTTTTTCTCTCGTAAGTACCACAGACATAGCAAAAAGGGCTGGCTGTAATCAAGCATTGGTTCACTACTATTTCCGCACCAAGGAAAACCTGTTCCAGCAGATTTTCCAAGCGAAATTCACAAAGTTCCTCTACATCTTCACAACCTTCGACGACAGTGACGAGCCGTTCACAACAAGGTTGCGCAAGAAGATGGAAGCCCACTTGGAC
>JBGUHW010000020.1:0-10098 GCA_045112395.1 Bacteroidales bacterium
TCCGATGCACTTGTAACGGCAAGATTTCCGACATACATTATCGATGAAACGGTATTGAACTGCTCATCGTTAAACATCATATCGAAAGCTCCGGTTCCCGTTTCCGACATCTGCGGGGTCTGCCCGAACACACTCGTTGCACCCAACGCCCAATAATAGTCCTCGTACCAATATGAAACAGGCGATGAACCTATGTAGGCAAAAGCCCCCTTCTTCGCCGTACGAATCATTTTCTCGCCAAAGCACGGAACAGAATAGCCGAACTTTCCACTAAGACAGCAATTGCCGATTGCAAGGAAATACTTGTCGGCATTCGAAAGTCCGTCAACATCGTCGTTTGTGAAATGCGGCCCACACCATTCTTGCTCACCACCGTGAGCTGTATAATTTGCATAGCCAACGCCAGTGCTGAGATTGTTATAGCAACCTTCGTAAGAATCAAGGTAAGCGTAAACATTATTATATCCGTGCGCAGCATTGAAATAGTTCTGCGTAGCATAGTTTATCGTCGGCTGAGCAATATACTGATTCCAGTAGTCGTCCTGTCCAGCAATGAGCAGAGCATTGCCAAGATACGACGGATCGGGCATAGTGTATTTTTCGTACATCAGTGTCTTGCCGACGACAATGTTCAGTTCATCGGGCGAAGCCACCGAAATACGGCTACAGTACATTTCGGGCAAATAGTCGCCATCGACCGAAGCATAGTAGAGGTCGGTCTGCTGCTCGCTCGCTTCGCCAACAGCACTTGCAGGAATCCTATCGACATCGCCGACAAGCACCAGGAAAACAGGGGCGTTGCCAGCCTCCTCGCCCATCGAATAGTGCGACTGCACCCACGACTTTATGTTAGCGGCAGTTGCCGAAGACGAGTTCACGTAATTCACATCCAAATAAAATCCTTTCTGTGTTTTCCACTCGAGCCACTGCTGCAACTGTTCTGCAAAGTCCTCGTGCGCAACTACCAGCATCTTCACCGGCGTGTGGTATAGGTCGGAATAAGAATCGAAAATATCCTTGTTGACAAGCGAAGAATATGTCGAAGCGAAGAATGGCGAATATCCGCTACGGATTTCCTTCTCGGTCTTGGCATAGTCAACCGATTCAAACACGACTTCAAGTTCAATATCGTTGTAAACATAGAGGATATTCGTCACGGGATTGTACGATAGTGGAGAAACGCAGAGTTCTCCTATTTGCACACCGCGCATTGTTCCAACTGGAGAAATCCAAGACAAACCGTTTTCTCCGCCGATGAAAGCATCTGTTTCGTAGGCTTTTACATTGTAGTCGAATTGCGGATTCCTCTCCGACTTGCTGACGGAATGTTGCTGCGGAGCTATTTTCTTGCCATACTGCGACAAGTCGAACTCACGAAGCGTGAACTTCTTTACAACAACTTTATAGTTAGCACATTGCGGGATAGCCATAGGCTTTCGTAACACAGGAAGCGACGGACCGCCAATTTTTCCCGAAGGATAAGTACCCACGAGCGAAACAGAGAGGAAATCGCCACTATCTGACAAATACAACGTATCGTATGACAGTCTAAACTCAAATCCCGACATCGAAACATTTTCGACCGACGACATGTGCTTTGAACCTATATTTAGGACATCATTAGCGAACATTACAATTGGTAATGCCGTGCTTATTAGAAGCAAAGCTATTTTTCTCATAAAACAATTTTTTATGCAAAAATAAAAAAAGTTGCAAAAACAATTCAAAAAAAATGTACCTTTGCGATTTGCATAACTTATGCACTTGTGTTATAAAAATTATTTGCAAAATAGTAATTATGAAGAAACTATTAGTTTTAAGCCTATTTGTCACGCTCGGCATCGGGTTGTCCTATTCGCAGGAAGACAAAGACAGTAGCATGTACGATTCTGGAATGGACCAGATAATCGTCCCCACGCAGATTATCACAAGCACCGATGGTGACACCGTTGGCACTTTGGTCAACGCCGAGGGACAGGAAGCCAACATTGCATACAACAACGGAGTAGCACTATATGGCGAAGGCAGTTATGATGAGGCAATTTCCGAATTCAGCAAGTCGTTGGAGTTCAATTCCGAAATGACACAAGCCTACTACGGCCGCGGGACCTGCTACATGCAACAAGGCAAATACAACGAAGCAATAGCCGACCTGCTGGAATATGTTAAGCGCAAAAAGGACAGCAATGCTACCTACCTCATCGGATACTGCTACTTCCTTTCAAAGAACATGGAAAAGGCAATGGAATATTTCCAGAACGCAATTGAGCTAGGATGCACAAACGCCAATATGTTCTACTACATAGGTGTAATATATTTCAACAAGGCACAATATGCAGACGCAGAAAAAAACTACACAAGGGCAATCGAAATTGACAACAAACATTCGTTCGCATATAACGACAGGGGTTCAACCTACAGAATGCTTGAAAAATACGATCTTGCAATAGCCGATTACAGGAAAGCTATCGAATTAAACTCAAGAATGGACATATTCAAGGAGAACCTCGGAAGTGCATACAGGCTAAACAAGGAATACGACAAAGCTCTGGCAGCATACGATGAAGCAATAAAAGCAAAGCCGGACAACTACATAGCACTGAACAACAAGGGCATAACCTTTTACGAAATGAAGGAATACGACAAGGCAATTGACGTTCTTAACGAATGCCTGAAACACAACAAGGATTACGCTTTCGCTTACAACAACTTAGGACTGTGCTACTACAGGAAGGAAGATTACAGGCTTGCAATCGAAGCCTTCACAAAGGCGATAACCCTGAAGTCCGACTATGCCGAAGCTTATGTACACAGAGGTTCCGCAAGAGAAATGACAAGAGATATGGAAGGAGCTTGTAGCGACTGGAAAACCGCAAAATCTATGGGAGTAAAAGATCTTGGCGATTTTGAATCAACATGTGAAGAATACAATAAATAAACAGTAAATCGAAAAGGATATGAATAAATTATTATATATATCGGTGCTGATACTTTCCTTCGTAATGATTTTCCAGACATCATACTCACAGCTAAACATACCGATTGACAAGAAAGAATTCAAGACTGAAGAAAAATCAGGCTACAAGGAGGCTTTGAACGCCATAACTCTCGGCGATGAATATTTCGAAAACAATTCTGAAACTTCATCTGGAGGATACCAGAAGGCGTTAACCGAATACTTGGCTGCAAATACATACAACAGCAACAATGCTGCTCTAACCTACAAGATTGGCGTATGCTATATATTTTCTACTGAAAAGAAAAAAGCAATAACCTTCCTCGAAAAAGCATACAAGTTGAATCCAAACATCATATTCGACATTAAGTATGTGATGGGTATGGCATACCAGAGAAACGGAATGTACAAGGATGCTATAAGAAACTATCAAGAATTCAAGAATTCCGACTACAAAAACGAAATCAAGAAATTGAAAGTTAATGAGGACTTGTACAATGTCGATGCAAGAATAAAGGAATGTGAGGTCGCCGAAAAGCTCAAGGAACATCAGACTCGTGTATTCATCGACAACCTTGGACCTAACATCAATTCAAAATATTCAGACTATGCACCTGTTATCTCAACAGATGAAACAATGATGATATTCACGTCACGCCGCGAAGGTTCTGTTGGTGGAAGAATCGAAAATGGTCAATATTTTGAGGACCTCTATATTTCATACAACGAAAGCAACAACAGATGGTCACCTCCAACTAATATGAAAACCATAAACACAGAAGAACACGATGCTTCGGTAGGTCTATCTCCTGATGGTTCCATTCTGTATACCTTCAACGGAACACCAAACGGAAACTTGTTCGAAAGTAAACTGAAAGGTGACAGTTGGAGCAAGCCAAAACCTCTAAACAAAAACATCAACACAAAATACGAAGAGACTTCAATATCCGTTTCGTCAGATGGAAAACTTCTTTACTTCGTAAGCGACCGTCCAAAAGATGAATTCGGCACGCCTTCAAAAGGAGGAAAAGACATTTTCGTCAGCGAAAGGACAGAAAAGGGAGAATGGGGTCCTGCAAGAAACATAGGAGCTCCTATTAATACGGAATACAATGAAGAAGGTGTATTCATACACCCCGACAACAGGACAATGTACTTCAGTTCGATGAGAGAAGGCACAATGGGTGGCTACGACATCTTCTACAGCGAATTGGACGACAATGGAAACTGGGGCGAACCTGTAAACATTGGTATTCCTATAAACACCCCGGAACACGATGTATTCTTCATTGTTACTGGTAGCGGACGATACGCATATATGTCGAGTGAAAGAGAAGGCGGACTCGGACTGCAAGACATCTGGAGAATAACATTCCTCGGTCCCGAAAAGCCTATGGTTTTAGGAACAGAAGATAATCTTATTGCAAGTTCTAACAATTTAATCCAGACCACAGTAAAACAAGAGACAGTGGAAGTAAAAAAGGTTAGGCTTACCATTATGAAGGGTACTATCACCGATGCAGACACTGGCAATCCTTTGGAATCGGCAATCGAAATCGTTGACCTCGAAAAAGACGAGGTTTACGCAACACTCGAATCAAACGCATCGACAGGAAAATACCTCATCAGCTTGCCATCTGGAAAGAACTACGGCATCACTGCTAGAACCGAAGGCTACCTGTTCCATAGCGAAAATGTTGATGTCCCGGCAGCAACATCCTATCAGGAAATCATAAAGGACATCAAGCTTAAACCAATAAATGTAGGTGCAACTATCATCCTGTCTAACATCTTCTTCGACTTCAACAAGTCAACCCTGCGCGACATATCTAAGGCCGAACTCGACAACCTTGTAAGACTTCTGACTGTTGACTACCCGAAGATGGTCATCGAAATCGGCGGTCACACCGACAATGTCGGCTCGCTCGAATACAACACCAAACTTTCGACAAACAGGGCAAAGGCTGTTGTTGACTACCTGAAAGAGCATGGCGTTTCACAGGATCGTCTTTCATACAAGGGCTACGCATATCAGCAGCCAATTGACACCAACGACACCGAAGAAGGACGACAGAAAAACAGACGTGTTGAGTTTAAGGTAATAAGTCTTAAATAAATTATTTTTCTCAGTTATATCCCATAGTCATACACTATGGGATTTTTTTATTAAATAGCCATGCAGGAAAGAACGTATTGCACCGAAAGGAAATCAACGACCACGATATATTTCTCCTCTGACAAGAAATATTTCCATGAACTTGCCGGCAACAGACGGACTGCAATAATAAGTTCCAGAAACATACTTAAGTCCTACCCCGAAATATTCCAGGAAGAAAATACAATAATAATTGAGGACGACGAAAGCCATAAAAACCTTGCAACAGTAGAAGAAATAGTATCGAAACTTTTGCAACTTGGAATCGACAGACACTCGTACATTATTGGCATTGGTGGCGGAATAGTCTGCGACATTACAGGATTTGTTTCACACATATTCATGCGTGGCATTAGGTTTGGGTTAGTCCCCACTACCCTTCTTGCAATGTCGGATGCTGCAATTGGCGGGAAAAACGGTGTAAACTTCGGCGAAAACAAAAACATGATTGGTAGCTTCGACAACCCCGACTTCATCATTGCCGACAGCAGTTTCGTACAGACACTAACGCAGGAACAATACATGAGCGGTCTGGGCGAAATAATAAAGTACGCACTTATTGGCAACGAAAAGATTCTCAATTTGTTGCAAGACAATCAGGCAAAGATTCTCAACCGCGACAATGAAATAATAAGCAAACTGTTAGAAGAATCAATTATAACAAAAACCGAAATTGTAGAAAACGATCCGCTCGACACATCCATTAGGCACATACTGAACTTCGGACACAGCATAGGACACTGCATCGAACTTATGGAAAACCTCCCCCATGGCATCGCAGTAGTAAAAGGTATGAATGCCGCTGTTGACATATCATTGAAAATGGGAATCCTGAAAAACGAGAAGGCAAAATATATAAAGCAAATCCTTACATCATTCGGCTACGACATTTCATACAGTCTCGGAGAAAAGCACATTGAGCTACTATGCCACGACAAGAAAAAGGAGGATTCACAGATTCGTTTTGTCCTGCTCGAAGGCATATGCAAACCCGTCATTAAGAAAATGTCCGTCGAACAAATAACCGCACTAATCGGATGATAGCAAAAATATGCAAGTCGGAACTTAGCGGCACAGCCAAAATATGCCCATCCAAAAGCTTCGAGCAAAGGGCTTGGGCTATGTCTGCATTGCCTGGAACTGACATAAAGATAACCAATGCAGGAAACTCCGATGATGCCAAAGCTAGCAAAAAGATAGCAGAAAAACTCAAGGACACTCATCGTCCCGACAATGTGTTCGACTGCGGAGAATCGGCATTATGTGCCAGAATGTACCCGCCAATCATAGCTCTGCACACCGACAATTTTATACTCGACGGACATGGAACATTGCTGAATAGGAACATCAGGCACGACCTTGAATTTTACGAACAAACCTTTGGTTGGAAAATTTCGGACGGTGGATTCCCAATTCGCATAAGCAATGCCCACATAAATTCTGGCAAGTTCAACATCGATGGAAGCCACACTTCACAAATCATATCAGGACTAATGCTTGCTCTGTCGTCATTTAAGGAAGACAGTCAAATATCGGTATGGAATCCGACAAGCACCGGATACATAATAATGACGGCAGGCATAGCCGATGAAATGGGAGCTAAGATAAGTGCCATGCGCAACGATTTTTTCATGGACATAAAAATCTATGGCAAAGCCTCTTTGCACAAGAAAAAGCTTGCCGTTGAGGGCGACTGGAGCAATGCGGCATTTCTTATAGCAGCAGGACTTGCCAACGGCGACATCGAAATTGCAGGCCTTAATCCCGACTCTATGCAACCCGACAGGATGATACACACAATATTGTTTTTATGCAGAGCAAACTACGAATGGGTAAACGGCAAACTAATTATACACAAATCCCAAATCCATGGATTTGAATTTGATGCGCAAAACTATCCAGACCTTATTCCCCCACTATGCGCAATGGCATTGAATGCCGACAGTGAATGCATAATAAAGGGAGCGAACAGGCTTATCGGAAAGGAAAGCAACCGACTCGAAGCAATTGTTTCCGAACTTGGCAAACTAGGTGCAAACATCACATATACCGACAATTGCTTGACTATACAGCCATGCAGAAATATCCGTTCTGCCACAGTAGATTCACACAACGACCACCGCATAGCAATGATGCTTTCTGTATTGGGTCTATCATCAGAGTCGCTGACTATAAAAGGTTGTGAATGTGTAAGCAAATCCTACCCGGAATTTTTCGATGTGCTAAAACACCTCGGTGGGAAGGTTGAATAAAAAAAATAGTGGCGCTACATTGCGCCGCTACAAAATATCCATTCTTTTTAATTCTCATCGAAATCCAAATCGCCACTCTGTCCATACTCATGGCAGTCGATCAAATCCTTGATACCTGCTGGCATCGGGAACTTGTCTTCTGGATTATATCTCTTGTTCAGTCGCCAATCGGCATATACCTTCTTCATATACAATGCCCAAATAGGCAAAGCTGCAGATGCACCTTGACCGAATTCCATAGAACTGAAACGAATTGTAGGTTCCTCGCCACCAACCCATGCTCCATTCACTAGATTTGGCGTAATTCCCATAAACCAAGCATCAGAGTTGTTGTTGGTCGTACCTGTCTTGCCTCCTATCTCGCCAGTTAGACCATATTTGAACCTGATTCTCGAACCTGTACCCATATCAACTACGCCCCTCAACAATTCTACCATCAGAGCTGCGGTTTCTTCGCTTATTGCTTCGGTCTGTATTGGGATGAAAGATGCAAGTTCATTACCATCCTTGTCCTCAATACGCGTTATATATATAGGTCTTGTGTAGATTCCCTTGTTCGGATACGTGCAATATGCACCTACCATTTCGCAAAGCAAAACCTGTGGAATACCTACGCATATCGATGGGAATGGATCTATCTGGCTATGTACGCCCATCTTGTTGGCTAGGGCAACCACTGCCTCAGGAGTCGTCTGCTTCAACGCCCAAGCCGAAATCTGGTTCAGCGAACCGGCAAGACCTTGCTTCAAGGTAATGGTCTGTCCATCCAACTTCGACTTAGAATACCTGGGCGTATAATATTGTCCTGTCGGCAGTTTGAAAGTCTGCTCAACATTCGGAACCTTAGTACATGGCGAATATCCGTTCTGCATAAGCAAGCAATAGATGAACGGCTTGAATGTAGAACCCACCTGACGACGCGACTTGGTAGCATTGTCGTACTTAAAGTGCATATAGTTTATTCCACCTACATACGCCTTGACGTGTCCAGTCTGCGGTTCCATCGAAATAAATCCCGCCTGGAGAAATCCCTTGTAGTACAACATCGAATCCATAGGTGTCATTATGGTATCAATGTCACCATCCCATGAAAAAACGCTCATGGTGTCCTTTTCATAGAACGAAGCCTTTATCTCATCCTCGCTGAAACCAGCCTTTTTCATTGCACGCCAGCGCTCAGTCCTTCGCATAGCACTATTAATGCATTCCTCCTTCTTCGACGAAGCTATAGATGAGTAATATGGAGCATTCTTGTTGCTCTTCATGCTCTTTGCAAAAGCCGGTTGGAGGTATGTACCCACATGCTCAGCAACAGCTTCCTCAGCGTACTTCTGCATACGGCTATCTATTGTGGTGTATAGCTGAAGTCCATCGGAATAAATGTCGTATGTCGTTCCATCGGGCTTTTTGTTCTTTGTGCACCAGCCGTAAGATGGGTCGATAGCCCAGTTTATTGAATCCTCGATAAATTCACGTTCATCGACATAGTTTTCACGAATAGGCTTCTTGGCACTCAACCACAAACGCAAGAATTCGCGGAAATATGTTGCAGCACCAAGGTTATGGTCGGCACGACGGAACTTAATGCCAAGTGGCTCGTTTATCAAAGAGTCGTGCTCTTCCCTTGTAATCTTACCATACTTAAGCATTTGTCCAAGCACAGTATTTCTTCGCGACAATGCCTTGTCCGGAAACCTTATTGGATTGTACATCGATGGATTTTGGGCCATTCCAACCAGCATCGCAGCCTGAGTCTTTGTCAAACCATACGGAATTGTATCAAAATATATTCTTGATGCCGACTCAATGCCAACTGCCAAGTTAAGGAAATCGAACTTGTTAAGATACATTGTGATTATCTCTTCCTTGGTGTACTGGCTTTCTATCTTGGTAGCAATCACCCATTCCTGGAACTTTCTGTTAATGAATTCCAATTTGCTCATCTTCTGTCTCGGGAAAAGCATCTTTGCAAGTTGCTGGGATATTGTACTACCACCTCCTTTTGCACTGTTGCCGGTAACAATACCCTTGAATACGCGTGGCAACGACTTAAAGTCGATTCCGCAATGCTCATAAAATCTGACATCCTCAGTTGCAATAAGAGCATCTATTACATTAGGAGATATGGAATCGTAGCATACGTGAGAACGATTCTCGCGGAAATAGGTACCTAGCAGTTGACCGTCGCTCGAATAAATGCGAGTCGCCAAGTTCTCTTTTGGGTTTTCTAGCTCCTCAAAAGTCGGCATATACCCAAAAACTCCATGCGACAACAATGCAAAATAACCGATAAAAATTCCGAGAAGAAGTACACTCAGAACCCACAACACAATGAATATCCGAATTTTAGTCTTCTTTGTATATGAAACCTTTTCCTTTGAGCCTTCAACCATATCGAAAAAATTTTTGAGCGGTAAAATTAAAAAAAATATAAATCGTATCCCTTAATTTTTTCTAATTTTGCAGCCAAATTCAAAAGTAGTATGGAGAACAACTTGGTAATTGTAGAGTCACCTGCGAAAGCAAAGACTATTAAGAAGTTCCTCGGAGATGATTTCATCGTAAAATCAAGCTATGGACACATCAGGGACATTGAAAAGAAAAATTTGGGAATCGACATTGACAACGGCTTTGCTCCGGAATACGAGATTCCAGATGACAAGAAAAAAATAGTTTCTGAACTGAAAGATGCTGCTGGAAAAGTAAAAACAGTATGGTTGGCTTCCGATGAAGAC
>JBGUHW010000021.1:0-73628 GCA_045112395.1 Bacteroidales bacterium
CCACTGCCTTATACAATATAGCTTGGGTTTATAAAGTATCTGGCGATAACCAGAAGAGCCTTGAATTTTTTATTCAAACAAAGGAAATTCGAAAGAAAATTTTCGGTGAAGATAATGCCAAATATGCAAGGTTGTTGAATAGTATTAGTCTTGTTTATGATGATATGAATGAATATCAAGCTGCTTTGAAATATAAGATTCAGGCTATGGAAATTCGTAAAAAGGTTCTTGGCGAAGAGCACCCTGACTATGCTGGTTCGCTAAACGATATCGGTATTGTTTATGAGGATATGGGTGATTATCAAACTGCCTTGAAATATAAGATCCAGGCCATGGAAATTCGTAAAAAGGTACTTGGCGAAGAGCATCCCGACTATGCATCATCGCTGAATAATGTAGGTATTACATATCGTGAGATGGGTGACTTCCAAAATGCCTTGAAATGCTACAGGCAGGCATTGGCAATCAAGAAAAAGGTACTTGGCGAAGACAATTCAAGCTATGCGGCTTCGTTGTACAGCATCGCTATTGTATATTATTCTATGGCCGACTACCAAAGCGCCTTGAAATATTTACTTCAAACACAGGAAATCGAGAGAAAAACGCTTGGTGAGGAAGACCCAGGTTATGCTTCAACGCTTAATGCCATAGGTACTATGTATAATAAAATGGCCGACTACCAGAACGCGCTGAAATATTTTAATAACGCATTGGAAATTTATAAAAAAAGTTACGGCGAAGTCCATCCCAGTTGTGCCGGTGCCATGAGCAATATAGGCTATGTGTATTATAATATGGATGATGCCCAAACTGCATTGAAATATTATATGCAGTCAATGGAAATCCGAAAGAAGACTTTGGGCGAAAAACATCCCGACTATGCGGCATCACTCAACAATGTAGCCAATGTTTATGATAAGATGGGTGACTATCAAAACGCCCTGAAATATTATTTTCAGTCAATGGAAATCCGAAAGAATTTTTTTGGGGAAGAACATAGTGAATATGCTGCATCTCTAAATAACATCGGATGGGTATATAAAGAAATGGGAGATTATCAGAATTCCATGAAATACCATTTGCAATCGTTGGCAATCAAGGAAAAAATCTATGGAAAAGTACATTTCGACAATGCCTACTCGCTTACTAATATAGGTGATGTGTATAAAGAAATGGGCGACTATCAGAATGCTTTGAAATACTATACACAGGCAATGCAGGTTAGAGAAAAAGTCAATGGAAATGAACACCCACTATACGCAAAAGAACTGCTAAACATTGGAATTGTGAGTGATTTAATGGGTGACTTTGCAAATGCCGTTACGAGAAGCAAACAGGCTACATACATTCAAAAACAGCACCTAATCCGGAACTTTTCGTTTATGACAACCCACGAACGCGAAGCATACTGGGATTCGAACTCCAAATATTTTTATGCCAACATAAAAATTATGTACCATTCGCCAGATGATACTTTGGCAACAAAAACATCCTACGATTCGGAGTTGGTTACCAATGGTTTGCTCCTCGCATCGGAAATAAATATGACAAATATTATAATGGAGAGCGGTGATACTGCCTTGATTTCAGAATACGAAGACACGAAGACAATGCACCTGCTATTGAACAAAGAACAAGAAAAACCTATTGCAGAACGCACATACAACTGCGATTCACTTGAAAATGAAATACAGAAAGCCGAAAGGCATATAATGGAAAAAAGCAAGGAATTCGGCGATATTACAAATTTCATAAAGATAGACTGGAAAGATGTGCAAAAGTCATTGAAAGATAATGATGTAGCTATAGAATTTTCCAATTTTACTGAAAACGACACGACAAAATTTGTAGCACTTTTACTTACAAAAGGTATGGAAGCACCAGTTTGCGTTCCGCTTTTCAATAATTTCGAAATGCAAAAATTGATTAGAGGTGTAGCTCCTGCAAAGACAGAAACTCCAACAGATGATGAAAACCGAGGGGCGACCACTGTCGCTGCAAAGCGACAGGGTATTTACGAGTCAACGGGACTTTACAAAATGCTCTGGAAACCTTTGGAGAAATATTTTCCCGCAAATCCGCGCATTTACTTTGCACCATCGGGAATGTTGTACCAGATAGCAATAGAGTATGCACCAATCGACCATGAGAAGACAATTTCGGACAAATACGAAATCTATCGAGTGTCGTCAACGCGCTTCCTTGCAATGGACTATATGCCAAAATCAATGAAAAACTCGGTGCTTTATGGCGGTGTATATTACGACAGCGACACCACTATCATGAAGCAGGAAAGCGACAGATACTCAACGCGTAGAGCAAATGATCAGTATGTTTCCAGCATAAGCCGAAGTGTAGACAGGGAAGGGCTAAATTACCTGCCGGGAACAAAGACCGAGGTGGAAAATATTGTTGGTACACTAAAAAAGAAGAAAAAAATAAAGACAACGCTTTACGAAGGCTCGCAGGCCAACGAGGAATCGTTCAAGGCATTGTCGGGCGAGGACATTTCCTTATTGCACATTGCAACACATGGCTTCTTCCTGCCTACGGATGAAATAATGTCGGGTGACCAGTCGCTTGTGCAGTCGGGACTATTGCTGTCGGGTGCAAACTACGCTTGGCAGAACCAACCCATCCCAGAAGGTGTTGAGGATGGGATTCTCACAGCAAAGGAAATCAGCTTTATGGACTTGCGCAAGACCGATTTGGTTGTGCTTTCCGCTTGTCAGACTGCCCTAGGCAAAATTACTGGAGAAGGCGTTTTCGGTTTGCAGCGTGGTTTCAAGAAGGCTGGTGTGCGAACCATCATTATGAGCCTCTGGCCTGTGGACGACAATGCCACCCTGCTGATGATGACCGAATTTTACGCTAATCTTACCAAAGGAATGACGAAACGCGAAGCCTTCCTTGATGCGCAAAATAAGGTTAAGACTACTGCTGGCTTCGAAAATCCAAGATATTGGGCGGCGTTCATAATGCTGGATGGAAACGAAAGGTAATTTACGAATTGAGAATTTGAAAATTTGAAGATTTGAACGACAAGATGCAAAAAGATTCACGGTTGAAATGGCAAAAAGGCACGAAGAAGAGATGGCTAAAAGTCAAAAATGGCCTTAAGCCTGTTAGCCTTTGAGCCTGCAAGCCCCTAAAACACAGAAACGCCGTAGGCATAGAAACATAGAAACTTTGAAACAACCTTAAACATTAAACCATTGAACCTTGAAACGGCTTTAGCCATTCAAACAGCGAAGCGTTAAACGGGCGCAAGCCCACAGAAACTTTGATGTCAATGTCTAAAACAACCTTAAACATTAAACCATTGAACCTTGAACAACGACTTTAGCCATTCAAACAGCGAAGCGTTAAACGCGCGTCAGTCCCTAGTATGTCCAAGAATAACTAATTGTATCTCTTTGCTCGCAGATGTATTTCCTACTTTTGTATTCCGATGTCCCATTGCGCACAAGGTAGCGATTTATTGTAATTTCATCGCCAGCGACAATGTTGCAAACAAACTCTTCGTTAACATTAAGACCTTCAAACGAATAGTAATCCGATGAGCAACATTCCGAGCATAATGGATTTATTCCATCCACTTTAATTCTAGCAACATCGTTTTCGTCGCCGATGTGAGCTCCGTATGCGTTGTGAATCTTAAATTTAATGTAGCCAGCCTTGGGAATTGCGAGGTTCTTTTCGTATTCGGCGGCAGTTTCTTCGGGCATAAAGTCGGTAATGTTGGAATGATATCCGTCTTTCGACAAGCGTAGACTGTATTCTCCTGCTGCCACGGGTTCAAATTCGAGGCTATAGTTGCCTTCGGCATCTGTAGTAGTTGTCATGTATTTTTCGAAAGTACCCGAAAAACTGCCCGAATTAATCTTTGTCAAGTACAAATCTACAGTTACATCGCTTACTGCTTCGCCAGTTGACATGTCGGTAATTTTACCGTAAATATGGTTTTCGGCCTTTTTGCACGAACTTGTACCCATTAAAAATGTGCTGAAAATCAAAGCGATGAAAAAAATATTTTTTATTCTGTTCATTTTCTTTGCAGTTAGTCCGATAAGTATTAATTTCGTTGTCAAAAATAACGAAAAAATTATTTCTATGGAAGTTTTAAGTAATCTTGAGCCAAAAAAAGTTTGGCAGTATTTTGAACAGATAACGAAAATTCCACGTCCCTCGAAGAAAGAGGAAAAAATGGTGGAATTCCTGATGAAGTTTGCAAAGGACAACAACCTTGAAGCTCGTCGCGACAAAGTTGGCAATGTGGTAATCCGCAAACCTGCTACAAAGGGCATGGAAAACCGCAAGGCTGTAGTGTTGCAGTCGCACATGGACATGGTATGCGAGAAGCTTCGCAATGTTAACATCGACTTCGACAACGAAGGTATAACTCCATACGTCGATGGAGAATGGGTAAAGGCAAAAGGTACAACACTTGGTGCAGATGATGGCATTGGCTGTGCTGCCGAGATGGCTATCCTTACCGACGACAGCGTTGAGCACGGACCTATTGAATGCTTGTTTACAATCGACGAGGAAACCGGTCTTACTGGTGCTTTTGCTCTCGAGTCGGGATTTTTCGATGGCGAAATCCTTCTCAACCTTGATTCCGAGGACGAAGGCGAAATGTTTATCGGTTGTGCAGGTGGTATTGATACCGTTGCCGATTTCGCATACAAGAAGGAAGCTGTTCCGGAACATAATGTAGCTTACATGTTCCTTATTAACGGACTTGCAGGTGGACATAGCGGTGATGAAATCAACAAGGGACTTGGCAACTCCAACAAGATTGCCAACCGTTTCTTGCAGAAAATCACAAGCAAGTATTTTGCTCGTTTGGCACATTTCGATGGTGGCAACAAGCGCAACGCCATTCCTCGCGAGGCAGAATTCACCTTTACTGTTAAGGCAGATTTCGCCGAGGATGTAAGAAAGGAATTTGCAAAGTTCAAGGACGATATCATTAAGGAGATAAAAATAACCGAGCCAAACATCAATATGGAGCTTAACGAAGTGGCTTTGCCGGCTTTCGTAATAGATGAGGATACTCAGCGTAGACTAGTGATGGCTGTTTCGGCTTGCCCTCATGGTGTTCACGCTTGGAGCCCTGCAATCAAGGGTTTGGTTGAAACATCCACCAACCTTGCATCAGTAAAGTTCTTTGATGACAAGATACAGGTGACGACCAGCCAGCGCAGTTCGCTCGAATCGGGCAAGGAAGACATTAATACTATGGTACGCAATGTGTTCCTGCTTGCTGGTGCTAAGGTTGAGTCGGGCGATGGATATCCAGGTTGGGCACCTAACACCGATTCTGAAATCCTGAAGATTGTGGTTGCATCATACGAAAGGTTGTTTGGAAAGACTCCAGTTGTTCGTGCAATTCACGCTGGCTTGGAATGCGGTTTGTTCCTCGAGAAGTACCCGAACCTCGACATGGTTTCGTTTGGACCGACTTTGCGCGGTGTTCACACTCCAGACGAGAAGGTCGAAATCAAAACCGTGGATATGTGGTACAGGCATCTGCTTGATGTACTGAAGAACATTCCTGTAAAATAACAAAACTAATAGGAATACAAAAATGAATGCATCGTAACTGGTGCATTCTTTTTTTGTAGCGAGCGATTATTCCTTCCGTATTTTTATAAAAACCGCATTGGAACAAAAACTTTTCATATCTTTGTCGAAGAATTTATAAACTAAAAATATTATGGAAGTAATAGGTATTGTAATTGCTGTGGCCGTAGTGGTCATATTGTTTTTGGCTGGCTTCAAGGTTGTTCGTCCTACACATAGGGCACTGGTCGAAAGACTTGGTAAGTACCATCATTTTGCAAATCCGGGTTTGCACTGGATTATTCCTTTCATCGACCGTATTTATCGTGTGAATGTAACCGAGCAGATGGTGGATGCCGACCCACAGGAAATAATCACCAACGATAACTTGAATGCAACCGTTGATGCACAGATTTATTTTCGCGTGCGCGAGGACGAGCAGAGCGTAAAGAATTCGCTATACAATGTGTACAACTATCAGGTTCAGATTGTTAACCTTGCGCGTACAACTTTGCGTAATATTATAGGTACACTTACACTGAAATCGGCAAACAGCGAGCGCGGTAGAATCAATACCGAACTTCACCAGATACTGTCGGAGGAAACCAACGACTGGGGAATCTCGATTGTTCGTGCCGAGTTGAAGCAAATCGATCCACCGCAGGATGTACAGGCAACCATGAATAAGGTAGTTAAGGCTGAAAATGAAAAGATTGCCGCAATCGACTATGCTACTGCTGCCGAAACCGAGGCCGATGGTGTTAAGCGTGCAAAGATTAAGGAAGCCGAAGGTTTCCGTCAGGCAAAGATTCTGAATGCCGAAGGTGAGGCTGAGGCCATTAGGTTGGTAAACGAGGCTGCTGAAAAGTATTTTATTGGCAACGCTCAGATATTAAGGAAGATAGAGGCTTTGGAGAACTCTCTGAAAAACAATGCCAAGATTGTGGTTCCTTCCGATTCTGATTTAGTTAATGTAATAGGTGAGATGGCTGGCGTTTTGCCGTTGGAAAAGAAGAAAAAGGAATAATGAAAATTAGTTCAAAAATAAAGCCCGACATTTGCCGGGCTTTATTTTTTATGTCATGGCGTTACTATCTTGTAAGTTCGTACAGAACGTCCAATTTTGGAGTGAGGATAATTTCTGTCCTGCGGTTCTTAGCGCGGGCTTCAGCAGTCTTTGCATCGTCAACTGGCAGGTAGCAGCTTCTTCCCGATGCGATTAGTCTTACAGGATCAATCTTCGAGTTAGAAAGGATTATCTTTACTATCGAAGTTGCTCTCTTTGTACTCAAGTCCCAGTTGTCCTGAATGTTTCCATTTCCGCTGTATGCAAGATCGTCGGTGTGACCTTCAATTGTAATGTTGACATCCTGATTGTTTTCAAGTACGGCTGCCAATTTTTTCAAAGCGTCCTGTCCCTTGGGGTCAACATCCCACTTGCCCGATTTGAAGAGCAGTTTTTCGTCTAGAGACACATAAACTTTTCCTTCCTTCTGTGTTACAGTCAAGCCCTTGCCTTCGAATCCAGACAATGCTTCCGAAACCTTGCTCTTCAATGCGTTCATTGCCGAATCCTTTGCGTTCAGAATTGCCTGAAGTTCAGCAACCTTTGCATTCTTTGAATCTAGTTCGCTGTTTTTGCTACTCAATTCACTGCGTTGCGATTCAAGCAAAGCATTCTTTTCGTTAAGTTCCCTTTCCTTCTGCTCGTTCAAAATCTTCATTGCTTCGAGTTTTGCTTTTTCCTGCATCAGACTCGACTCAAGATTTCTGAGTTCATCTTCTTTTGCTTGCAGTTCATCGCGCGACTGTTGTAGCATAGCCATAGCCTTCTGCTGTTCGGCATCGGCTCCAGCACGAAGTTTTTCCTGATTTTCGAGAAGTTGCTTGTAAAGGTCGCTTATCTTGTCGTACTGCAATGTAAGAATCCTGTATGAATTACTTTTTATGGCAGTGTCGGCGGCAAGAGCTGCAATTTCGCGGTCTTTCTTGCTAATCGATGCTTTAAGTTCGTTGTTTTCGGCTGTCAGGCTTTCATTTTGCTTTTTTAATTCGCTTCTTTCACGCTCGCAATTCTCCTTTTCGGCCTTGACATCTTCAAATTGTCGTGACGGCACACACGAAAAAAGGAGTCCCGATATTGCTGTCAATAGCAATAATGATTTTAGTAATGCGTTGATTTTCATTGTAAAAACATCTATGTTTAATCTAAAGTGCAAAATTATTATTCTTACAGTTTGCGGGAACTTTGTATGCCATAAATTTATTTACAATTTTATGTTAATATTTGCTTGCAAGTATAAGTTTATTTTTTGTAATTTTGTCGCTTCGTTAAAATGGTGTAAATATACAACGGCATGTCGTATAGGTTTTTAGATAAAATAGATTCGCCTGCAGATTTGAAAAGGGTAAACCTTGTCGATTTACCTCTGGTTTGTGATGAACTTAGAAGGTTCATCATTGAATCTGAAGCCGTTAATCCTGCACATTTTGGCGCTAACCTCGGAGTCGTTGAACTTACGGTTGCTTTGCATTATGTCTTCGATGTTCCTGAAGACAATCTTATCTGGGATGTAGGGCATCAAGCATACGGACACAAAATCCTCACTGGCCGCCGCGATTCGTTCAAGACAAACAGAACATACAAAGGCATAAGCGGATTCCCTACACCGGCAGAAAGCGAGTATGATTGCTTTGGGGTTGGACATTCGTCAACAAGCATTTCGGCAGCTCTTGGTATGGCCGTGGCAGCAAAGATGCATGGAAGCAACGAAAGGACAATTGCTGTTATTGGCGACGGTGCTCTTTCGGGCGGAGAGGCTTTCGAGGCTCTGAACAATGCAGCAATTAATAATCCCAATCTGTTGATTGTGCTTAACGACAACAAGATTGCTATTGACGAAACACCAGGTTCGCTACGCGAATATCTTACAGACATTTCAACATCAAAGACTTACAATAAGGTTAAAGACGATGTATGGCATTTCCTTGGCAAAGTGAATAAGCTGGGACCAGATGTACGCCATTTTACACAACGTATCGACAATGCCATAAAGTCAATCGTGATGAAACAGAGCAATTTGTTCGAGTCGATGAACATCCGCTATTTCGGTCCTGTTGATGGTCACGATGTTGTTTCGCTTGTAAGATTGTTTAACGACCTGAAGAATATAAACGGCCCGTTGTTGTTGCACCTTATCACGCAAAAGGGCAGAGGTTTCAAGCCGGCAGAGGAAAATCCTCGCGAATGGCATGCTGCTCCCGGAAAATTCGAGGTCGAGACAGGAAAAGTTATTTCCGCTGATGCCGATCCTAATAGTCCGCAGAAATTCCAGGATATATTTGGTGAAGCAATAGTTAAGCTTGCCCGCGAAAATGAAAAGATAGTTGCCATATCACCTGCAATGGTTTCGGGAAGCGGTCTGGTGAAGATGTTTGAGGAATTCCCCGACAGGAGTTTCGATGTTGGTATCTCCGAACAGCATGCAGTAACTTTCGCAGCAGGCTTGGCAACAAAAGGAATTGTTCCGTATTGTTGCATTTACAGTACGTTTGCACAGCGTTCGTTCGACCAGATAGTACACGATGTTGCATTGCAAAACCTTCATGTAGTTATGTGCCTCGACAGGGCCGGACTTGTAGGAAAGGATGGTGCAACTCATCATGGCGCATTCGACATATCATATCTCAGGTGCATTCCTAACCTTGTGATTTCTGCACCGTCTGATGAATGCCAGATGCGTAACCTATTATATACCGCACAGTTGGAGAAAAACAATTTCCCATTTGTAATACGCTATCCGCGAGGAAAGTCTGTATATCCTAAGTCGGAAATTGAATTTTCCGAAATGGAAATAGGAAAAGGTAAGCGCGTGCGCAAGGGTGATGACCTGGCAATAGTTAGTATCGGCACTGCCGGACAGACAGCAGTTAAGGTTGCCGACAGACTTCATGATGATGACAGCGTTACTGTATCTGTTTACGATATGGTTTTCGTGAAGCCGTTGGACGAGAACTTGCTACGTGAAGCCTGCGAAACTCACAAGTATATTGTTACAATCGAAGACAATGTATTGGCTGGTGGATTTGGTAGCGAAGTGTTGGAGTTTGTTTCCGACAACGATTACAATGTAAAGGTTAAACGTTTTGGCATTCCTGATCGTTTTGTAATGCACGGGACGCAGGAGGAACTTATTAGGGAATGTGGCTATGATGCCGATTCCGTTTATGGATGGATAAAAAAAAGGTTATTTTGTTAATTATATTTTATTTTAATAAATGATGAAAAAACTTGTATTGTTAGTATTAAGCGTAGCATTTTGCGTAACACTTTATTCGCAGAAAGCCAATAAGGTTTTCATGAGTAATTTTTACGATGCTGTGGCCTATATGTATGAAGACAACTACGGGGCTGCGCTTGATTATTGGAAAAAGGCAGAGGATAAGGATCCTGACAATCCCAATGTTTGGTACAACATGGGTGTTTGCTACAAAAATTCCTCAAAGGATAGGTATCTGGCGGTGGAATATTTGACAAAGTCGCTTGATTATGCAAATCCTAATTATGTAGCCAATGACCACACAGATCGTACATGTCCAATAGATTGCTTTATGGAACTCGGTGTGGCATTGCGTATGGTGGGAAAGTATGATGAGAGTCTTGCTATGCTCGAGAGATCAAAGGAAGTAGCATCTTCCAATGGACGTAGCGACTTGGTAACAAGTGCAGACGAGGAGATTGAGATAACAAATAATGCAAAGAAAATTACTTCGCAGAAATCCTGTAACAGGATTGATTTGAAAAACATGGGTGATGCAATAAATACAGAATATTCGGAGCATTCACCTGTAATCACATGCGACGGAAATACCTTGTATTTTACTTCGAAGCGTCCAAACTCAATAAATTCGACAGATGACGAAAAAATATATGTTACCAAAAAGAAGGATAATGGAGAATGGTCTTCTCCAGAAATGTTGCCGTCTCCAATCAATACAAAGGGAAACAATGAGTCGGTAGTTTCTATATCGGCAGATGGCAAGCAGTTGTATTTCTTCCGTTCGGGTTCATCACTGCAAGGTAACCTATATGTTTCCGAAATGTCCGACAACGGTTCATGGGGAAAGCCTAAGCATTTGAGCTCTGACATAAATACAAAGTACAGGGAATCGCATGTGTCGGTAGCTCCTGATGGTAATAGCATGTATTTCACCAGCGACCGTCCGGGTGGTTTCGGTGGCCTCGACATATATGTTATGAAGAAACTTCCTAACGGAAAATGGTCGGATCCGCAATTGCTTCCTGCTGAGGTAAATACACCAAAGGACGAGGAATATCCATCTGTTCATCCAAACGGTTCAATATTATACTTCAACTCAAAGGGTCATGAATCGGTAGGTGGATACGATGTGTTCTATTCAAGAATCAACGATGATGGATCATATTCGAAGGCAGAAAGCATGTGCAGTCCAATTAATACTCCTGACAACGATATATGCTATTCGCTTTCATGCGATGGAAAAACTGCATACGTTGCAGCAATCCGTGAAGATTCGTATGGAGAATACGATATATATATTGTGGAAGACAGGGCTGCCGATCCAGATTTAATCGTGTACAAGGGCAGTGTAAAGTATGCCGATCAGGCTATTCCTAAGGGCGTGACTGTATGGATAAAGGACAAGACTACCGGCGAAGATTTGGGTTCGTACAATATTGAAGAAAGTACCGGTGAATATATGTGCTACCTTCAGCCCAAGGATGAATATAGCATTACATACTCGAAAAACGGTGAAACTCTAAAGGAAATAGATAAAACTCCAACCAGTGAAGAAAAGGAAACTTTCAAACGTATGGGAGAGCCTATTTCTCTTGATGATGTAATTCTGCCACTATTGAACAAGGAAGCTTCTATAGCAGTACATGATGACAATGATCTTACTCCTGATGTAACTTCAGTTCTCGACGATGTTCTAAAGACAAATGATGAAATGAAGGCAGAATCGAGACAAATGGTTGTTAATCTCGAATTCGATGAAAACGAACTTCCGAAGGATTCGCCTAAGATGAATAAGGTTACCGATTATCTTGGAAAGTCGGTTAACTCATCTGACATTACATACAACCAGAAGCCATCAGATAAGAATGTATATAATATAAAGGTATCGTCTACTTCGGATGTTTATGCTGGTACCAACAAGGATGGTAGCGACGACAATAACGATCCGTACAATAAGAATTATTCTGATACACTTGAAATCAGTAATATATACTTCGATTTCGACAAGTACGAAATAAAGTCGCAGTATACAAAGAATTTGGATGAACTAGCAGAATACATGAAGGATAATCCAGGGGCAAAAATAGAAGTAGGTGGACATACCGATTTTGTTGGAACTGAAGAATACAATATTGTTTTGTCGGGTCGCCGTGCTATGGCAATAAAGAATTATCTCGTTGAACGTGGTGTAAAGCAGGATAAGGTAGAGATAAAGAAATATGGAGAATCGGCACCAATTGCAAGCAACAATTCGAATTCAACCCGTAAGTACAACCGCCGTATCGAATTTAGGGTTCTTGAACAGGGTTCTGAAAAGTACCTGAAGGTAGTTCCGGATGCAAGCAACGACAGTGCAGACAATGGCAAGAGCACAGAGAGTGCAAATGGAAAGACATATAGGGTACAGCTTTTCGCTTTATCGAAGGCAAAGGATGTTGAATCGTTTAATATTCCGAACCTTAAGGTGAGAGAAGTAAACGGTGTATACAAGTATTATTTAGGTGATTTCAACAGCTGGTCTGAAGCTAATAAGGCATTGTCAAGCATTAAGGACAAATATCCACAGGCTTTGATTTTGGATTCAACGAAATAGATTATAATCAAAATAACACTTTTAAAAGTTGCACCACATCATGATGGTGCAACTTTTTTATGTGCATCTGGTAAAATTCTTAGCAGTTTGCTACTAATATAGTATAAACAACGATTTGATAATACAACTAGCTGATTATCATGCGTTTTGTTGAATACAAATAGTGGTCAGTTATAAAATGTTAGTTATCAGAATTTTAGTTGTACAGCATAAATTTATAGCAATTGGGCACATAAAAAAACGTAAATAAAAAGGTAAACATATCAATATAATTTGTAATTTTACGCCCAATTTTTAATTCAAAAACTAAAAAATAACATATATGGATTTCGTAATTTCAAGCTCTCAGCTTCTTTCGCACCTGCAGATAGTAAGCAGGGTTGTAAACTCCAAGAATGCACTTCCAATTCTCGACAACGTATTGTTGTCAATCGAGGATGGTTTTTTAAGAATCACAGCAAGTGATCTCGAAAGCACAATCACTACGACAATTCCGCTTGAAAACTATAGCGGTACAGGAGTCATAGCGACAGATATGAAAAAGATACTTGAGGTTATCAAGGAATTTTCAGAGCAGCCGCTTACATTTAGCATAAGTACAGAAGACAACAGGATAGATATTACATCCGGATACGGAAAGTACACCATCGTAGGTGTGGATGCTTCCGATTTTCCGCAGACTGCACAATTGAAGTCCGACAAGGCTATTAGCGTAAGCATTAGTCCTGATATTCTATATTGTGGCATCAACTCTGCAATATTTGCAACTGGTGACGATGAGTTGCGCCCGATAATGAACGGTATATTCATCGAATTGCAGGAGAGCGGTATCAACTTTGTGGCAACCGATGCTCATAAGCTTGTAAAATATACCCGCAAAGAAGTGAAAGCACAGACAGAAAGTTCGTTTATTCTTCCTAAGAAACCAGCTAGCATACTGAAAACCATATTGCCGAAGGCTGCCGACGATGTAATTCTCGAATTCGATGAAAAGAATGCTGTATTCTCATTTGGCTCCATTAAGTTGACATGCAGGCTTCTCGAAGGTGTATATCCGAACTACAACTCGGTTATCCCTCGCGATAATCCAAATAACCTTGTCATTGACAGAGTTGAACTTGCAAACTCTTTGCGTCGTGTTGGTATGTTCGCAAGTCAGGCAAGTAATCTTGTTGGGTTAAAGCTCTCGGGTAATAGCCTTGAAATATCAGCTCAGGATATGGACTTCTCGATTTCGGGTAGAGAGACATTGTCGTGCCAGTACCAGGGTGATGACATGGAAATTGGCTTCAAGTCGAATTTCCTTTGCGAAATACTCAACAATATTTCCACAACCGAAGTTTCTATTGAACTTTCAGATCCAACCCGTGCTGGAATAATACTGCCAAAGGACAATGAGAATCCAGAAGAGGAAGTACTGATGCTCCTCATGCCAATGATGATTAACAGGATGTAATTAATACTAACAGATTGCCCGAATTTTCGGGTAATCTTTTTTTTTATGCATATTTATGAGAATCCAACTTCACAAGCCTATAGTATTTTTCGACCTTGAAACCACCGGAGTTAACATTGCATCCGATAGGGTCGTGGAAATTTCCATAATAAAGGTTTATCCCAACGGCAACGAACTGCGCAAGACTTTTCGTGTGAACCCCGAAATGCCAATTCCTCCGCAGGCTACTGCCGTACATAAGATTACCGATGCCGATGTTGCCGATTGTCCTACATTCAAGCAACTTGCAAAGGAACTTGTGCAGATTTTTGCAGATGCCGACATTGCTGGTTACAACTCCAACAAGTTCGATGTGCCTCTGCTAGCCGAGGAATTTATCCGTGCAGGTGTCGATTTCGACCTGAAGAAACGCAACTTTGTGGATGTAATGAGCATATTCATGAAGAAGGAGCCGCGCAATCTGTCGGCTGCATATAAGTTCTATTGCAATGGTGACCTCGAGAATGCACATTCGGCAAATGCCGACACCGATGCAACCTACGAGGTTTTCAAGGCGCAGGTGGAACGCTACACCGACATAGGCAACGACATACAGGAAATTTCAAAGTTCTCGTCATACAACAGCAATGCCGATTTTATGGGAAGGTTGGTTTACGATGCCGACCACAATGTTGTCATTAACTTTGGCAAGTACAAGGGTATGCTTTTGACTGATGTGTTCTGCAAGGATTCGGCATACTACGACTGGATGATGAAGGGAGAGTTTCCTCTATATACCAAGAAGATTCTCACCGATGAATACATGAAGTTCAAGTTAAACTCTAAGAAGTAAAAAAAGCCCCAGTTAGGGGCTTTTTTGTAACTATGTCTGCGTCCTTCGGGATTTGTAACCGTCAGCTCCCTGACAACTGTAAAATTCTTGCATTTCTAGCAAAATTTCTATGTTAATTAGTGCTTATAAAATTTTCACGAAAAAATTTATATTTATTTGAGGATCGTGAAAAAAATGAATTACTTTTGTCACATTGGTGATAGAGTTGGTAACTTTATCGTCAATTAGTGATGATATAGAGGAATTAGGCATATTATTAACTTAATACCAGAAAGGAGTTTTTGTATAGCGTTTTATACTTTGCAGATGACGGGATTATGCAATGTACGAAATAAAAAAAGGAAACAATCCCAATAACAATAAAATAATAAACAATGAAAAGAAAAATTTTTATATTACTATTTATCGGGATGGTGGGTGTGATGGCATTTAGCGGGTGCGAAAAAAAATACACAACACAAAATGATGGGGTTGAGATTGTCAAAAAAAATATTTTAGGAGAATGGAAATGTACGAATTATAGGTATACTAGGGATGGAGTATTAAAACTTATCTTTGAGGAAGATTCCATTCAAATTATTAATACAACATCGCAAAAATCTATTTTTGATAATAGAACATATTGCGGATTTGATTTCGCTGAGGACACGATGAAAATGTATTATTATATTGATGAAAATAATTATTTGCTGTATTTACCATTTACATTTAGTTTAAGTAATAGCAGACTGAATATGTCTTTTTTAGGAGGAATGTCTCAGCCTGGAGATATGCCAGATAGTGATTATAAATTTAAAAAAATTAGATAATGAAAAAAGTATTTCTCTGCGACCTTTGGGATTTGTACTCCAGAAGGTGAGAGTATAAGGATATTTTATCCGATACAAACATAGTAAACAATGCGTATGTTTGTAGCAATTATATTTTAAACAAAAACGACAGAACAAATTGTCCTGTCGTTTTTGTATGCTTTAGTTTTATGCTTATTCTTCCTTCAGCACATCCAGAATACTGAAAATTTTGGTTTCGCCGTACGAGTCGGTTGCCCAAACGCGACCAATCTTCTTGTCAATCTTCGTAACCGTGTAGCCAGTCCTGAAGCTGCCAACAAAGTTAGCCATAATTTCATCACCTACATTTATGTCCTGCTCGAGAGGAACAACCTTGCAGAATTCCTTCTTATATACGGTTATTTTTCCTGCCCAGCCCGACAAAAGCAAATACTTGTCGGCTGCATTTATAAGTGTGAAAATCTTGTAGCTTCCATCAGCATTGACGGTAACCTGTGCGCCAGGTTGCCATTCATTGTTCTTTAGCACGGTGAATGTGTTAGGTCTCAACTGTTCGTTGTTGTGGTCGTTTGCAAAGCCCTTGCCATCGTCAGTCCAGTCCATATCCAAGTAGCAAACTTTTGGCGATGAGGGATTTGAATCGTCTGTAACGATTGCACGCTCCATTCCCGAACCACTTTGCCACCATGTGAGCACAATGTCGCCTTTCTTTGCTGTCTGTCCTTGTGGAAGCGGAATTATCAATGCATTAGGCATTTCGATGTCTTGTCCCATGCTTGTTACTACAGACGACTTTTCGCCAATACTTTTGAGGGTGGCATTGTAAAATATGTAGGTTTCCTCGGCTGGGTCGTTGGATTCCTTTAGTTTGTCGGGATAGAACGAGTGTATCGACAAGACGGTCTGTCCTTCGGCTAATCCTTCATTCTTGGCCTCTTCGGGGAAATACCAAGGGAAATCGGATGCTTCGATAGCCTTTTCTACATCTGATTTTTCTTCTTCGGTTGCCTCCTTATTCTCCTGTGAACCATTATTGCTGATATTTACACCACTGGAAAAATTACAGCCGCTTAACAATGCCATCGAAAACAGCATTGTGGCTACAAATAAAAAATTCTTTCTCATATTCGTACTTATTAATATTAGTGTCAACAAAAATAATTCTCTCTGTTTAAATGGCAAAATGTTTTTGTAGACATGTTGCTAATGACGGACGTTGTACGCAATGCTGCCATAGATTTTGAAATTAATTCGGCACAAATCATTGTGCCGCTACAAATTGAACATTTTCTCTTAATTCATGTACAATCGTGTCATGGCGCGATTCTACATGAATCATCAAACCTTCTTTATGATTTCGTCCAGCCTATCCATCGACCAATCCGGCACATATTCTTCGGAATTGCTGCTCAGTTCCTGAAAATATCCGTTGTGCAGACCGCATTGCTTGAAATGAGAACATATTTCATCATATTCGCTTTGCTCGAGTGTTCGTCCAAGCAGCGGATGTTCCTTGACATCTGCCGTTGGAAAATATTGAGCCATAAGGCTTACATATATGTTGCGGTCGAAAGAGGCAAGGTAGTCGAGCACCTTTTTGCTGTTGTCGAGATTGCCTGGCAATACAAGGTGTCGCACAATTACACCGCGGCGAAGCATTCCGTTTACAAAGACATTCTTTGGACGCTGGCGCTTCATCTCGGCAATGGCAGCCGTAGCCACCTCGAAATAGTGCGGGGCAAATGAATACTCAACTGCAAGCGAATCATCGGCATATTTAAGGTCGGGCAGATACACATCTACAAGCCCTTCGAGACGACGTAGCTGCTCCACCGATTCGTATCCGTTGCTGTTGTATACTATCGGAATTTTAATTTGAGGCTTGTATTTTTCAAGAGCCTCGGCTATTTGTCCTGTAAATTGCGTTGGACTTACAAGGTTTACATTTTCGGATCCGACATTTTGCTGATATAGCATCAATTTGCCAAGTGTGTCAACCGAAATTTCCCGTCCGTAGCTCGAACGCGATATTGTGTCGTTTTGGCAAAATATGCAATGCAGGTTGCATCCAGCGAAAAAAATGGTTCCGCTTCCGTGCGTTCCAGAAATGCAAGGCTCTTCCCACTCGTGTATTCCTACGCGGGCGACGGTAAGGCCTTTTACACGGCAGAAACCAGCCTGTTCAGCACGGTTTACCTTACAATTTCTCGGACAAAAACTACATTCCATTCCATTGCACATTTGTCGGCTGCAAAAATACATTTTATTTTTAGGGCACTGGCAATAAAAAAGATTTCACATCGTTTTTTACGATATCGAATAAAAAATTTCAATAAAAAAATAAAATGATTATCTTTGCGCCCTAATTTTAGAAATATATTATATGGCAACAACAGCAGACATTAGAAAAGGTTTAGCAATGGAACTCGAAGGAAAGCTTTACCTTGTAGTTGATTTTCAGCATGTAAAACCAGGCAAAGGCGGAGCATTCGTCCGTACAAAACTTAAGAGCCTCGAAAATGGCAGAACCATTGACAAGACTTTTAACTCGGGTGCATCAATAAATCCAGTAAGAATAGAGCGTCGTCCGTACCAGTTCGTATATAAGGACGATATGGGATACAATTTCATGCACATGGAGACTTTTGAGCAGATTGCAATTCCTGAAGATGTTATTGATGGTGTAGAATTCTTGAAGGAAGGTCAGGATGTTGAAGTTGTTGTTCATGCTGAAACAGAAACTCCGCTTTCATGCGAACTTCCTCCATTCATCGAGGCTACCGTTACATATACAGAGCCAGGTTTGAAGGGTGATACAACAACCAACGCACTTAAACCAGCAACAATTGATACAGGCGCTCAGGTGATGGTTCCTTTGTTCATCGAAATTGGTGAAAAGATTAAAGTTGACACACGTACAAAGGAATACGCTGAAAGGGCAAAATAATCTGTCGGTTTGAAAATGTACGAAACGGACAATAAAAATACATTCAATGCATCAGATGTAATGCTTCTTATATACAAGAAGAAGATACATCTGTTGATTGTCTGTAGCGTGGCTCTAGTAGCATCTGTTATTGTCAGTTATCTCATTCCTGAAAAGTACAAGTCTACGGTCGTATTGTACCCTGCCAATTCCACTTCAGTGTCGCAGACACTAGCCACCGATATGAATACCGAAAAGGGTTTGTTGCAATTCGGTGAAAATGAAGAGGTGGAACAAATGATGCAGATGCTTCAGTCGAACGACATTAGGAATCGAATTGTAGAAAAATATAATCTTATCGAACACTACAGGATTGATCCTAATACAAAATACCTCTATACTAAGTTGTATGACAAATACGATGACAATGTAAAATTCTCTCGTACCGAATACACTTCGGTAAAGATTGAGGTACTTGACGAAAGCCCAGACACTGCAGCATTAATAGCCAATGACATTTCGTATTTGCTCGATACGGTATATTCGCGCATGCAACGTGAAAGAGCATACAGGGCTCTTAAGATTGTTGAGAATGAAATGCTGGAGCAGGAAGTTTTGGTTAAGAACATTAGCGACTCGCTTGAGAAATTGGGAGCTCTCGGCGTGATAGAAGTAAAGTCGCAGGCCGAAATGTATAGCGAGCAGTATGCTATTGCATTGGCTAGCGGAAATGCAAGCCGTATAAAAGAGTTGAAAATGCAACTCGATACACTTGCAAAATATGGCGCTGCCCATACGATGCTAACCTCACAGCTCAAAGAGGAAGTTCAGATTCTGACACTGAGAAAAAACAAGTATAGAGAAGCAAAAATCGAACTCGAGCAAGATTTGCCTAATGCGTTTATAGTCAACAAGGCCGAAAAAGCAGAAAAGAAATCGTATCCTATACGGTGGCTAATTGTGCTGACAAGTGTTATAGCGACATTTATGCTGACATTAATTGTCTTCGCAATAATCGAACCTTTAAAAAAAAAGAGCGGAGACAACCTAGAAGCGATAAAAAAGGACTGAAAAGGGAGATAATTTTTTACACAATACTACCAAATTACGAAACTATGGAAAGTTACTTCAAGACAAAAAGCATTTTCAAGATCATTTCTAAATGGAAATGGCACATATTGATAATAACGGTAGTAGCCACAATTCTCAGTATCGTATTTTCTGCTCCGTATTTCATACATCCAAAATATAAGTCATCGGCGACATTATATCCTGCAAATATTGTATGCTATTCGGACGAGTCAGAATCAGAGCAGATGCTTGAAATTATGACTTCAGACGATATAAAGTTTTCGATAATTGAGCAATACGACTTGTACGAGCATTATTACTTGGATTCGACAGCAAATGGATCGTTGGCAAAAATGATGAAATATTACGACGACAATGTCATAATAGAAAAAACGCCAAATGATGCTGTGAAGATAACTGTCTGCGATGAAGATCCGCAGGTGGCTGCCAATATGGTTAATTCAATCATCGAATGTTTTGACAATTTGGTATTGAAGAACAATGCTGAAAAGTCGGAAGAATTGTTCACCATATATAGTTATTCGCTAAAAGAAAAGGCTCATGTAATTGATAGCCTTTCCGACTTGCTGAAAAAATATGGAACCGAATACGGAATGATTGATGAAAAATCGCAAACGCGAGCATATAGCGAAGCTGTGGCACAAGGACGTGCAAGTGGCGATGCAACAACCATCCTTAATAACTGGCAGGAATATGGTGCCGAATACAAAAAGACAGATTCGCTTCTAAACAATACAATACTGAGGTATAACAGGGACTTGAAGGTTTGCGAGGACGCAAAACGAGATATGAATAAGAAGCAAACGTTTTCAAACGTTATTTCGAAGCCGTATCCGGCCGACAAGAAATTCTACCCTGTACGCTGGCTTATAGCTCTACTTTCGGCTATAGGCGGTTGCCTAATAGGAATATTAGCTGTTGCAATAATTGAAGGTTGTAGAAAGCCCAAGGAAGAATAAGTTGACACCGAAGGCAAAAATAATAACATTTTATGCGCTTGCAGCCGTATTTATCATTATCGACTGCTTTCTGATTGCAAAATACCAGACGTATGCATTCAACTTGCTACCGGTTGCGCTTATCGTAATTGGTGCAATTTTTTTTGCTTTCGACAGGGTATTGCTTTTTTCGGTAATGTGCATACCGTTCTCCATTCCGATAAAGGTGTTTTATCCCGATATGGGATTTAATATTGACATACCTACCGAACCTTTGTTCGTGGGGGTTATGTTGATATTTATACTCAAACTATTGATAGAGCACAAATATGACCGCAAAATACTGAAGCATCCGCTATCGGTAATGGTAATATTATACATTTTATGGCATCTTGTTACCGTATGCACAAGCACAATGCCACTTGTGTCGCTTAAGAGCTGGCTGGCATCGCTATGGTTTATATTGCCATTCTTTTTCCTCGGAATACTTTTGTTCAAGAACGAAAAGAATATATACAGGTTCTTTTTCCTTTATATAGTCCCGTTCTCTGCTCTTATAATAATTACACTCGTTAAGCATTCGGCATATAATTTCGACCAACATATAGGAAACGGAATAATGAATCCTTTTTTCAATGACCACACATCATACGGTGCGGCAATTGCGATGTTCATACCATTCTTGTTGGGATTTTCACTGAATAGGGAAGTAAATTGGAAGTGGAGAATCGTTTCTGCCGTCCTGCTTGCCATTTTCATTACGGGACTTATTTTCTCTTACACAAGAGCGGCATGGATAAGTCTTTTTGGCGCCCTGGCAATGTTCCTGATCCTAAAGCTGAAGATAAGCAACAAAATAGTTTTTGCATTAATCATTATCGGTATAGGCGGGTTCGTGCTTATGCAGGACAAGATTCTGATAAAGATGGAAGGTAACAAGGTGGAATCGTCAACCGATTTTTCCAAGCATATTAAATCCATCAGTAACATAACCTCTGACGCATCGAACCTGGAAAGAATAAACCGTTGGAATTGTGCAATAAGAATGTTCAAGGAAAAGCCAGTGTTTGGTTGGGGACCAGGAACATATCAGTTCAAATATGCTCCGTTCCAGCATTCAGACGAAAAGACGATTATCAGTACAAATGCAGGAGATGGTGGTAACGCGCATAGCGATTATCTGGGTTCGTTGGCCGAGTCTGGTCTTTTAGGGATGCTAAACTATATATTGGTTTGTATAATAATATACATTACCGGAACACGAACCTATCACAGGTTAAAGGACAAAAAGCTTAGAATGATAGTGGCGTCTGCATTGTGTGGACTTGTCACTTATTTCATTCACGGCTTGCTTAACAACTTCCTCGACATTGACAAGATTGCCGTTCCATTCTGGGCTTTTGCCGCGATGATTGTGACGATTGATTTGTTCTATGCCAAGAAAGAGGACGAGATTCCTGCTGAAAACGTAGTACAAGACAAACCTGAAGAATAGTGGCTGCTCACAACGAACTCGGAAAACTTGGTGAAGACATAGCTGCAAATCGGCTAACTTCGGAGGGCTACGAGATTCTTGAGCGCCAATGGCGGTACAAGCACAAGGAAATAGACATTATTGCACGAAAAGGTGGAATATTGGCGATTGTCGAAGTGAAAACCCGCAGTTCGGAGCAATTCGGCGGAGTGTCAGATTTCATTACACAAAACAAGACTAAATTCCTTGTCGAAGCTGCCGATGCATACGCAAGGCTTTTGGGGTCAAGTTGTGAGATTCGCTTCGATGCGATTGTCATTTTTGTAATAGGTGACGAATACAAGGTTGAACATATAGAGAATGTTTTCATTTCACAATAAAATATAAATATATGCAAGCTATAATTAAGACATTGGTACTGAGTTGTTTTGCAACAATTGCAACATTATGTTCAAATGCACAGATAAAACCTACGGCAACTTACGAATTTGCAAAGCGCGATAGTTCGCTGTATCTCGATTTCTACAAGTCGGCGCACTCTGCCGAAAATTATACCGTTGTATTTGTGTTTGGTGGCGGATTTATCAGCGGAGCACGCAACGAAGGGTATTACCTGCCATATTACGAGAGGTTGGTTGACAGTAGTTTCAATGTTGTTGCGATCGACTATAGGCTCGGTCTGAAAGGAGCTAAGAATATTAGTCCGGTAAACCGCAAGCCGTTGGAAGATGCAATAGCTATGGCTGCCGAAGATTTGCTTACCGCAACCAAATACCTGATTGATCATGAGAAGGAATTGCAGATTGACAGCCGTAAGATAATACTTGCTGGTTCAAGTGCTGGTGCGATAACGGTTTTGCAGGCCGACTATGAGCTTTGCAATCGTACTAAACTTGGACAAATCCTGCCCGAAGGGTTCCGCTATGCCGGTGTCATGTCGTTTGCTGGTGCAATATATTCCAAGAAGGGAAAAGTGAAGTATCGCTGTCAGCCGCCAGCGCCGACAATGTTCCTTCACGGTACTGCCGACCGTCTTGTAACATACAAGCAGATAAAACTATTCAATATAGGTTTCATTGGTAGCAGCAAGATTGTACCGCAGTTCAAGAAAAAGGATTATCCGTATTATTTTGTGCGCTACGAAGACCTTGGTCACGAGGTGGCAGTCCGTATTCTTTACGATTTCGACAAGTCGATGTGGTTCATTGACAACTACATAGTTTGTGGTGCAAAAATCAAGCGCGACGATCTCATCAACGATCCTACCATCGAGCGACTAAAGTTCGGTAGCGCAAAACCATCGGACTTGTACTAGAAAACTTTTTTCATTCTCCCGATACATAAATCAGAAATTTTATGTAGGTTTGCAAATCAAAAAAAATTAACAAAACAAAATAAAATTATTATGAATAACGCATTATTCTCATTTAGAGAGCCTAAGAATGAACCGGGATTCTCATACGCACCCGGAACACCAGAAAGAAAATTATTGCAAGAAGAACTCGAACGTCAGTTCAACCAGTGCATCGAAATTCCTTGCATCATTGGCGGTAAGGAAGTTAAGACCGGTGACATGGGCAAGGTTGTTATGCCTACCAATCACAAGCACGTACTTGCAAAGTACCACAAGGTTGGCAAGAAGGAAGTACAGATGGCTATCGACGCTGCTTTGGCAGCTAAGAAGCAGTGGGAAGACACCCCATGGATTGAACGTGCTTCCATCATGATGCGTATCGGTGAACTCCTTTCAAAGAAATACAGATATGTCATCAACGCTGCTACTATGCTCGGTCAGGGCAAGAACCCGATGCAGGCAGAAATCGACAGCGCACAGGAAACTATCGACTTCCTCCGCTTCAACTCGTACTTCGCATCGAAGATTTACGCTCAGCAGCCAATTTCCGACAATTCGGTACTCAACCGCAACGAATACCGAGCAATGGAAGGATTCGTTTACGCAATCACTCCTTTTAACTTCACATCAATCGCTTGCAACCTCAACATTTCTCCAGTATTGATGGGTAATGTAACCATTTGGAAACCAGCAACAACCGCTATCCTTTCCAACTACTACCTGATGAAGATTTTCCAGGAAGCAGGTTTGCCAGATGGCGTTATCAACTTCCTCCCGGGCAAGGGTTCTGTTATCAGCAGCGTAGCTTTCACATCACCGCACCTTGCAGGTATCCACTTCACCGGAAGCACATCTACTTTCAAGGCATTCTGGAAGCAGATTGGCGACAACATCGACAAGTACAACACTTATCCAAAGATCGTCGGCGAAACTGGCGGTAAGGACTTCATCTTTGCACACAAGTCGGCAGATCCACGCGAACTCGCAGTTGCAATCGTACGTGGTGCTTTCGAATTCCAGGGACAGAAGTGCTCGGCAGCTTCTCGCGCATACATTCCAAAGTCGTTGTGGGATGAAACCTTGAAGAATGTAAAGGAAATGATGAAGACCGTAAAGGTTGGCGATGTATTCGACTTCACAAACTTCGTAAACGCAGTTATCGATGAAGAATCGTTCGACAAGATTGCCGGCTACATCGACAGAGCAAAGAAGTCGCGCAAGGCTAAGATTGCTCTCGGTGGAACATACGACAAGAAGGTTGGTTATTTCATCGACCCGACTATCATCGTTACAACCGATCCGCACTACGAGGCAATTCAGGAAGAAATGTTCGGCCCAGTTATCACAGTTTTCGTTTACGACGACGACAAATATACCGAAACACTTCACCTCTGCGACGAAACTTCACCATATGCACTTACAGGTTCAATCTTTGCAAAGTGCCGTTACGCAATCATCGAAGCAGAAAACGTACTCCGTCACGCAGCTGGTAACTTCTACATCAACGACAAGCCGACAGGCGCAGTTGTTGGCAACCAGCCATTCGGTGGAGCAAGAGCATCGGGTACCAACGACAAGGCAGGTAGCGAACTCAACCTCTACAGATGGATTAGCACTCGCTCAATAAAGGAAACATTCTGCCCTCCGACAGAATACGGTTATCCGTTCCTCGGCGCTGACAAGAAGAAATAAGATTTATTTTTTCAATATGAGCGGAGATTTATTCTCCGCTTTTTTTATGACAACTATATACAAGACTCTAATCAGTCATTCCGCAAGTTAGAACAATAACGCGATACGGAACGGGGAGCGTAATATTGTTCAACTGTGCGGAATCTCCAACAGATATCGTTTCAACAGGAGATTTCGTACAGACAGGCTCACAAGCAAAGTTCATTTTGCTGTTCGCTTTGTCTTACGGAATGACGAAGAGGCTTAATACAAAAGTTATGTGTCAACATGTATAGAAGCCTTTTTTATTTCAATTGGTATCTTGTAATAGCAGAAGCAATCTGCTCTACAATTTCGTTCTTGTCGGCATTTGTGCAGTCGATTGTGATTTTTGCCATGGAATAGAACGACTCGCGATTGCCGAGAGTTTTCTCAACATATTCTGCAAGTTCTTCTTGCGTTTTTTCTGCCGTTAGTGGGCGGGTTTTAACCGAATTGTAGATTCTTGTCGCAAGGACATCGGGCGGAAGTTTCAAGTACACTGTGACTCCAATAGAATTCATCAGTTCCATATTGTTGTTGAAGCATGGTGTTCCACCTCCGCACGACATTACAAAATTATCATTGCCGGAAAACGATTGCAGAACTGTCGTTTCCAACTTTCTGAAGCATGCTTCGTCGTATTTTGCAAAGATTGATGAAACCGATGTGCGGTATTTTGATTCTATCTCGGAATCGAGGTCGTAGAAATCAAGGTTGAGAGATTTGGATAGCAGCCGACCTATTACGGACTTGCCAGCCCCCATGAATCCGACAAGAAATATTCTCATTGGTTAGAAAAGCGGAATCTGCAGTTGGGCTTCGGCTTTCAATTGAGCTTCTTCTTCCTGCTTGCGTTGACGAGGTTTGCGAACGACTTGCTGAATGTTGAAGCCTAGTTCGTTCATGAGTTTCAACCTTTCCTCGAATTCAAGGTCGGCATAACGCTCAGATGCAGCTTCAAAAATTTCAACTATCAGTTTGTCGGTTGTATCGCGGATGTAGTCAATGTTTTCGACCTCTGCCTTATTTAGATTCTGGCGATACATACGTTCCTTGTGAATATCGTCGAATTTTTCAATCCAAATCTTTACGGATGAGATATTTGGATTTGTCAGCAGTCGTCCACCATTGGCAACGCGATTCGAGTCGCATTCGAAAAGATGTGCGGCTGTTTCAAGAAGTTCCTCTCCGTTGCGTGGATTTGGAATAACAAACGGATACTGGAGACCATACCATGATGTGATGTCAACTGGAAGTTCGCCACGCTCAATAGCCATGTGCATCGACATATAATAGTGTACAACAAAAGTTTTGGCCTTTCCGAAAAGGTTGTTGTAGTTGTTGTTAAAAGCCTCTTCCTGTTGTCTTAGGCATTCCTTGTAAGTTCTGAATTTTTCAAATACAGAAAGATTCTCTTCAGTTATATTAAACTGATATTCAGCGAATAAGCAATCTTCGCCTAGCGGATTCTCGCGCAAATACCTATCGAAGGATCTCAAAAGTTCGAGCCTTTCCACATCGGTATGTCTATAAATCAGTTTCTCCATCCGTAGTTTATCTATAAAATCGCGTACAAAAATATAATGCCAGAAATAATAAAATTCACACGAAACATAAAGTAATCAACACATTAGTGTTTATTACCATTTATAACCCTCGGATTTTCAGGCAAAAGCGGTTTTAAGCATAAGATACAGCAAAAATATCATAAAGATAAATTATTGATATTGAATGTATTAGTAATCAATCGTTGCCATATAACGATAGTAGCATCTATATTGTAAAGACGCAAAATTTTGCGTCTCAAAAAATGAATATTGTGCAATGTCCCACCCATTGAATCTTTAAATTTTTGAATTATTGAATTTTCAAATCATCGAATTATCAAATTTTATTACTTTTGTGACCTAAAAAATTATTGCGATGAGATTCAAACGTATATTGTTAAAGCTCAGTGGCGAGTCGCTTGCCGGAGCATCGAAGCAGGGTATCAGCGAAACCCACCTTATGGAATATGCAAACCAGATTAAAGCAATACACGAAAAAGGTGTTCAGATTGGAATAGTAATCGGTGGAGGCAACATCTTCCGTGGAATTTCTGGCGAAAGCAAAGGGTTCGACCGTGTAAAGGGCGACCAGATGGGAATGCTTGCAACAATAATCAACTCGTTGGCATTGCAGAACGGATTGGAATCGGTTGGAGTTAAGACAAGATTGTTCACTTCAATCGGCATTGAATCTATTGGCGAACGCATTTCGAAGCCTAAAGTAGTGGAAGCATTGGAAAACTCGTATGTTTGCATACTTGCAGGCGGTACAGGAAATCCATATTTCTCAACCGATAGTGCATCGGCATTGCGTGCAATCGAAATTGAAGCCGATGTATTCCTTAAGGGTACGCGCGTGAACGGTGTATATACCGCCGATCCCGAGAAAGACCCGACTGCTACAAAGTTCGACACCATAACCTTCGATGAGGTATACAAGCGCGGACTTAAGATTATGGATCTCACAGCTTTTACATTGTGCAAAGAAAACAATATGCCGGTAATTGTGTTCGATATGGACACCTACGGAAACCTCGAAAAAGTAATAAATAACGAAAATATAGGAACATACATTACAAAGTAATTATGGAAGAATTGGAATTGTATATAGAGGATGCAAAGGACGGAATGAAGTCCGCACTCGAACATCTTGAGAAAGAACTTGCCAAGATTCGTGCAGGCAAGGCAAATCCAGCAATGCTTGAATCGGTAAAGGTTGAATGCTACGGCACTATGTCGCCAATCTCGCAGGTTGCCAACCTTTCGGCTCCAGATCCTAAGACCATTTTTATACAGCCGTGGGACAAGTCGACAATCCCAGCAATCGAAAAGGCCATTATGGCAGCAAATCTTGGATTCAACCCCGCAAACAATGGCGAAGTTATCCGTATCATTGTTCCGCCTCTGACAGAGGAACGCCGTAAACAGCTCGTAAAGCAGGTGAAGGGACTTGGCGAAGATGCAAAGGTTGTAATCAGGAATGCACGCCGTAACGCAATCGAGGAATTCAAGAAACTGAAGAAGGACGGTGTATCTGAAGACGAAGCAAAAGATGCAGAACAAACCGTTCACAAGACTCACGAAGATTTCATCAAGAAAGTAGATTCTGTAATAGATGCCAAGGAAAAAGAACTGATGACCGTATAATCATCAGTAATACTTTTGGTATATTACAATAGATAATACAATTGGCGGAAAACTCTCCGATATAATTAGTCGGAGACTTCCGCCTTTTATATTAACATCCTGTAGTTCTGTAATTTATGCTTTATTGTTTGCGTTTTTCCTATCAACCTTCATCGTGTGATAAATAATGAATAATATTCTTCTTTAGTCCGATTATTTGAAGTAAATTTACGACCTAAAAAAATGTACACATGAATAGAAAGGTTATACTTTTTTGTTTGACGATTATGCTTTCTGTAACGGTCTTCTCTCAGCAGACCAAGTCGTTGGAACTCATCTGGAAGGGCAAGTACGACAACGCACTTAAGGCTATAGAAAAAGGACTCAGCAAGAACCAGGACGATGTGGAATTCAACTTCTACAAGGCATACCTGCTTTTTCAGAGGGAATACGAAGGCTACGATCCAGTGGAGGCATACAAGTGCATTCAGACATGCGAAGCATATTATCCACAGCTTGACGAAAAGACTAAGGAAAAGCTGAAAGCAGTGCCAATCAGCATGGAAATTTTTATTAACTATTACGATACGATATGTCGCTATGCTCTTAAAGATGCAGAAAAGGCTAATACATACGAGGCATATCAAAATTTCCTTTTCTTCTACCGAAAAGCATCTGAGGAATACAAGTCCGAAGCAAAAATGTACCGCAATATTGAGGCTTACAAACTGACAATTGCTAAAAATACCGAGGAGGACTATGCCGCCTTCATTCGTACATATCCAGATGCACAGCAAGTGCCCGATGCTACCAGAAGACGTGATGAAAAAGGTTTTGAAAAGGCACAGAGCGCCAATACAGCCGAAGCATACGAGGAATTCCTAAAGAAATATCCGGAATCGGCGTTAGCTGCCGATGCGCAGGAAAAGGTATATGTCATTGCTCTTAACGATGCAGAAAAGGAAAACACGTCAGCCGCTTTGAAAGAGTACATGAAAAAATATCCGAAAAGTTCGCAGTATTACAAGGCTGAAATGATGTACGAGGAAAAACTTTTCAATGAGGAAACCGCAGATGGCAATTGTAGTTCCTACATTCGTTTTGTAAAGAGACATCCAGAAAGCAAGTGGAAAAATATGGCAATATCGTCGGCTTTGCAGTGTGCAGGCGACAATCCGGAAATCATAAAGTACTGCTACAAGAATTTGGATGGCGAAAAGAAGAATCAGGCTATAAAGTTGTATTACAACCTTGTTGCTTCGGATGGCGAATTGCTTTCGCTGAAAAATTTCTACAGCGAACTTACCGAAAGCCAGCGTTGCCTTGTCCGCGACAAATATGTTGTAGATTCTGCAATAGCTGTCAAAGGCGACAAGCTGAAGATACATAATGGCTACAATCCCAAGAAGTCGGCGGCAGCATACGACGAATACATTAAGGAAGCAGCTCCCAAGGAAAAGGCTTTCGTTGCATTGCAGAAGATGATTGAAGCCGACATTGTTGCAGGAAACTGGTCGAATGCAACTGTAACAGTCCTCAAATACAAGGATTATTGGAAGGATAAACCACAGAAGATAAATGCATTGCTCAACATTCTTGAGCAGAAAAATCCTGCAATTGTTGCCGAGGCTTTGCCCGAAACTGTGAATACCAATGGAAACGAGTACAATCCGATATTGTCTGCCGATGGCAACACGTTGTATTTCTGCGGCGAAGGTCGTGGCAATAGCAAGGGTGGCGAAGATATTTTCGTTTCGGAAAGGTCGGCAGATGGTTGGACCGAAGCTCAGCTGATAAGCGAAGTTTCGACAAAGAACAACGACTATCCGCAGTCGGTAAATGCTGCTGGAAATGTAATGTACATTTTCAGGAACGGAAGGCTTTACTTCTCCAAGAAGGCTGGTGCTACCTGGGGCAAGCCTCAGAAGATGTCGAACAATGTAAATTCCAGCAACTGGCAGGGTGATGCTTTCCTCAGTCGCGATGGAAAGGCTTTGTTCTTTGCAGCAAAGCGTAGCGATATGCTCAATTTCTTCAACGATGCCGATTTTGATGGACTTGAATATCACGGAAAGGTTGACGAACATCAGACCGACATTTATGTTTGCACAGTGGATGAAAACGGCGAATGGGGCAAACCTATAAATCTAGGAGCTTCAATAAATACATTATACACCGAGCGCACGCCTTTCCTGCATTCCGACAACAAGCATTTGTACTTTGCATCGGATGGTCATGGCGGTCTTGGTGGACTCGACATGTATGTGTCAACCCGTACGGGCTCCGATTGCTGGGATTGCTGGAGCGAACCAATAAACCTTGGTAAGGAAATCAATACCGCATCAGATGATTATGGTTACAAGATTTCAACTGATGGCACTAAGGCTTATTTCTCAAAGTCGAATGCACCGAAAGGCAAGAAGGGCAACCTCGACATATATGTCATCACCCTTCCCGAAAACTTGCAGCCCAAGAATATAAAGTAACATCGGCATAAGGTAGGCAGAAAAAGAAATTTCCACATGAATCCTTATATAATTGCCTCGATAGTAGTCGGTTATTTTGCGCTTCTTATTCTTATTTCGCACCTTACATCGAAGAAGGCAACCAACGATACTTTTTTTACCGGAAACCGTAGGTCGCCGTGGTTTGTGGTGGCATACGGAATGATTGGCGCATCGTTGTCGGGTGTGACATTCATGTCGGTTCCCGGATATGTACAGAGCAGTCAGTTTACTTATTTCGGTGTAGTCTTCGGATATACAATAGGTTATATCGCGATAGCTTTCGTGTTGCTGCCCCTATACTATAAGTTGAATCTTACCTCCATATACACCTATCTTGACAAGCGCTTTGGTAGCAATTCGCAGAGGACAGGCTCATTTTTCTTTATTGTGTCGCGAATTATGGGTTCTGCTTTGCGCATGTACTTGGTTGTGTTCGTATTGCACGAATTTGTATTCAAGGCAATTGGAGTTCCCTTCTGGGCATTGGCGCTGTTCTTCATTGTGCTGATACTGATTTATACTTTCAAGGGAGGCATTAAGACTATAATTTGGACCGATACGCTTCAGACAACCTTCATGTTGCTCTCCACGGTTATAACCATTGTGTTCCTAATCAAGGACATGGACATTTCTTTTTTCGACATGATGTCGCAGGCTGCCGATGAGGGCTATACCCGAATGTTTGACACCGACTGGCGCTCGAACAACTTTTTCCTGAAGCAGATACTTAGCGGTGCGTTCATTACCATTGCGATGACTGGTCTCGACCAGGATATGATGCAGAAGAACTTAACCTGCAAATCGCTGAAGGAAGCCCAGAAGAATATGCTTTCGTTTAGCGTATGTATCGTGATTGTCAACTTCCTGTTCCTGATTCTCGGCGTAGCATTGATGACCTATTCATCGCAGACCGGCTTTGCATTGCCCGAAAAGTCAGACAGTATTTTTGCCGCTGTTGCCCAGAATCTTGGCTCGGTGACATGGATTATATTTATTATAGGTCTTGTGGCTGCCGGCTACTCGAGTGCCGATGGCACACTTACTTCGCTCACGACAACATTCTGCTTCGACATTCTGCAGTTCGACAAAAAGCCCAACTACGATGAGCAGAAAAAGACAAAAATCCGCAAGACAACGCACATTGTATTTGCGGCTATATATTTCCTAATCATAATAGTTTTCAAGCCGTTCCATACCGATTCGCTAATAAAGACACTCTTCGATATTGCAGGCTATACTTACGGACCATTGTTAGGTCTGTTCTGTTTCGGACTTTTTGTAAAGAAGCGCAATCCCAGCGACAAGGCAGTTCCTTTTATCGCAATCCTCTCGCCCATAATAAGTTACTTGCTGAACATATATTCAGAGCAACTATTTTTCGGCTATAAGTTTGGCTTCGAGATACTTATTGTGAACGGTCTGTTGACTTTTGTAGGGTTGTTGATATTCAGCAAAAAAGCGGAGGTAGCAAAGACCTGTTAGCACTTGTAGTCCTTGTTGGCAAAACCATTGCTACATTCATTTTCTTGGCATTCGCTACCACGGTGTTGTTGTCTTTGTAGAGCATCAATATCGTACTCATCATACTTGCGAGGTTGGCTTTCACCGATGTTCATGTAAACCTCAAGAAGTTCCGTATATTTAATAGGTATAAGCACAACCTCGTCAATGCAAGCAGGGATTAGGATTGATTCGCCTTCGTTGAGGATTTCCTCGCTGCCGCTAGTCTTTATGGTAACTTGTCCGTGTACACAGTGGTAGATTACAAATGAATCGAGGTTGCTGTAGTTCTTCAGTAGCGAGTTCATTACTGGCAGATAGTTGGCTGTAAAGTATTTGCAGTCTACAATTGGGTTGGAGTGGTCGGGAATACGCGAAAACTGCATCGACTGCTTGTCGTTCTTCTTATAGTCGATTACATCAACAGCATATTGTGTGTGCAATTCACGGTTGCCGCGGTTGTAGTCGTATATGCGGTAGGTGATGTCTGATGTTTCCTGAATTTCGACAACTGCAGTGCCTGCACACATTCCATGTACGCGACCCGCTGGGATAAAGTAAAATTCTCCCGACTTGACATTATGGTACTTCAACAGGTTTTCAAGATTACCATCCTTTATCGACTGTAGAAGTTCGCTTTCGGTTGTGTCGCGGTTGAACCCATCTATTATTTTTGCATCTTTGTCTGCATCAAGTATATACCATGCCTCGGTCTTGCCACGGGCATTGTGCAGTTCGGCTGCCGTTTCGTCATCCGGATGCACTTGCACCGATAGGTTGTCCTTGGCATCGATGATCTTCAGCAGGATAGGAAATTCGTAACCATATTCTTCCAGCACTTTTTCTCCGACAATCTCATCAAGGTAAACCTCAATGATTTCCTGCAGAGTGTTTCCTGCCAGAAAGCCATTAGATACTACCGAAACATCGCCCTGAACGCCTGAGATTTCCCAGCTTTCGCCACAGTCGGCTGGAACATTGCTGTCGTTCTTTATTTTTGCTATTTTGTCGCCTCCCCAGACCTTAGTCTTGTATATTGGCTTGAATTTCAATGGATAAAGCATATCAATAATAATTTTGTGTTCAAGAAACAAAGGTAAGGAAAATTTATGATTGACGAAGTACGATTGACGATTTTATTGACTAACAGGCAAACAGAAGACTAATCGGACAGCCAGATTGTAAGCCTGCAAGACTTTTAGCCAGAAAAAATCAGTTTGCCGTTAAAAAAGATTTTGTAACTTTGATGCCATAAAATTTAATCGATATGTTAGTTGTAGGAATTGCAGGCGGTTCCGGTGCGGGAAAAACCACCGTAGTAAACAAGATTACCGCTCAGTTGCCAAAGGATATGGTAACATTGGTGCCTCAGGATTCGTACTATTGGGATAGCAGTCATCTCCCGATGGAGGAGAGGAAAAAGATAAATTTCGACCATCCAAATGCCATCGAATGGGAATTGCTTATTCGACATATTAAGGAATTGAAGGAAGGCAAGTCGGTGGAACAGCCAATTTACGCATACATAACCAGTTCGCGTGCACAAGAAACGCTCACGGTAAAACCGAGCAATGTAATAATTGTCGAAGGCATAATGGTGCTTACTCAGCCAGAATTGCGTGACCTAATGGATGTTAAGGTTTATGTAGATGCCGATGCCGATGACCGTCTTGCCAGAATCTTGAGGCGCGATACCGTTGAGCGCGGTCGTTCGGTTAACGATGTGCTCGAACATTACTACGATACGGTAAAGCCAATGCATTTGCAGTTCATTGAACCTACAAAGCGCTATGCCGACATCATTGTGCCAAACATAGGTGACAACGATGCTGCTGTGAACCTTTTGGCAAAATTCATACATCAACATATCGATAACAATTAAAATTTACAATAATGCAGGAGATCGACCTTAAAAATGTAATGTTCATCGACATCGAGACTGTGCCTATGTGCGCCTCGTTTGATGATATGCCCGAAGCCTTCAAGAAGCACTGGGACAAGAAATCAAAGAATTTCAGAGCAGAAACCGAAACTGCCTCAGATGTATATCAACGTGCTGGAATATATTCCGAATTCGGAAAGATTGTTTGCATATCAGTCGGATTGGTTGCTGGAGAAAAATTCCGCGTTAAGTCATTTTATGGTGATGATGAAAAGGAGATACTTTCGGGATTTGCCGAAATGCTTTCGAAGTGGGATCCGTTTGGAAACAAGATGCTTTGTGGACATAACATTAAGGAATTCGATGTTCCATATATTGCGCGGCGTATGCTCGTAAACCGCATGTACAATCTGCCAAAGGCTCTCGACCTTGCAGGAAAGAAGCCATGGGAAATAAAGCATATAGATACGCTTGAATTGTGGAAGTTTGGTGACTACAAGAATTTCACATCCCTTGCTCTTATGGCCGACCTTTTCGACATTCCAACGCCCAAGGACGACATTGACGGTAGCGAAGTCGCTGGTGTTTACTATGGTGAACACGATGTTGACCGTATTGCAATCTATTGCGAAAAGGATGTCCTCTGCGTCGCAAACCTAATGCTCAGACTACAAGGCAAGGAAATATATCTGTACGACCAGATGGAGAGGGCAAACGGATAGTTTAAACTATTCTTGCTCTTCCAGATATGGGTTCTTTATTGTGAACCTAATTGTATCGGTGACTTCGCCAGCTGCACCGAGTATTCCAAGACCGTTCTTTATGTTGGTTTTTACAAGTGTCGGCTCGGAAAATGGATTGCCGTCGTTTTCAATGTATAAATCGTAGGACTTTTGGTACTGGTAGTAGTCCTTGTTTACCGACCTGAGATGAACGATAAGCTTATACTCGTATTCGCGATAGAATGGCAGGTCTTCGATGCTCTCTCCTTCATCGTCGTCTTCTCCCTCTCCCTCTTCACCATCTTTATAGTAGTAGTCATCGTCCTCATATATAAGTCCGTAGAATATGCCACGAATGTCGCGGTAATCTTGCGCCGAAAATTTTATTGTATAGTTTTCTCCGCTGATTACTTCGTCGGCCATGTAAAGCAACGTTCCACCGTAGCCCGAGCTAACCGAAATGTCATTACATTCAAGGTTTAGTTTGTAGTTCTTATCAAATAAATCTTCAACGGAGTACATGTAGTTTTCGTCAAAATACTCCTTCATATCTTCAGGGAAATCGCTTGTCACATATATCATGTAATAGTTTTCGTTGTCAGGAATGTCGCTATAATTGAGACTGACATCAAATTCATCGCCGTAGTAGTAGCCGTCGTCATTGGATTTCTGTTTTCCGCTGATGCTGTTTATTGTTGTGGGGTTTGGCATGGTAACTTCTGATTCTATTGTTTCAAAACCATCTTTGGAAACTTGGAATCTGTATGTATGTCCAACTTTTGGAATGTATGCAGCATGGTAGTTGCCTTCGCCGTCTGAAACTGGCACCACCTGAAGCGGGTTGCCATCCTCAAATATTATCACGTCGGCATCCGAAATCTTTACAATTTCCTTTGTATCAAGAATGTGCATGCTGCGGCTTACTGTGAAGTCAATTTCGCTTGTGTTGGAAAGCACGCAATTGAGAACCAATTTGGGTTTCTTGTATTCAAATGGGAAGTCTAGTGTCTTTTCGCAGGCGGTAAGTGCAATTGCAATGACTATTATTATATATATCAACTTTTTCATGTCTGTTCGTTTTTAGAAAGTTTGTGAGAATTTTATTGACGGCATAATCGGGAACAAGCTTATCTGTTTCAAGCATCTGTTGCCTCGGTAGTCGGTACCAAAATAGAGGTAGAACGGATTTTGTCGGCAGTAGGCATTGTAAACTCCAAGGCTCCATATTCTTTCTCCCAACTTGTTTTGTTTCTTGAAGTTAAAGTTGAAATCCAAGCGGTGATATGCAGGTGCCCTAAATGAGTTTCGTCCGCCATATTCACCAATTTCAGCACCGTTGAGTCCGTAATAACGACCGTATGCGAGGGTTACTGCGTTTCCTGTGCCAAATACCCATGTCATACCGAAGTCAAAGTTTTCGCTCTTATTGTAAATCAACGCAATGGCTATGTCGTGGCGACGATCGTACTTGTATGGGAACTTTTCTCCGAAGTTGAGGTTGTCGAATTGTCTCCATGCCCACGACAGCGTATAGCCTATCCATCCAGTGATTTTCCCCGTGGTCTTGCGAACAAGGAACTCTGCTCCATACGACCATCCGCGTCCCATTTCGATTTTAGATTCCCAGTTGTCGGTCATATTTAGGAAACTAGCACCTTCCTTGTATTCAATAAGGCCTTTCATATCCTTGAAGAATCCTTCGATGCTGAAATCCCACTTGTTCTTGAGGTTGTAGGCAAATCCGAGAGCTACCTGATTGCTTCGTTGTGGCGTGATTGTGTCGGTAGCAGGAAGCCAGAGGTCGGTTGGCAGACCTATGGTGCTGTTGGTGAGCAAGTGTACATATTGTGTCATTCTTGTGTAGGCTGCTTTCATCGAAAAGTTTTCAGTAATCAGGAATCTTGCCGAAACGCGAGGTTCTGCCGACTGGTAGTATTTTTTCTTCACAATGAAGCCGGAATAATTTATGCCGATGTCGGCTTTCAGCCGTCCCGTTATAGTTATGTTGTCGGAAGCATAAACATTGATTTCTGTGCCGTATATGTCACGTGCACCAGTTTTTATATTTATATCATTAGAATTATTTATCGATTGAGTCGTGACCGACACACCAGGCTTGAATACATGGTATGTGGTTGATAGTCCAAGCTTTAGTTCGTGCCTTGAGGCAGGGTAGTAGTTGAGGTCTATCTTTGCTCCGTAGTCGTTGATACCCGAAAAATAGTCGAATGAGTATTTTTCTGTCGAAATATAATCGGCAAGGTAATCGTAATTCATGTAGGTATCAAACTTATAGTTTGAGTATATAAGCGTTACATTCGAGAACAACTTCTGGTCGAAAACATGATTCCAGCGCATTGAAGTTGTGATGTTACCCCAGTACAAGCCCATATCCGACTTTTCGTTGTAAAGCGTATCGTAGTAGAAATATTCTTCTTCGTTCTTAATGTATGCCTTGTCGCGACCAAAATAACCGCTCAAGAAAAGCCTGTCCTTATCGCTGAACTTGTGGTTCAACTTCAGGTTTGCATCGTAGAAGTAATATCCGGCCTTCAGTTTTTCGCCTCCGCCATTAGTCTTGTTTATCAGAGCAATCACAGGTGCTGCAAGTACGTCTATATAGGTACGCCTTGCACTAAAAATAAACGAGGTGTGGTCTTTCCAGATAGGACCTTCGACCATAACCTTTGCAGCAATTGTACCTACCGAAAATTCGCCACCGTACTTTTTGTCGTTTCCTTCCTTTAGCCTAATGTCAATTACTGACGACAATCTTCCGCTGTATTGTGCAGGGAATCCGCCTTTTATAAGGTTGATGCTAGATATTGCATCGGGGTTGAACACCGAGAAGAATCCGAAAAGGTGGTTGGCGTTGTATACGGGTACACCGTCGAGCAAAATAAGGTTCTGGTCGGGACCGCCACCGCGCACATAAATACCGCTAGTTCCCTCATTGCCCGACTGTACGCCAGGCATCAGTTGCAAGGTTTTCATGACATCCGCCTCGCCCATGAATACAGGCAGTGTTTTCAGTTGTTCCACCGGCAGGCGCACAATGCTCATCTGCACATCCTTCACCATCTGGTCCGACTTGCTTTCGGTGATGACAACTTCGCTAAGCATATTGGCCGAGTTTAGTTTTATGTTCAGCCGTATGTCTTGGTCGATGAAGAAGTTATAGCTATATGCGCCATAGCCGATGTACGAAACAACAAGGCTAACGCTGTCTTGCGGAAGTGTCAAACTGAAATATCCGTATTCGTTGGTTGCAACGCCCAAATGCGAGCGAGTGTCGTATACATTTGCTCCGAAAAGTTTCTCACCGCTTGCCGAATCTTGCACATATCCGCTTATAGTAAACTTCTGACTGAAGGTCCCTACGGATGCTAATAGCATTATTATCAATAGTATATACTTTATCTTAGTCATAAAATTTTTTTTGCAAAAATATGATTAAATACGATTGCAAAAACGATTATGCAAACAATTTATTGTTTACTTTTGTCCCATACATTGAAAAATATACGTCTTCTATAAACAATATATTATAGGTATGAAAATAATCACATTCAACTTGAACGGAATTCGTTCTGCAATAGCAAAAGGCTTGTACGAGTGGGTGGAAGCGCAGTCGCCCGATGTGTTGTGCGTACAAGAGACAAAAGCACAGCCCGACCAGATAGATATACTGAAATTCAAGGAGATGGGATACAATTCCTACATCTTCTCTGCCGAAAAGAAAGGCTATAGCGGAGTGGCAATTTTTACGAAGGAGGAACCCGACTTTGTGAAGGCTGGCATTGGAATTCCCGAATTTGATGCGGAGGGAAGGCTTTTGCGCGTTGATTTTGGTGATGTTACAATTATCGACTCGTATTTCCCATCGGGAACTATGGGCGATGTCCGTCAGGATGTGAAGATGAAATATCTTGCTGCTGTACAGGAGTTTATAAACAAATTGAAAAAGGAGCGTCCGAATATTATACTTGCAGGCGACTACAATATCTGCCACAAGGAAATCGACATCAGCAATCCACAGAACAAAAAGGGTGTGTCGGGTTTTCTTCCAGAGGAACGTGAATGGATAACAAATTTTCTTGCTAGCGGTTTTGTCGATTCTCTGCGTGTGTTCAACACCGAAGCAGAGCAATACACTTGGTGGAGCTATCGCAGTGGTGCAAAAGCAAAGAACCTTGGCTGGCGTATCGACTACCAGATGGTATCGGAACCATTGGCTTCAAGGTTGAAGTCGGCAAAAATCTTCCCCGAAGTACAGATGTCGGACCATTGCCCATATCAGATCGAAATAGAATAAAAACCGCTCCCTGAGCAGTTCATAGACACCCCCTGAGCTTGTCGAATGGCAAGTCGAAGTGTCAATTGATGTAATAATTGATTAATAAAGATTATATGTCCCTATCCCTATTCACTCGTTTTCCAAATCCGTTTCTAAAAGGAATACGGAGGGTGAAAGGTTTGGGCAAAGTCGTCTATATCACCTTCGACGACGGGCCAACGCCAGAAGTCACAGAGGAGATTCTTGCAATTCTCGCCCACTATTCCGTTAAGGCTTCTTTTTTCTGTTGCGGACAGAATGCCGATGCCAATCCCGACCAGCTGAAAAAAATCGCCGACGAGGGACATTCCATCGGGTACCATTCATATTCTCACAAGGATATATTGAAAACAAAACCTTCGGAGTGGCTTGCCGATGTTGAGCGGAGGTCAGCAGTGTCGGAGGAGGATTTGTTTCGTCCGCCCTATGGCAGGATATCATTACGCCATTATTGTAAGCTGAAATCTAAATACAAGTTTGTATTCTGGGATGTCATGTCGTACGATTATGATGTTACACGTTCCTCCGAATCAATCATGTCGTTGTTGGAAAAGTCGGTGCGCGAAGGTTCTGTTGTTGTTTTCCACGACAAAGTAAAATGTAAAGACAACACCTTGGCGGTACTGCCGCAGTTTATCGAATTGATGAAATCAAAGGGATATTCGTTCGGTGTACTATAGGCTTACAGTCTTATAGGCTTACAGTCTTACAGGCTCACAGTCTTGCAGTCGAACGGTCTCACAGTCTCACAGGCTTGCCGTCTTGCTGTCTCACGGTCTTGCAGGCGAACAGTCACACAATCTTACAGGCTTGTGGCTTTGCTGTCTGTCGGCCTTCGGTCTTCAAGCCTTTTAGCCTTCAAGCCTGTTAGCCTAATAATACGAATTATAAATATACAGTACCGATCCCTGGTAATCTGTTGTGTATTGCAGAGGCGTGTATTTAGACGGACCGCTGACAATGTTGCCGTCGTTTAAGTTGAATTTTGAACCGCATACGGGGCACTGGAGGAATAAACCCGTAGAATCTACGCTAAGTATTGCGTCGTTTGTTCGCGGGTGGTGAGGGCAGGCGCGGTCGAAGGCAACCCATTCGTCGGGTGCCGTGCATGCTACTACAATGCCTTTGTATCCACCGTCAACATACATATAGTTGCCCGGAGTTTTCAGCGCAATATGTGATGGCATATCTGGGTACAGCTGGACGTTCACATAGACGTATGGTACGTATTCTTCTTTGTCGCATGCTGGAATAACTCCCAAGGCAAATGTTATGATTGAAATAATTATTATCTTTGTCAGCGTTTTCATAAGAAATTATATTATAGACGATGGCAAAATTAGCGAAAATTGTTTTTATTGTATTATTATTGGTGATAAATTTTATTCCCATTTATTCAACCGCTCAGGTTAATTATTCACCGAAGAAAGACAAAAATGCAGAATCCATTGACAGGCAGGAAGAAAGGCGTATAGAGCAGAATCGTAGGGCAAACGAAAGAAGGAAGGAAGAATTGCGTGCTCAAAATAATCGTGATTCGGAAAAAAGAATGAACAAAGCCAGGAAACAGCAAAATAAATTGCAGTCGTATAGTGTCGAGCGAGACATTAAATCACGTAGGGTAAAGAAAAAAGATGAAAAACTGACACCAGAGGAAAAGCTAGTTCAGAAATTGGAGAAGCAGAAGCAACGTGAAGAGGCTAAAAAGGACAAACTCGCGGAAAAAGAAAGGAAAAAGATGCTCAAGAATTATCATAAGAAGATAAGCGGTGCAGGAAAAGATATTGCAAACAGAAAAAAAGTTTACAAGCGTATGAAGAAGTCCAAAAGAATTGCTAACAAAAATAATAAGCGATAACGTGTTGAGTTATAGCGTATTGTGTTTTTATTGTTAATTTTTAAGAAAAAAAAAGCAAAAAAGTTGTTAAGAAAAGAAAATGTGTAGTAATTTTGAAGCCCCATTTTATTAGGGGAGATATAAGTAGTAAGTAAGTAAAATTTTATTATGTTACGAAGAATACAATTGTTGATTTTGGCACTCTTAGCAAGTGCAGGGTTGTATGCTCAGGTGGGTACTTTGAATGGTACTGTCATTGATGCATCAACCAACGAACCAGTTCCGTTCGCCAATGTTTCCATTGAAGAGAACGGGAATGTCGTTACTGGAGGTATGACCGATTTTGACGGTAGGTTCAGTATCAAGCCGATTAAAGCCGGAAAGTATGATGTGTCTGCATCATATATAGGTTATGGTACGGTGAAGTACTCAAACGTTCAGATTACTGCTGGTCAGATTACTTTCCAGAATTTCAAGTTGAAACCCGAAGCAGAAATGCTTGCCGAGGTTGAAGTTATTGAATACAAGGTTCCTCTTATCCAGAAGGACCAGACCCAGTCTGGTGGAACAATGACTTCCGAGGACATTTCAAGAATGACCGCCCGTTCGGCTGATGCTGTTGCATCTACAGTCGGCGGTGTGTATTCAGAGAATGGTTCGGTAGGTAGTATTAGAGGTTCGCGTTCCGAAGACGTCGTTTACTACGTAGATGGTGTTAAGGTTCGTGGTTCTAGTAACGTTCCAAAGTCGGCAATCGAACAGGTATCTGTTATCACTGGTGGTGTTCCCGCTCAGTACGGTGATGCTACTGGTGGTATCATCAGCTTGACCACAAAGGGTCCTGCTTCTGAATTCTGGGGTGGTGCTGAAATCCTTTGCTCGGTTGAAGGTTACGGATACAACCTTGCAGGTCTTACATTGTCGGGACCAATCTGGACAAAGACAGATGCAGAAACCAACCGCAAGAGAACAATTATGGGTTTCATGATTTCTGCTGAAGGTGCCTATATATTGGATGGTTCCCCGTCTGCAGTAGGTGAGTGGAGAGCATTCGATGATGTAAAAGAAGATATGACTACCAATCCACTTCGCCTTGTAGAATCAGATCAAGGTGCTGTTGTTTATCAGAATACCTTATATTTAAAGGATGACTCTTTCTACAACAAGAGAAGAAGATCTAATGCAACAAACAAGAACTTGAATATTGCTGCAAAGATTGATATTGCACCAATCAGGGACTTGGATATTACATTCGGTACAAACATTTATCTTGCTGATGCAAGAATCTATTCAAGGTCTAATTCTTTGTTCAACTCTGAAAACAACGGACGTCAGAAATATGGCAGCTACCGTATGTATGGTCGTTTAACACAGAAATTCAGAGAGAAAGAAGATGAAGAAGGAGAAAAGAAGTCTTTCTTCAGGAATCCTTATTATGTGATTCAGGTCGACTATACTAAGGTTCATTCTCAGTCAGGTGACATAAACCATTGGGATAATTATTTTGACTATGGTTATGTTGGAAAATTTGATATTTCGCCTAATAAGTTTTATTCATTCGCACAGGATTCTGTTACAGGTTTGACCGCAAACTGTATGGAAACATTCTTCTATGAGGTGGATAATTTTGAAGGAGGAAGCCTAAATCCAGCACTTGCCAACTATACAAATCAGTTTTATGACTATATGGGTGGTAGCTTCTCAACAATGTACACCCAGTATATTCAGGCTTATGGTGGTTTGTTGAATGGCGAAGTTCCGAATAGTATTTATGGAATGTGGCAGGTACCTGGTGTTTCTTATGGTTCTTATTCGAAGTCGGATGCAACTCAGTTGAGGGTTTCTGCTAACGCTTCTGCCGACCTTGGCGGACACGAAATCAGCCTCGGTTTTGAATTCGAACAGAGAAGCGACTCTTATTTTGGCGTTTCACCGTTAGGTAATCAAATCGGTCTTTGGGGATTGGCTAGAAAACTTACCAATAGCCATATAGAAGAAATTGATAAGACTCAGCCTTATGTATATAGGGACGACAATGGTCTGTTCCTTGATACTATCGACTATCCGAGAATTTACAATGCTTCAACTCAGAAGAGATTCGACAAGCATTTACGTGAGGCCCTTGGTCTTGCTGTTGATGGAACAGATTGGATTAACATTGATTCATATGATCCAAGTACATTTGATCTCAATTGGTTCAGTGCTGATGAATTGTTTAACCAAGGTTCTACTTTTGTTTCATACTATGGTTACGATTATGCAGGTAACAAGTTGAACTATAAACCTACCTTCGAAGATTTCTTTACTAAGGATGTAGATGGAGACGGATTCCTTGACAGACCAATCGCTCCATTTGAGCCTACTTATATGGCTGGTTACATTCAGGATAAGTTCGCATTCAAAGATCTTATATTTAATATTGGTGTGCGTATCGACCGTTACGATGCTAACCAGAGCGTTCTGAAAGACCAGTATACATTACACAATGCTTATACTGTAGGAAACAAGGAAGTTGATCTTATCAACTCAACAAATCATCCTGGAAATATTCCTGATGAGGCAGTTGTTTACGTTAACGATATAAACAATCCAACTGAGATCACTGGTTATCGTGTTGGTAGCGTTTGGTACAATGCAAGCGGTCTTGAAATCGACAACCCCAACTCAATACAGGGTGCAAATGGTATATCTCCTTATCTTGTTGATCCTAACGAGGAACTTAATGCTTCGGCATTTAGAGATTATCAGCCACAAGTTGTTGTAATGCCACGTATCGCGTTCTCATTCCCAATATCAGAAGACGCTTTGTTCTTCGCTCACTACGACATTTTGTCGCAGCGTCCGCAGACATACGATCAGTTGAATCCAATTGAATATATGTACATCAGACAGTTGGGAACAACAACATTGAACAATCCAGATCTTAAGACAGAAAAGACAATTGACTACGAACTTGGTTTCCAACAGAAACTTGGAAATACATCGTCAATAAAGCTTTCTGCATTCTACCGTGAAATGCGTGATAAGTTGCAGACCATTTCTGTGTACGGTGCATATCCTATAACATACTATACTTTGGGTAATATTGACTTTGGTACAGTAAGAGGTTTCACCCTTGCATACGATTTGAGAAGAACAGGTAACATTACACTTAGAGCAAACTACACATTGCAGTGGGCAAAGGGTACTGGTTCAAGCTACGAATCAGGTGCTTCAATTGTTAAGTCAGATAATCCTAACTTAAGAACTATTCTTCCTTTGGATGTTGACCAGCGTCACAATTTCCAGATTGTACTTGACTACCGTTTTGGTGGTAAGGCCGATGGAACCCCATACAATGGTCCTAAGATCAGAGGTAAGCACATCCTTGCTAATACTGGTGTTAACTTTACTATCGTATCTGGTTCTGGTACACCTTATACAAAGCGAAACAAGCCGTCACAAGGTGTAATCGAAGGTTCTTTGAACGGTGCTACCAAGCCTTGGAGAACAAAGGTTGATATGAGTGTTTCGAGAGACATCAGACTCAGACTTGCTAAGGCTAAGGACGAAGGCTCTAAGGAAAAATATGGATACCTCAGGATATCGTTGGAAGTAACCAACCTGTTGAATTCAAAGACTCCTATGTATGTATATTCATATACGGGTAATGCAGGCGACGATGGTTACCTTAACTATGCTGACTACCAGACTCAGATTGCATCGCAGACTGACGAAGAAGCTTTCAGAAATTTCTATGCAATGTACATCAACCAGCCAGGTTATTACATGCTACCTACTACAGTAAGATTAGGTGTTAGTTTCTCATTCTAAATTATTATAAAGAAAAAATACAAATATCACGATATGAAAAGATTAAATAAAATAGTATTTGTAGTAATACTTGGTCTTTGTTCAAATTATGCCTTTGCTGACAAATGGTTGGGTACAGTCAATGTTACCCCAACTGCTAAGGCTTCTGGCGGATGCGAGTCGGCAAGAACTTCGACTGACTTGAAATTGAACAATGTAGTAGCAAGAGTTCACACCGGTGGTGATATGTGGTGGGACTTGCAGGGCAAGGCAAAATACGAAGTGCCAAGGGGCGGTGGTATCCACGCCTTGTATTGTTCGGCTATCTGGGTAGGTGGAAAGGATGCTAACGGACAGTTAAAACTTGCTGCTCAACGTTATCGTCAGGTAGGTATCGACTATTGGCCCGGCCCTCTGATTATTTCTGGTGCAGAAATAGCATCTGTTTCTTCAGACATTTGCCGTCAATATGATAAGCATTTTTGCGTATCAAAGCAACAGGTAAAAGATTTTAGAGACTGGTATAATTGTAGCACTAATCCAGAATGTGATCCAGATCCAGAATATACTATTCCGGATATTATTCGTGATTGGCCAGCTCATGGACCAGAAGGCGGTTATGATTATAACTTGGCTCCTTTCTATGATATGGATGGTGACGGTTACTACGATTGCAACAGAGGCGATTTCCCATATTTCGAATTTGCAAACGAAGGTATTACCGAGGACCCGGATTGCTTGAGACCACGTGGTCAGGCAGCTCGTCTATTCGGTGACTACTCTATGTGGTGGGTTTATAACGATAAGGGTAACATCCACACTGAAACTGGTGGCGCCGCTATCGGATTCGAATTCAGGGCACAGGCATTTGCTTTCCAGACAAACGATGCATTGAACGATATGACATTCTACAACTACAGAATAATCAACCGTTCGACATATACCTTATATAATACATATTTCGGTGTGTTTGTTGATGGTGATTTGGGTAACGGATATGACGATTTTGTTGGTTGCGATGTTCAGCGTGGTCTTGGTTTCTTTTACAACGGTGATGACGATGACCAGGATTATAGCGGTACAAAGGGTTACGGTTCACAGCCTCCTGCAATCGGTATCGACTTCTTCGAAGGTCCTTATCAGGATCCTGATGGTATGGATAACTCAACAAGTTATGTTGAAGTTTCTGGAAAGAAGGTACTCGATTGTACAGTAGGTGACTTTAAGAATGGTAACATCAATGGTTTGAACTTCGGTGATGGTACTGTAGATAATGAACGTTGGGGTATGAGACGTTTCATTTACTTCAACAACACTACAGGTGGTAATGAAAACAAGACCGACCCGCAGACAGCTGTTGAATACTATAACTACATGACTGGTTTTTGGAAAGATAACACACCCCTTCTCTATGGTGGTGATGGATATTCTCCACAGTTGGGTGCAGACGCATCTCAGCCGACAAACTTTATGTTCCCTGGTTCTTCAGATATATGCGGTTGGGGACAGGATGGTATCATAAGAGAAAATTGGACAGAAGAAAACGGAAACAATGGACAATCCAATGCACCTGATGATAGACGTTTGATTCAGGCTGCTGGTCCTTTTACATTGACTCCTGGTCAGGTAAACGATATCACAATCGGTGCTGTTTGGGCAAGAGCAACAGCTGGTGGTGCTTATGCTTCAGTTGAAGCAGTAAAAGTTGCTGACGACAAGGCTCAGATTCTTTTCGAAAACTGCTTCCGCGTTCTTGATGGTCCTGATGCTCCAGACCTAAATATCGTTGAACTCGATAAGAGACTTATATTCCACCTCTACAACAGAACAAGTTCCAATAACTATTTGGAAAGATATTCAGAAAAAGATCCATCATTGTTCTGCGGAGATTCTCTTGTCGACCCGTGTGACTTATACTATTATTTCCAGGGATATCAGGTGTTCCAGTTTAAGGATGCTTCTGTTTCAATGACAGATAGATATGATGGGAACAAGGCTCGTCAGGTTTTCCAGTGCGATATAAAGGATAATGTTTCTAAACTTGTCAATTATACATGGTCTGATGATCTTGAAGCAAATGTTCCTGCTCTTGAGGTTGATGGAGAAAATAAAGGTATAACACATACATTTATCATTGATAAGGATTTCTTCGCAACAGGTGATTCTCGACTCGTTAACAATAGAGAATATTACTATAGTGCTATAGCTTATTCTTTCAACCCGACAATGAAATACGATCAGAATGACGAAAGTACATTCAAGGGTCAGAAGACTCCATATCTTGCAGGTCGTAATAACATTAAAATATATACAGCAACTCCTCACATTTCAAGTGTCGGTGGTACTATAATCCAAGGTGAATATGGGTATGGTCCAGAAATCACAATGCTTGAAGGCTACGGAAACGGAAACTGCGAGCTTGAATTGAAAGCAGAAACTATTGAGGACATTATGTCCGGTTATCCATGGAAGGTAACAGGAAGAACATACGAAAACGGTAAAGGCCCTATCAATGTGAAAATAATTGATCCTTTGAACATTGTTGACGATACTTATTATGTGAAATTCATTCCATCGAAGTCTAATTCAATTGGAACAATGGGAACTGCGGCATTTTTGTCAGAAAAATTTGTCCCATTCGAGTATAAAGTGTATAATTCGGCTGGCGATACGATATATTCTGAAGTATCTGTTGATTTGGGTTGTTCCAACGAGCAGTTGTTTATGAACTGGGGCTTCTCAATAGCAATATCGCAAGAGTTCCATGCTGGAGATCAGGATCACAATCCTAAGAATAATGGTGTTATATCTTCAAGCATTACTTTTGAAGATGAAACCAAACCTTGGTTGTCTTTTGTCCCAGATGATGATTCTTATCAGGAAGTGCAGGCACTTAAATGGACAAACTGGATTAGGACAGGAACATTTAGGTACCCAAGCGTTGAGGCTGGTACCTACGACCTCGACTTGCAAGATTTCTATGGAGAAGATGGTGTGTTGGGAGACGCAAACCAGAATTTTGAAAAGATATGTGGTGGAACATGGGGACCTGCTTATTATGTGAACGATAAGAAGTTCGGTCTTATGCCTAAGGGAACAAGAGCAAATATGTCTCTAAAATCAAAGCAGTTACTTACTTCTGTTGACATTGTAATCACATCCGATAAATCGAAATGGACTAAGTGTTGTGTTGTTGAAATGTGTGAAAATGAGTGGAGTACAGATAGCTATGGCTTTGATGATGCAGATACTCGAGTAAACTATAATAGTTATGATGGTGCACTGAAATTCGGATTGAGAAAGAGTCCTTCTGTTGATAAGGAGGGTAATCCTTTGAATGACGGTACACACGGAATGGGATGGTTCCCTGGATATGCGATTGATGTTACTACAGGAGAACGTCTGAACATTATGTTTGGCGAGGATTCGTGGATGACAGGTGAAAATGGTTGTGATATGATTTGGAATCCAACAGCACAATATAGCGATCAACATTACAATCCGATTCTCGGTGGAAAACATTATATCTATATAATGGCTAATGAACGCGAATCTGGTGCAGATGGTAGTGTAGATGCATCTAATGCTCCTGCTTACGATGAGTGTAATTACATCTATCAGAAACTGATGAAATACGAAACAACAGGTTCAACTTTGCATTTGAGTGATGTATATAAGAGCGTTATGTGGTGTGCAATACCAATGGTAAATACTAAATATGAGTTGCTTGCTACTGATGTTAAAATAAGAATCAGAGTTTCTACTCCATATCATATTGGTAAGAGAGAATTTGCAATAGAAAATCCAGAAAATGAAAATGCTCCATTGTTTAGATTCTCGACCTCCGATATCAAGACAATTTTCGACGATCAGGAAACTGCAGAAAATGCACTCGACCTTATAAGAGTTGTTCCTAATCCATACTATGGATCGTCATACTACGAGTCGAACCAGTTGGATAATAGAGTAAGAATCACCAACTTGCCTAAGACTTGTACGGTTTCGATTTACAATATTAATGGAACAATGGTAAGACGTTTCGACAAGGATACGGAAACAACATTCTTAGAATGGGATCTTACAAACTCTGCAAATATCGTAATATCTAGTGGTGTTTATCTGATCCATATAAAAGCTCCAGGCATTGGAGAAAAAGTGGTTAAATGGTTCGGAGCACTTCGTCCAACAGATTTGAATAACTTCTAAAATAATAGCTCGATATGAAAAGAATATATTTGGTATCAATATTACTAATTTTAAGTTTAATTAGTACAGATTTATTTGCTGGAAACTGGCAGAGGGCTGGTCAGGCTGGTGCATCACAACTGCTGGTTAACCCATGGGCAAGAAGTTCGGGCTTTGGTGAGGCCAATGTGGCATGTGTTACTGGCTATGAAAGTATGCACTTGAATGTCGCAGGTTTGGCTTTTACCAAGAAGTTGGAAGTTGGTTTTAATAATTCACAGTACTTTGCTGGTTCTGGCATACAGGTAAATGCTGCTGCATTGGCAGTAAGAGTTGGCGAGAACAGCGTACTCGGTGCTATGGTTGATATGTTCAACTGGGGCGAAATCATTAGAACAACTGAGAATTTGCCGGAAGGTGGTATAGGAACATTTAAGCCGGGTTATACTGTTATTGGACTTTCGTATGCACGCGAATTCTCCAATAGTATTTATGGTGGTATCACGGTGAAAATGATTAACGAGCACATCGATAACCTTAGTGCTAATGGATTTGCACTCGATGCAGGTATCCAGTATATAACAGGTTTCGGTAAGGATAAGGCCGGTAATAGAAACCGTGACAATATCCATTTCGGTATAACAATGAAGAATGTTGGAACAACAATGAAGTATTCTGGTGACGGTATGTCATTCGTTGGTGTTTCTCCTACAGGAACAAGCATGAGCGTTGAGAATAGAAGTCAGGAATATGAGCTTCCGTCATTGATTAAGATTGGCTTCTCATATCACATCAGATTAGCCGCTAAGATTGACGAAGATGATGAAACGGTTTACTCTAACCACAATCTCGCAATAGCTCTTAACTTCACTTCAAACTCCTTTACAAAAGATCAGTTCCACATCGGTATCGAATATTCGTTTATGGAATATTTGTTCATCCGTGCAGGTTATACCTACGAGAAAGGTTTGTATTCTGTATCAGATTGTACAACAGCCTTCTCTGGTCCATCAGCTGGTATAACTCTCCAGGCTCCATTGAAGAAGAAGGAAGAAGGAGCAAAGTATGGTTTAAATACAACGTCTGTAAGTACAAGACCAGTTATTGGTGTTGACTATTCTTACAGATTCACAAACATACTTGGTGGCGTCCATACTTTTGGACTGAGAGTTACAATGTAAAAAACGTTTTGAGTTAATACTTATTGTCGGAAAGCCCATTCAAATGGGCTTTCCGATTAAATTTTTCCAAAGCAAAATTTATTACATTTGCGTTGGGAATCCCGAAAGAGAAAAGGGATTTCTTTTTGTTTGTATAACTTTAATAATTAAATAATTATGTCTGATATTTCATATTTGACCGAAGAAGGTCTTAAGAAACTAAAAGATGAGTTGGATAGAATGGTGAATGTTGAGAGACCTAATATCTCTAAGCAAATTGCAGAAGCCCGCGATAAAGGTGATTTGTCTGAAAATGCAGAATATGATGCTGCAAAGGAAGCGCAGGGTCTTCTTGAAATGAAGATTAGTAAACTGCAGGAAACTATAAGGAACGCTCGTATTATTGATCCTTCACAGATAAATACCAATGCTGTTCAGATTCTTAACAAGGTGAAACTAAGAAATGTAAAGACCAACCAGGAGATGGAGTATACTATCGTTTCGGAATCGGAAGCAGATTTGAAAGCAAAGAAAATATCAGTTTCAACGCCTATAGCTAAGGGCTTACTTGGTAAGAAGGTTGGTGAAGTTGTTGATATTCAGGTTCCAAGCGGTATGGTTTCTTTCGAAATTGTTAACATTTCAATATAATTAGTCATGGCAACATTGTTTACAAGGATTATTAATGGAGAAATTCCATGCTACAAGGTGGCAGAGAATGATAAGTTTATTGCATTCCTTGACATTAACCCATTGAAGAAAGGCCATACGCTTGTAGTGCCAAAGGAAGAGAAGGATTATATATTCCGTAATTCTGACGAGGTTTTGTCGGAAATACTTCTTTTCGCCAAAAAGGTAGCTGCTGCTTTGGAAAAGACAATAGAGTGCGAACGCATTGGTCTTATGGTACTTGGTTTGGAAGTTCCACATACGCATATACATCTTATTCCAATAAGTAAGGAAGGAGATATGCTGCTGTCGAACTCGCGAGTAAAACTTACCGACGAGGAGTACAAGAAACTTGTAGAAGACATTAGGAAAAATATGTAAATCAGTAAGATATAAATGTTGAAGGCGGAATTTATTTCCGCCTTTTTGTTTTAATAATAATTCACATTCCAAGTTTAATAAACTGGCAAAAACCTTTGTTGCCACCATTATTAAAATCGCTATACTCGCAGAAGAATAAAAATATTGTAAAATGAGAATACATTTCATAGCAATTGGCGGTGCAGCAATGCACAACTTGGCGATAGCGCTTTGCAAAAAAGGGTACAATGTATCAGGTTCTGACGATGAAATATTCGAGCCATCGCGCTCGCGTTTGGAAGCCTGCGGACTTCTGCCCAAGGACTTTGGCTGGCATCCCGAAAATATCACTGCTGATATTGACATTGTGATACTTGGTATGCATGCGCGCAAAGATAATCCTGAGCTAATCCGTGCCCAAGAACTTGGACTAAAAATTTGTTCCTATCCTGAATACCTATACGAGCAGACAAAGTCTAAAATGCGCGTCGTAGTGGGTGGAAGTCACGGCAAGACTACCATAACCTCGATGATTATGCATGTACTTAAAAAAGCAAATCTTGGTTTCGACTATATGGTAGGTGCAAATATCAAGGGTTTCGACACTATGGTAAACCTTGAGGACAAGAACCGCGTTGCAATTTTCGAGGGCGATGAATATTTGTCGTCACCTATCGACCTGACACCTAAATTCCACTGGTATAAGCCGCATATTGCAGTGCTTACAGGTATTGCATGGGATCATATAAATGTTTTTCCAACCTTCCCGAAGTATGTGGAACAGTTTGAAATATTTGTAAAGTCAATTCAGTATGGCGGAAACTTGTTCTGGTATGAAGGTGACGAAAACTTGAAGAAAATAAGTCGTGTAAACCATGATATTAAGTCAGAATCATACGGCAAGATTGATGTCGTTGAAGAAGATGGCAAATACTGCGTTGTACGAGGTGACAAGAAATATGTACTCAATGTATTTGGAGACCACAACTTCCAGAATATAAATGCAGCATACAAGGTTTGCGAGAAACTTGGCGTAAAGGATGACATTTTCTGGTCGGCAATGGAAACATTTGAAGGTGCTGCAAAGAGATTGCAGTTGGTTAAGGAAACCGATGATTCGGCGTTCTACATCGATTTTGCACATGCACCTAGCAAACTAAAAGCAACTGTTAATGCCCTGAAGCAGAAATATCCGAAACGCAAGCTTATTGCCTGCATCGAATTGCATACTTTCAGCAGTCTGCAGAAGAATTTTATTCCTCAGTACAATGGTGCAATGGACAATGCCGATACCGCAATTGTATATTACAATCGAGAAGTGCTAAAGCACAAGCAGTTGCCTGATATTCCAGAGGAATATGTAAAGGAAAGTTTTGGTGGCAAGGTTATGGTTTTTACCGATACTGTAAAGTTGCAGGAATATCTTCGTACGACAGATTGCCATGGAACTAACTACTTGATGATGAGTAGTGGAAATTTCAATGGTGTAGACTTCAAGAAACTTGCCGATGAAATAATATAGAGGCAAGTCAATTGCGAAATAAAAGCGGTTTAAAAGACCGCTTTTTTATTGTACGATTTTTTTGAAATATTCTATCGTACTGCGCAACCCATCATCAAGATTGATTTTTGGTTGCCATCCGTCAAGTAGTTCTTCGGCTTTTGTGATGTCAGGCTTGCGCTGCATAGGATCGTCAGCTGTTCGTTCGTGGAACTCGATTGTGCTTTTTGAGCCGGTAAGTTTTATGACCTTTTGTGCAAGCTCTAAAATTGTAAATTCAGAAGGATTACCAATGTTCACCGGTCCTATGATTTCATCAGGAGAGTTCATCATCCTTATTAGTCCATCAACAAGGTCGTCGACATATTGGAAACTGCGGGTCTGATTGCCCTTACCATATATGGTTATTGGCTTGTCTTGCAATGCCTGAACAATAAAGTTGGAAACCACGCGGCCATCGTCTGGTTGCATATTTGGTCCGTATGTGTTGAATATCCGCACAATCTTTATCCTTGCGTTGTTCTGTTCGTGGTAATTTACAAACAGCGATTCTGCGCAACGCTTACCTTCATCGTAGCACGAACGTGAACCTATTGGGTTTACTCTTCCCCAGTAGGTTTCGGGTTGCGGATGTACATCGGGGTCACCGTAAACCTCGCTTGTTGATGCTTGCAATATCTTTGCTCCTACGCGTAGCGCTAGGTCGAGCATGTTTATTGCTCCCATTATTGAGGTTTTTATTGTCTTTATCGGGGCGTTCTGATATTGTACAGGTGAAGCAGGGCATGCAAGGTTATAAATTTCATCAACTTCGATGAAAAACGGCATTGTAACATCGTGGCGCACCAACTCGAAATATGGATTGTCGAGAAGATGTATGATATTGTCTTTTGAACCAGAGGAATAGTTGTCGAGGCAGATCACTTCGTTGCCTTCGTTGAGTAGCCGTTCACACAAGTGCGAACCAATGAATCCTGCGCCTCCAGTTACTAATATCTTCTTCATTCAGATGTCGTTTTCAGATTGCAAAAGTAAGCAAAAATAATTTTTAATAATATGATGCTGTTAATTTTAGAGGTTTTGCATCGAAATCTCACTTTCAGGTGTCACTATAAAAAATCGTTTGTTATTTTTGTAACGAAATTTTTGACATACTATTTTCAACAATATGAACCAGCAGCTATCGAAGGCAAAAGTCAGCATATTGAACTCGTTGTCAATCAAAAAGTACCGCGAGGAGCACGGATTGTTCTTGGTCGAGGGCTTCAAGATTATCGAGGAGGTGATCAAGACTGGCATGAAAATAAAAATGCTCGTCGGTTTGTCCGAAAGTCTTGAAAAAATAGATGCCGATTGCAACCTAAAGTTCGAAACCGACAAACGGACAATGGAGAAACTGTCGAATTTCAATACGGCATCCTCAATAATGGCAGCGGTAGAAATTCCGCAGAGACAACTGAATATCGAGGACTTGTCTGACTCGCTCACAATGGCAATCGACACCGTACAGGATCCAGGAAACTTCGGTACAATAATCCGCATCTGCGACTGGTTTGGAATACGCAACATAGTATGCTCCAAAGGTAGTACCGACCTATACAATCCTAAGGTTGTACAAGCTACAATGGGAGCATTCACGCGAGTGAACATTTTCTACGAAGACTTACCATCTTTCTTGAGCAACTACCGAAAAATCACTGGATTGGATTGCTTCGGCACTTTCCTCGAGGGTGACAACATCTACGCACAGACTTTGCCACAAAACGGACTTATAGTCATGGGCAATGAGGGAAACGGCATTTCGCGCGAGGTGGAAGCAGAAATCACGCGCAAGCTTTTCATTCCGCCATTCCATGACAATCATGTGGAATCGCTCAACATTTCGATGGCGGCAGCGATAGTGTGCAATGAGTTTAGAAGGTCATTATCCATTATTAACCTTTAGCTAGCGTAAGCAATTGTTAATTATCCATTATAAATTATCCATTGTAGATTATGACAATACAAGAATTACAGCAATCGGTTGACACCTGGATTCGCACCTACGGAGTACGCTACTTCGATGTGAAGACAAATATGATTGTGCTGACGGAGGAAGTCGGCGAGATGGCACGCGTAATTGCTCGCAAGTACGGCGAGCAGTCGGCAAAGCCTACCGACAACCTAAACCTAGAGGACGAAATTGCCGATGTTTTGTGGGTGCTTACCTGCATAGCCAATCAAACGGGAATAGACCTCGATTCAGCAATGAAAGCCAACTTTGAGAAGAAAACAAATAGAGATAAAACAAGACATATTGATAATCAAAAACTTAAATAACATGAAAGACAGAAATTACCCCGGCGCTCCGTCGGAAAAGGAAATCGAAAAAAAGGTAAAGCAGTACAAAAAGAAAATGCAGGAAAACAACAACAAGGAAGTACTGATGCAACTTCTTAACTGCGTTGACCTTACGAGCTTAAATGTAAGCGATACCGAATCAAAGATTGCAGAAATGACCGAAAAAGTCAACAAGTTCAAAAAGCACTTCCCAAAATACAAGAATGTGGCTGCAATTTGCGTTTACCCCGCTATGGTTCCGACAGTTCTCGACTGCCTTGAACTCGAAGATGTTGACATTGCTGCAGTTGGTGCTTGCTTCCCTGCATCACAGTCCTTCCTTTCTGTAAAGGCGGTAGAATGTGAAATGGCAGTGGAGAAGGGTGCCGACGAAATTGACATTGTAATTTCGGTTGGCAAGTTCCTCGAAGAAGACTACCAGACAGTTTCGGACGAAATACTCACAATCCGCCACGCAATTGGTGATGCGTTCTTGAAGGTTATTCTTGAGACAGGCGAACTCAAGACTCCCGACAATATTTACATTGCAAGCATCATAGCAATGGAATCGGGCGCCGACTTCATAAAGACCTCGACTGGCAAAACCGCAGTTTCGGCAACTCCAGAAGCCGTTTATGTAATGTGCTGTGCAATACGCGACTACTACAAGCAAACAGGTGAAATGGTAGGGTTGAAGCCTGCTGGTGGAATCTCAACTACCGAAGATGCATTGCTTTATTACACAATTGTAAAGGAAGTTCTCGGTGAAGAATGGCTCAGCAACGACTTCTTCCGTCTCGGTGCATCGCGCCTTGCAAATGCATTGCTTACTGACATCAGCAAGTTCGATGGTAAGAAAAAAGAGATAAAGTACTTCTAAAAAAGAACTTGCTAAACGGTCATTCCGCAAAGTAGAACGAACAGCATAAGGAACATTGCTTGTGAGTTCACTTATACGGAATCTCCTTTTGTGTACTAATGAGAGATTCCGCATAGTCGAACAATACAACGCTCCTCGTACCGTATCGCGTGTATGTTCTGACTTGTGGAATGACTGGGAAAAACAATATTCGCAATGAAAAAGCATTATCACCTATATAACGAAACGCTTCCCATCGAAGCCGACATCGACGACCTGAAGGATTTGCTGGCAAAGAAAAAACAACTGCTTGAAAACTATCAGGAAATCACTTGCGATTTAGAAGACGAAATGTACATTTCGCGAGGAAATGGTTTTTGTACTACAAAGTGGGCACCAGATGTCATTGAGGATAAAATTGAGGAACTTACACGGCAGATTGCAGAAATAGAAGGATGGATAGAATTGCACATGTAGGGGCAGGTTTTAAACCAATCCCTACATGCGCAATCTCAAAAACGATTTTTTGCAATCCTGTGAACTGCAAATTAGAATCCCATGCAAAAAAGTTTTGCCATTTAAGAAAATTGGTGTAATTTTGTGCGGTTTTAGAACGGACAGGGGGAGGATTTCCCCCGTTTTATTTTTCTGACATTGATAAGGAAGGAAGATATAGAAGTTTTAAGCAAACGGTTTCTTTCTGAAACACAGTTTGTTGTGGATATTACTATAAGTGTATCCAACGATATTGCCGTATATGTGGATGACATGAACGGAATCACAATCGATGAGTGCCGTCGCATAAGTCAGGCAATAGAGGAATGCCTCGACCGCGAAAAAGAGGACTTTTCTCTCGAGGTTAGTTCGCCTGGATTGACAAATCCTTTCCGTGTGAAGGAGCAGTACCTGAAGAATATTGGCAAACTGGTGGAAATCGTTTATGTTGACGGTGAAAAAATTATCGCAACGCTTAAAGCCGTGTCCGACAATACCATTACCGTTGAGACTGCCACTCCTAAAAAAGAAGGGAACAAAAAGGTGGTCGTGACGGAAGTTTTTGATATAGAAAGAATTAATATAAAAACAGTTAAAAGCGTAATTGACTTTAAATAACGAAAGCCATGGGAGTACAGGAAAACTTAATTGACACCTTTGCCGAATTTAAAGAACTGAAGAACATCGACAGATCGACTTTGATTGGCGTAATGAAGGAAGTTTTTTCTTCGACACTTGTAAAATTGTATGGTGAAGACAGCAAGTTCAATGTGATTGTCAACGACAAGACAGGTGACCTTGAAATATGGCGTACAAGAACTGTAGTTGAAGATGACGACTACGATGAAATAGAAGACAAGTACACGAAGATTCCTCTGACAGAAGCGCAGAAAATCGACGAGGACTACGAAGTAGGCGAGGAATATTCTGACGAAATCCGTTTGCAGGATTTTGGTCGCCGTGCCATACTTGCATTGAAGCAGAACCTTCAGGCAAAGATTATGGAACGTGAAAAGGACAACATCTACCTCAAGTACAAAGATAGGATAGGCGAACTTATCACCGCTGAAGTTTATCAGGTTTGGAAGCGCGAGATCCTTGTTCGCGACGAAGAGGGAACAGAACTTCTCCTCTCGAAGCAGGACCAGATTCCTAGCGACAAGTACCGCAAGGGCGACACGCTCAAGGCTGTAATTTCGAGCGTAGAACTTAGAAACGGAAGCCCAATTATCAAGATTTCAAGAACATCTGAAAAGTTCCTCGAAAGATTGTTCGAGCAAGAAATCCCCGAAATTGGTGATTCTGGACTTATCACAATCAAGAAAATTGTTCGTATACCTGGTGAAAGAGCTAAGGTTGCCGTTGAATCTTATGACGAACGCGTCGACCCAGTTGGAGCATGCGTAGGTATGAAAGGTAGCCGTATCCACGGTATTGTCCGCGAACTGCACAACGAAAATATTGATATTGTAAACTATACCACAAACTTGCCACTGTACATTCAGCGTATACTTAGTCCGGCAAAGATTTCATCGTTGAAGATAATCAACGAGGAAAAGCGTGTGGAAGTTTACTTGAATCCAGATCAGGTATCGCTTGCAATAGGTAAGGGCGGTCTTAACATTAAGCTCGCATGCCAGCTACTCGGATACACAATCGATGTATTCAGGGTTTCGCAGGAAGAGGATATTGACCTCGACGAATTCAACGACGAAATCGAACAGTGGGTAATCGATCAGCTTAAGGCTGTTGGTTGCGATACCGCATTGAGCGTACTCGAACTCAGCAAGGAAGAACTTGCACGTCGTACCGACCTTGAGGACGAGACTATTGACGACGTAATAAGGATTCTGAAAGCCGAATTTAACAAGTAGAACGCGCAAAAAGAAAGAAACAGGTAATTTAGGAGAAAAATATGACTTCGGAAACGAAACCAAAAAGATTAAGTGCCGTAGGTGCCATTTACAATGTGGCCGCATCGACTATTGTGGAATATCTTGTCAGCAAGGGTGTAGAAATAGAAAACAACCCTAATGCCAAGGTACAGCCCGAATGGTTGGCTCTGCTCGACGAAAAGTTCAAGGATTCGAAAGCCATGAACGAAACCGCCATCAAGGATACCGAGAAGGCAAAGGAGAACAAGGAGCTGAACATTTCAATCGAAAAGCAGCAGAACCTTGAGAAGCAGAAACAGGAAGCCGACAAGGCCAAGGAAGCAAAGGAAAAAGAACGTCTCCAAAAGGAGGCTGAGACTGCTAAGCCACAGGAAAAGCCTGCAGAGAAGGTGTCGGCAAAGGATGAAGCCGAGGTCGCTCCAAAGCCTAAGCCACACGAAATCCAGCCATTAAAGGAGGAAGTCGTGACCGATGAAAACGGACCGAAGGTTCTCGGTACTATAAACCTCGACCAGATAAACCAGAAAACTCGTCCGAAACCAAAGACACAGGCCGAGAAGGAAGAGGAAAGAAAGCAGAAGAAAGAGGCTGCAAAGGAAGCCCAGAAGCAAGCAAAGAAGGCTTCTGCTAAACCTGCTCCAAAAGAAACTCCAGTACCTGCTCCTAAGCCTGTTAAACAGGAGAAAGCTCCCGAAGTAGAACCCGAAAAGATTGTTCCGCCAGAGCCAGAGTTCATAAAAACTCATGTGGAAAAATTGCAAGGACCTAACATTATCGGCAAAATCGACATAAGCGAATACGAGCGTAAGCAGGAAGCTGCTGAAAGGGCTCGCAAGGAAGCTAAGGAAGAACGCCAAAAGAATCGCGAAAAAGAAAAGGCAGAGCGTAAGGAAAAGCGTAAACGTATTAAACGCGATAATGTTAAGGTTGATATAAACAAAGTTGGAGGCTCAAACGACTTCTCGAAGAAGGGAGAAAAAGGTGGCGAATTCGGTGGAAAGAAGAAGAAAGGCAAATTAGGTCCTAAGAAGCCTGAAATCAACGAGGAAGACATACAGGAAAAAGTAAAGGAAACCCTTGCAAAGCTTACCGCAAACAAGAACAAGTCGAAAGCTGCTAAGTTCCGTAAGGAAAAACGCGATATGTTCTCTATGCGTCGTGCTGAGGAAGAGGAAAGACTCGAAGCCGAAAAGAAAATCATAAAGGTTACCGAATTCGTTTCGGCAAACGAACTTGCAACGATGATGGGCGTTCCTGTAACCAAGATCATCGCAACTTGTATGAGTTTGGGCTTGTTCGTTTCTATCAACCAGCGTCTCGATGCCGAAACAATGTCGATTGTGGCTGAGGAATTTGGTTTCCAGGTTGAATTTGTCAGCGCCGAAATCCTCGACGAAATCAAGGAGAGCGAAGACAGCGAGGAAGACCTTGTTCCACGTCCACCTATCGTTACCGTCATGGGTCATGTCGACCATGGTAAGACCAAGTTGCTCGACTACATCCGTCATACCAATGTTGTAGCAGGCGAAGCCGGTGGTATCACACAGCACATCGGTGCATACAGCGTACAGCTGAACGACAAGAGGATAACCTTCCTCGATACTCCTGGTCACGAGGCATTTACCGCAATGCGTGCCCGTGGTGCTCAGATTACCGATGTTGCAATCATCGTAATCGCTGCCGACGACGACATAATGCCGCAGACCAAGGAAGCTATCAACCACGCATCAGCAGCAAACGTTCCTATCGTATTTGCTATCAACAAGATAGATAAGCCAACCGCTAATCCCGACAAAATCAAGGAATCGTTGGCAAATATGAACTACCTCGTTGAGGAATGGGGCGGTAAATACCAGTCGCAGGATATTTCGGCAAAGGCAGGTCTCAACATCGAGGAATTGCTTGAGAAGGTTCTTCTCGAAGCCGAAATGCTTGATTTGAAGGCAAATCCAAACAAGAATGCCAATGGTACAGTAATCGAATCCTCACTCGATAAGGGTCGTGGTTATGTTGCAACACTCATCGTTCAGTCGGGAACCTTGCATGTTGGTGACATTCTGCTTGCAGGATGTGCAACAGGACGTGTAAAGGCTATGTACAACGAGCGCAACCAGAAGGTTACCGAAGCTGGCCCATCAACTCCAGTTCTTGTGCTTGGTTTGAACGGAGCTCCGCAGGCAGGCGACAAGTTCAATGTCCTTGATTCGGAACAGGAAGCTCGTAGCCTTGCTAACAAGCGTTTGCAGTTGCAGCGTGAGTTGAGCATCAGGACGCAGAAGCATATTACTCTCGGCGAAATTGGTCGTCGTATGGCTCTCGGCGATTTCCACCAGATAAATATCATCGTAAAGGGCGATGTGGACGGTTCAATCGAAGCATTGTCGGACGAATTGATAAAACTCTCAACCGAATCGTTCGAAGTAAACATCATACACAAGGCTGTCGGTCAGATTTCCGAATCGGATGTCATGCTGGCTGCTGCATCAAATGCAATCATCGTAGGTTTCCAGGTTCGTCCATCTACCTACGCACGCAAGACCGCCGAGAAGGAAGGCATCGAAATCCGCCTCTACTCCATCATCTACGATGCTATCAACGAAATCAAGGACGCTATGGAAGGTATGTTGAAGCCGGTTGTAAAGGAAACAATCACCGGTTCGGCCGAAATACGCGAAGTATTCAAGATTTCGAAGGTTGGTTCGGTTGCTGGATGTCTCGTTACCGATGGCAAGATTTCACGCAAGTCGAAAGTCAGAATTATCCGCGATGGTATCGTCATCTACACTGGCGAACTCGGCAGCTTGAAGCGTTTCAAAGACGATGCCAAGGAAGTTATTGCCGGTCAGGAATGCGGTCTTAACATCGACAAGTTCAACGACATTAAGGTCGGCGATATTGTTGAGGCATTCGACGAAACCGAAGTAAAGGCAACATTGGGATAAAAGCAAATGTTTAAAATCGGTAAGACCGAATTTAACGACAGGCCTGTATTCCTCGCACCTATGGAGGATGTTACAGACCCGTCGTTTCGTTATATGTGCAAGAAATTCGGTGCCGACCTAATGTTCACCGAGTTCATCTCTGCCGACGGACTAATCCGCGAAGCACAAAAGACAGTAAAAAAACTCGACATTTACGACTACGAGCGACCCGTAGGCACTCAAATCTATGGTCATATTCCCGATGCCATGGAAGAAGCCGCCCGCTATATCAACAATGCCGACCCCGACATATTGGACATAAATTATGGTTGTCCTGTAAAGAAGATTGCCGGGCGCGGTGCAGGTTCGGGAATGATGCGTAACTTGCCGTTGATGAAAGAGATAACCGAAAGGGTTGTAAAGGTGTCGCGCTTTCCTGTTACCGCCAAAACCCGTCTAGGATGGGATAGCGAATCGCTCAACGTTGAGGAAGTCGCATTGATGCTACAGGATTGTGGAATACAGGCACTTACCATACATGGACGTACACGCGCACAAATGTACAAGGGTGAGGCCGACTGGACGCTCATCGGCAAGGTCAAGAACAATCCAGCAATACACATTCCAATCATTGGCAACGGCGACATTACAAGTGGTAAAATTGCAGCCGAACGGTTTAACACATACGGCGTTGATGCAATAATGATAGGTCGTGCCGCTATTGGTCGTCCATGGATTTTCCGCGAAGTGAAGCATTATCTGGAAACAGGCGAAGAATTGCCAACTCCGACCGTTCTCGAGCGCGTTGACTATGCCCGCGAGCATTTGCACAAGTCGGTGGACTACAAGGAAGGAATGCGTGGAATTTACGAGATGCGCCGTCATTTCACAATGTACTTCAAGGCGATTCCCAATTTCAAGGAAACAAGGCTTAAACTTCTCACTGCCAATACTGTAGAGGAAATAGAATCCATTCTCGACCTCATTGCCGACAAGTTTGGCAATGTTGAAATCAACAAGGATTTGGCAAATGTGGGATTATATTGATTTTTTGAATCCTTTAACCTTTGTTTTTGAAAAACTGTGTTATTTTTGCATTCTAAATTATTAATAACAAATAATATGAAGAAATTTCTCACAATTATGCTCTGCCTTGCACTTGTGGCTATGGCTGGCAATGTATTCGGACAGGTAAAACCAGGCAAAAAGCCTTTGCAGACAAGGGCTGCATCACAAATTAAGACACCTGCTAATGTTCAGACTATTAATACTAATAATAACAAGGAAGCTTGCTGGGAAATAATAGGTCCTAATGGTTATAGAGAGTATTATTGGGACACTGAAGCTGGTGCTCAGCAGTGGATCAATGAAAAGAAAAGCAAGGATAACGCAGTTTATGAATATGCATTATGCGACCACATGACTATTGAGGCTTGTGATGCTAGCAACGAAAAAATAAATCCAAAAAAATGCTGGAAAATAACGGCAACAAAGAATGGCCAGACTATTGAGCAGTACCTTTGGGTAACAGAGATTGTTGCAAGGCGCAAGGCTTTAGCCATGAAAAAGGAAGGCTATCAAAATGCAAATTATGTTCAAACTCCTGCCAACGATGAAAAGTCATGCTTACAGTCGGCAAATAATTCTAATGAACCCAATTGCTGGAAGATTACAATAGGCGAGGAGGTATCATATCTTTGGGGCTACGAACAGGATGCCCAGGCAACTGTAAATGCAGCACGGAACTCAGGAAAAACGGCATCGTACGAGTTGACGCCTAACAAGACAAAAGAAACTTGCCGTTAAAAAATATCAAGGTGGTGAAAGCCACCTTTTTTGTTTAGAAGCATTATCGGATTGGAAGAAATGGACATTGAACAGAAAGATATTCGCAGTTTGTCGTTGACGGAACTTGAAGCTTTTATTGTCGGCATTGGCGAAAAGAAATTCAGGGCATCGCAGATATTGGAATGGATATGGAAGAAGGGCGCTGTCAGTTTCGACGACATGAGCAATCTTCCAAAACCTTTGCGCGACAAGTTGTCAGTAAGTTTCAGATTCGGGAATGTTGTGTGCGTATATTCGGTTGCATCGGTAGATGGGACGCGCAAGTTTTTGTTCGAGACAGCCGACAGTTATCGTTTCGAGGGAGTTTTGATTCCCAGTGCCGACAGGGTAACTGCTTGCATATCGACGCAAGTCGGTTGCCAGATGGGATGTGCATTCTGCGCTACAGGGCAACTCGGATTCAAGCGCAATTTAACGTCGGGCGAAATTTTTCATCAGGTATTTTCATTGAATAGGCTTTCGGAAGAATCGTTCGGTTTTCCGTTGTCAAACATCGTCATCATGGGTATGGGCGAACCGCTTATGAACTACGAAAATACGCTCTCGGCAATCAATATGATATGTTCGGCACAATCGTTGGGAATGTCGCCGCAGCGTATAACCATGTCGACTTGCGGCATTGCTCCTCAAATCAAGCATTTGGCCGACGACGGTATACGTTTCAACCTTTCCATATCGCTTCATTCGGCAATTGACAGCAAACGCAACGAAATCATGCCTATAAACCGCAAGTATAACCTTACGGAACTTTCGGAAGCGATAAGGTATTTCCACGAAAAGACCAGCACAAGAATCACATACGAATATCTTATGCTTGGCGGAGTTAACGACAGCCTTGATGATGCCCGCGCGCTGACAGAATTTACAAAAGTTTCGCCATGCAAGATTAACATCATCGAGTACAATCCACACCCCGGAGATACATTCCGAAGGACCAACAGCGATGTTTTAGAAAAATTTATAAGGCATATTGAATGCTGTAATATTGTGGTAACTGTAAGAAAATCAAAAGGTATGGACATCGCTGCGGCATGTGGTCAACTTGCAAATATGAAAAAATAATTTTCGCTATTCAAAAAAATATATATCTTCGCACCTTATTTACGTAAATAGTTTTTGAGATGAAAAAAATATTTTTGTTTGTTCTAACGGTTTGCCTGTGCGTTGCAGTTAATGCGCAGCAGAAACCAACTGCCAATTTCGGATATGACAAGGACATAGAACTTGCAGAAGGCAACGACTATGTAAGGATGATTGGTGGCGATTCAGACGGATTCTTCGCCATTAGGATGGATGCAGAGGATAAGTTGTGGCTCGAATATTTCAATGCCGCATCGCTCGTAAGGGAATCGTCAGCGCAGATAATTCTTCCTGTTGTCGATGGAAACCAGACCGAATATGTAGAGTCTTTCTATGTTGACGGACAAGTGGTTCTGTTTACTCAGGTCGAAGATTTCCTGAAGAAGGAAAAACTTTTGTACATACAGGAACTCGGCAAGAGCGGACAGGTGATGGGCGAACCACGAGTTATCGGTAAGCTTACAAACCAGAACATGTCGGCAGACTTCAATGTATGCCTTACACCTAACGGACAGAATATGTTCGTATGGTACAATCGTCCGTTCCAGACATACAACGAAGAGCCGTTCTATTTCAAGATGTACAATTCGAACCTTAGGGAAGTGTACAACAAGCAGGTTAAGCTTCCGCTTGTAGGTCAGGCATTTGCAATCGAAGACATAAAGATAACCAACAGTGGAAGCGTATATATGCTTGTCCGCATAAGCCCGACTGAGGCTCAGTTGCAGAAGATGAAAATCATAACCTACGACTACAAGATGCTTGTATTCAATCCTGCAATGGAAGACATTACAACATTTGATGTCAAGGACAAGAAATTGGTTCTCGTTGATGCAATTTTTGGAATCGACGACAACGACAACATTGATGTTTACGGATTCCTTGTACCTAAGGGCAAGACAACCTATCAGGCAATATTCCATCAGAAATACGATGTAAAGGAAAAGAAACCGATTAACGCAAGAGATTCGAAGAAGGGTATTTATACATTCCAGAAGACCGAAATTCCTGCTTTCAATGCAGAGCGTCTCAACAAGATTATGGATCAGAAGTACGACTATCAGCTTCTCAATGTCCTTTATCTTTCCGATGGTGGTTCGGTTGTTGTTGCCGAGCACAAAAACTACTGGAAGGATTCAATATTCGACCCGCAGACAAGAGAAACCATTTTCAACGAATATTATCGTTTCAACGATGTATTGGTTGCATATACCAGTCCTCTTAACAATATGGAATGGATGGTTAGAATTCCTAAGAGCCAGTACAGCTGGAACGACTATGGAAAGTACTCGTCCGTTGCAACTTACGCTATTGGCGAGAAGGTTTTCCTCTTCTACAACGACAATGCTAAGAACCTGACAAATCTTGAGGCAGGCGAATCGAAGGCAAACCTCAATGGCGACAAGTACAAGGAAGCAACATCACCCGACCGCAATGGTTTTGCAATTGCAGTTTCCATTTTCTCCGATGGAGCAGTTTCCGGCCAGGCATTGTTCCCCAAGAGCAACAAGAAGAGCAAGATCATCCCCGAACTTTTCCAGGAATACAACGGAACGCATTACATGTTTACACGTAATGCTAAGAAATGCAAGTTCGCAATGTTTAATCCCGAATAGAAAATTATTTCGTGATAAGAAAAGGACGGCGTAAGTCGTCCTTTTTAAATTTACACCAAAAATTCTCAAATTCTCAAATCATCAAATTATCGAATGATTGAATTGTTAAATCATTGAATTATTGAATCATCAAATTTTCAAATTTTCAAATATTTCAAATCTTTGAATCATTCTTTCCTCATATCGAAATTCAACAGCTACAACCATGCTGAAGCTGAGCGTAGAGCAAGCATCATGTTGTCCGATTTTCAGCGGATGTATTTTGCACAGTATTATGCAAATCCGTTTCCGTTGCGCAAGTCGGCTGTGCTGATATTGCTGTTTGTCCGTGATGGCAGGCTGAAGACGATAATGATTGAGCGCACCGATGTAGGCGTGCATGCGGGACAGGTTTCGTTTCCGGGAGGCAAGGCTGAACCTGGCGATGTCGACAGCATCGACACGGCATTGCGAGAGACGGTGGAAGAAATTGGCATTGAGGTAGGTCGTGACGATGTTGTTGGCGAATTGCCGCCAGTGAAGGTGCCTGTTAGCAAGTTCGAGATTTTCCCGTTGGTGGCATTTGTCGAGGAGGTTGGTGACATTGTTCTTTCCGAAAACGAGGTAAAGCGGGTGCTTGAGGTCGATTTGGCGGATTTGAAAGCATCGTTTTCCACCCGTCCGGTTACCGTAGCTGGTAAGCAGTACGAAGTGCCGAGTTATGTTTGTGGCAGTTCGGTGGTATGGGGCGCCTCGGCGATGATTCTAGCCGAGCTATTTGCGGTGGTAGGAGAACTCTAGCCATCACTTCGATTCATTGAATCCTCAAATCCTTGAACATTGAACCCTTAACCTTAACCCTTAAACCTTGAACTTTAAACCAGAAACATAGAAACGTGAAACATAGAAACGTGAAACCTTGAACCTTAAACAAAGAAACCCAGAACCGGGCGTCAGCCCATTAAACGCCGCAGGCACAGAAACGGCGTAGCCTTTGAACATTGAACCCAGAAACCTGAAACGGCGCTAGCCCTTGAAACCCAGAAACGGGCGTCAGCCCATTAAACGGCGTAGCCATTAACACCGCTTGTTAAAAAATAGGCATTACAAATCATGCTATACAACATTTTGTGTCTAACTTTTACATATTTTTGCAATAGTCGGAAGACTATTATTTTTTACGATGTAACTCAAACTGCTAACATTTAAAATATTACGATTTATGATTTATTCACACGAAGTGCAACACATGTGTTGCGTGAAAAAAGGTCCGAATCACGGTCCGGCTCCCATTCCCGAAGAAGGCAAATGGGTAAAGGTCAAGGAAGTAAAGGACATATCTGGCTTGACACACGGCATTGGCTGGTGCGCACCACAGCAGGGAGCCTGCAAGCTCACTCTCAATGTAAAGGATGGTATTATCGAGGAAGCATTGGTTGAAACTATCGGATGCTCGGGCATGACACACTCGGCAGCAATGGCAGGTGAAATCCTTGTCGGAAAGACTTTGCTCGAAGCTCTCAACACCGACCTCGTATGCGATGCCATCAATACCGCAATGCGCGAACTTTTCCTGCAGATTGTTTACGGACGCACCCAGTCGGCTTTCTCCGAAGGTGGCCTTGTAATCGGTGCCGGACTAGAAGACTTAGGCAAGGGCCTTCGTTCGCAGATTGCAACAATGTTTGCTACCAAGGAAAAAGGTGTTCGCTACCTTGAAATGGCCGAAGGTTATGTAACAAAGATTGCTCTCGACGAAGACGATGAAGTTTGTGGTTACGAATTTGTTCGCCTCGGCGTTATGATGGACCTCATAAAGAAAGGTACCGATGCAAACGAAGCACTAAAGAAGGCAACTGCAAGTTATGGTCGTTTCTCAAAGGAACAGGGCGCAGTGAAATTCATAGACCCGAGAATCGAATAAAAATAGACAATTGATAATTGATAATTGGTAGCATCGTGCCATGGCGCGATGCTAAAAAAACAAACCAATTATTAATTAAATTAAATTAAAAAGATTATGATTAGGGAAGTAAAATTTGAAAGTCAAGAACGCCGCATGGAGAACATTACCAAGGTTCTCAATTCATACGGCATAGCTTCTATTGAAGAAGCAAACAAGATATGCGACCAGTACGGAATCGACCCTTACCTCGAATGCGAACAGACACAAAACATCTGCTTCGAGAATGCAAAGTGGGCTTACGTTGTTGGTGCAGCAATAGCAATTAAGAAAGGATGCAAGACCGCAGCTGAAGCCGCTGAGGCAATCGGAGAAGGTCTGCAGGCATTCTGCATAAAAGGTTCTGTAGCCGACGACCGTAAAGTTGGCCGCGGACATGGTAACTTGGCAGCTCGTCTGCTGAGCGAAGAAACACAGTGCTTTGCTTTCCTCGCAGGTCACGAATCTTTTGCTGCTGCCGAAGGTGCAATTAAGATTGCCGAAATGGCAAACAAAGTACGCAAGAATCCGCTCCGCGTAATCCTTAACGGACTTGGCAAGGATGCTGCAATGATAATTTCGCGAATCAATGGTTTCACATACGTTCAAACCGAGTTCGACTACTACTCAGGCGAACTTAAGGAAGTACGCCGCAAGGCTTATTCCAATGGACCGCGTGCAAAGGTCAACTGCTATGGTGCCGATGATGTTCGCGAAGGCGTTGCTATTATGTGGAAGGAAGATGTCGACGTGTCAATTACTGGCAACTCGACCAACCCGACCCGTTTCCAGCACCCAGTTGCAGGTACATACAAGAAGGAAAGAATACTTGCTGGCAAGAAGTATTTCTCGGTGGCATCGGGCGGTGGAACAGGCCGTACTCTTCACCCCGACAATATGGCTGCTGGTCCTGCTTCGTACGGTATGACCGACACCATGGGACGTATGCACTCCGATGCTCAGTTTGCAGGTTCGTCATCAGTTCCGGCACATGTAGAGATGATGGGATTCCTCGGCATGGGCAACAACCCTATGGTAGGCGCAACAGTAGCCGTAGCCGTATCGGTTGAGGAAGCTATGAAGAAGTAATTTCATACAGACATAAAAGTACAAAAGGAAGTCCTGTGGGCTTCCTTTTGTATTTGAATGTCGAACAATAATATTTCACTAATGAAGAATGCGAAATCGGGGACAAAGGTATATTCATTTTTTTTTACTTCAAAGCGAAATTTTACATTTTTCACACAAATTTTATCTTTACATCAATCAAAAATTGCATAATCTATAATTATTATATTTATTTGAGCATGTTGTTTAGTTGTACATTAGTCTTTTTTTGCAAAAACAATAAAAATTCAAAAACAGAGGCTAATTCATTGATTTTAAGGAATATATTGTAAATATTTTTTTGTTATCAAATTTTTGAATCTTCAAATTATCAAACGTGCGTTGCCCACCATCTTGTACAATCGTGTCATGGCGCTAATCTTTGAACGTTGAACCCTTGAACGTTGAACCCTGAAACCAGAACGGCGTAGCCCTCAACGAAGTTAAACCCAGAAACGGGCGCAGCCCATGAAACGCCGCAGGCACAGAAACGGGCGTCAGCCATAGAAACGGGCTTTAGCCCACCGCCCCATCCTTTAACATCCCATGTTTCATAAATTTGGCTTTACATTGCATTATGTTTTAAACTTAAATTTTAGTTTTGCAGTTTAGAAAAACTGATATTATGCTTGAATATTTAAGGAAGATTTTGTTGTGCTCGCTCTGTTTGGTCGGTCTTTCGGTGTCGTCGATGTATGCTACCCATGTCTTCGGAAATGCCAAGGAGTATGCCAATAGCGAACTTATATTCTACCGTTACCAGGATAGGATAACTTACATTAAGGAAGAGGTTTTCCGTCTGAAGGTTGATGGTGAAGGAAACTTTGTGGCTGATTTTGGGATTGATAGGATAACATATTTATTTGCCGAGTTTGGCGTATACTATGTGTATTTCTACGCAGAACCTAATGGCAATTATGAAATTATTTTGCCAGAATATGTAGAACGGACAAATGCAGAACTTTTCAATTCGTATTTCGAGCCTACTGAAATGCATCTGGGAATAAAGAACATGAAGGAAACAGATCTCAATTACCTTATCATGGACTTTGACTATTATTTCAACCGCTACTACAATCTGAAAATGGAAGATTTGTATATTAATGGGTTGAAGACAGATGTTGATACCTTTATAAATAATATTAATGCCCGATACAAAAAATACAGCAATGCATATTTTCAGCAATATCGTCGCTATCGCATTGCAGCACTGAAGGAAATGGTTACAAAGCGAGAATATGAATCAGCATTAGTTTATTCATACTATTCAAACAAGGAGATATTGTACGACAATCCTGCATACATGGATCTTTTCAATTCGATTTACAACAACTATTTCGACAACTATCTAGTTTCTCCAGGCGGTGCAGATTTATACAGGATAATAACTTATGGGCATAGCATTTCGTTGCTACACAAGTTGATAGGTTCGAATCCAAAGCATAAGCGCAAGCAATTCCGCGAACTTGTCATGCTCAAAGGTCTGAACGATGCCTTTGCCAACGACAATTTGCAGTGGCTACCTCTTCTGCTTACGCTCGATTCTCTTTATATTACAACAGAATATCCAATCCATCAGCAAATTGCGCAGAATATTGCCGACAATTCTCTAACAATGGCAAAAGGAACTGTAGCTTTGCCGTTTGAGTTGCCCGATACGGTTGGCAACATGATGTCGCTAAGCGACTTCAAAGGCAAATATCTGTACTTGCAGTTCGCCAATACGCAGACATATTCCTCTGCTGCCGAATTCGATGTGTTGAAACGCGTATATAATCGCTATAAAGGTCTTTGCATATTTGTGACGATACTTACCGACAGCGACAAGGAAAAGGCTAAGAAGTTTATTGCAGATAATTCGCTCAACTGGACATTCCTTTTCGCAGAAATTAACAGCAAGGTTATCTCCGATTATAAGGTAAGGGCATATCCTACATACTACTTGATAGACCCACAAGGAATGTTGGTAATGTCACCGGCACCTTCTCCTGCCGAAAACTTCGAGAAATATCTTTTTAAGATAATCGAGAACCAGAAGAGAAAGAAATAAAAGTCATACAGGTTCGCAGGCTAGCAGTCTAACGGCCAGACAGTCTAGCAGATGAGAAGCCTGCAAGCCTTTGAGCCTTCACGGCCACAATCAAATCCTCAAATCATTGAACCATAAACCTTGAACCTTGAACCTTGAACGTTGAACCTTGAACCTTAAACGTTGAACCTTAAACGTTGAACATTGAATGTTAATTGCCCTGGCGCGTCTCGACAGAAACGGCGTACTTCGACAAGCTCAGCAACCGCCATCCTTAGAAACCAAGAAACTTGAAACTTGAAACGCCGAAGGCATAGAAACTAGAAACGGCGAAGCCCTCAACGAAGTTAACCTTTAGCTCGGCGTAGGCCAAACGTGCGCAGCACATAGAAACGCCGTAGGCATTGAAACTTTGAAACGGGCGCAAGCCCATCAAACGGCGAAGCCTTTAAACTTTTGAGCGTTGAATCTTGAACCTTGAACGTTGAACCTCTTGAACATTAAACGTTAGTGCTTGATTCTCAGTTGTTTGTTAAAAATATTAACAAAAATTAAAATTAATTAACATTTATTCAATTTTTTTAATTTACTTTGCAGTCTTATATTGCGTAAAATAGTATAAATGTTGAAGTTAAAAAAAAGTTGAAATTTTTTTTAAATCCCAGGCAACGAAATTGATGTTTCAGTTGTCATAGGGGTAGAGAGAAATATTATTAATTGGTAAATAATAAATAAAAAGAATATGAAAAGGAAGTTTTTTATTATGCTGATTGTCACGATGATATGTGGCTTTAGCTATGCACAGACAGTGCAGATCGATCCGCGCTTGGAAAAGGCTTACAGCCTCGAACATTTACAGCGCATGCAGAAGGAAACTCCTCTGATCCTCGAACTTCTGAACTATGAACTCGATCATTCGTGGTACATAGCAGAACCAGAAATGCAACAGAAGATTGATGGTTTCGAGTATCTCTACTACAAGGATCCAGAAACTGGTGAAAGAGCTGGAATGGTAGAGTCGATTGAACCTGGAAAGGTTAACATCGCAGAATTCTACTACGAAAGGCCTTACGACCATCGCAATTTCTACCGCGTTGGCAAGACAAACACCATCATTGGATTCTACTCCAACAAGGAAATTTCAGAAATGTATAATGCAATGAAAGGGTACGGCAATGAATAAGAGATTAATAATGGTGCTGGTCGCTATCATGGCGGCTTGCACGGTAGCATTGGCGCAGACAACATACACGCTTAACCAGGCGGGTTCGTCAGGTAATACTTTCGAGATTGCCTGTCCGGCTGGCGGTTCTTCGGAAACAAACCCTGCCGCTCTGCTTTACGATAGCGGTGGTTCAAGCGGTAACTATAGCGCAAACGAAAGTATAATAAGGGATATAGCATCTACCAACTCTGGCGCTATCAGCCTTAAGTTCACACAGTTTAACCTCGGTTCCGGAACAACGATGACTATCAAGGACGGTATTTCTCAGCAGGTTCTTGTTTCCAACGCTACTGGAACTTCGTTGAATGGACGGACTTTCACTTCAAACCGTGGTTCTTTACAGATTGTATGGTCATCGTCAACGACAACTGGCGCTGGATTTGCTGCCAAGATTTGGTGCGGTGATATGTGCCAGACTTTCCAGACTACGATAAACCCAAGTGTAAGCCCGACAACAGAACTTAATCAGGCTACTGGCCAGAACGAGACATTCTACGATGTGTGCAACGGAACGGCAGTAAGTTTTACGGCTTCAACACACTTCGATAACAATGGTGCTCAGTACGATCAAAGCGAATCTACTCTGGTTTATACATGGGGTATCATCAATTCTAATAATGATACAATTCATCCACAAGGTGGACAGACTCTTAACTATACATTCACCGAGAGTGGTGGTTTCATGGTAATATGTAGTGCTGCCGATACCCGTGGTTGTTTGAATAGAAACATTAACACCCGCAAGGTACGTGTTTCACTTAAGCCTACATGGCCAAATGTTACATTCGGACCCGATTCAGTTTGTCCTGGAACAACCGTTTCGCTACATGGCGAACCGCATATCGATCCTTGGACTGCTATCCGTCCACCAATTATTGCTGGTGCAACCTTCCTTCCCGATGGTAACAGTACCTGCTACAACACTAGCCTCGAATTCGATATTTTTGCCGATGATGCAAGAATTAACACAATAAACGATATCGAACGTGTTTACCTCAATATGGAGCACTCATACCTCGGCGACCTTTCGATGGTACTTCAGTGCCCTAACGGACAGATGTGTCTGCTTCATGCTTATTCAGGCGGAACAATGTCTTCTCTTCACTGGACCAACCATGGTGGTACTAATGTATCAGGTTCGAGCAGTGGTGGAAACATTCACCTTGGACATGCTCCAGACCCATATTCTTCAAGCGACTGCTACTATACCGCTGGTGAAGGTTATTCCTATAACTTTACACCGACATCAACAACTCCTTTCGGACCTAGCGGACCAACAACCCGCGAATCGTATACCGATCCTTGCGGAAATACCGAAACAACCGAAATACTTAATGAAGGCGACTACGGAACATACGAAAGCATGTCTTCTCTCATCGGCTGTCCTCTCAATGGTACATGGACAATATATGTATGCGACCACTTGAGCTCTGATAACGGCTGGATATTCGAATGGGGTTTGTATTTTGCAGCAAACCTTTATCCAAACGACACCTGGTCGTTCACCAATACATACACCACCGGCGGCTACTCATGGAGCGGCGTAGGCATGGCAACCGGCCAGAACGGCAGTGCCGATGCCACAGCCGTAGTACAGAACCCCGACCAGAACAACTGGTCGCTGATACCGTACACCTTCTCGGCGACGGACAACTTCGGCTGCACCTACGAC